>NZ_JBEZDO010000025.1:0-168468 GCF_040648355.1 Nonomuraea sp. NPDC049152 | reverse complement strand
GTGATCGGTTTGGTCGCCTGTATCGCCGCCCAGGTGGCATCCCCACCGTCGCGCACCGCACGGCGCCCGTAGGTGCTGCGCGTGGCTCTGGCGCAAAGTGTGTGCTGTTGTGACCGACGTGATGCCGTCCTCGTCAGCAGCCGCAGAGGATGATCTTCCACAGGGAGTCGAAGTCGGCACGACCGTATCGGCTGCGTCGACGCCATCGACGCCCGGCGCGGCACCTCGACGCGAGCCTGGGAGATCACGATTACCGGATGCGCATCATCGGAACGGTCACCGGCGTTCTTGCTTTCTCAGACAAACGATCAGGCCGGCTCACACCCCCGGCGGAAACCAGGCTTGAAGGTTCTGAGGGTTGATCGGCACTGAGATATGTTCGTGCGTGATCAGCCACTTGTCGCCTGACCGTCGGCAACAAACGGTCGACCGTACCCATATCGCGCTCTGGAGCCCGTTCTTGCGCGTTCCGCTGTCCAGGTGAAGCATGTGCGCGAACGCGACATCTGCACTCGCCGCGATGGTCAGGTCGTGCGTTTCCAGGCCGATGGAGCCATCGTATTCATCAAACCACCGCACAAAGTTGCCGCGGACTTCATCGAATCCCGCGAACTGGAGAGGGGGAACAACATCGTAATAAACGATGTCGGAAGAATAATGTGACATGAGTCGATCAATGTCCTTTGCCTGGCAGGCATCGACTCGACTCTCCAAGAGCGCCCTAACCTCGGAATCGTTCGAAGTCATCGCATCCTCCGTTCAAGAATCGGACCGCAACCAGCTCACCTGGCGACGGCCCCTGTGGTCTCAGTAGTCCGACGACGCAGCCCACTGGAATGTGAGGTTTCACAAGCTGACGGACCTGCCGTACCAGCCCGTCGGTGTTCCGTGCTGGATCAGGCGGCGCGGCCGACCTTGAGTGCGGCCGCGGTGTCGACGACGCGACGGACCTGGTGACGGGCCGCCTGCAAGGTCACCTCGCTGGGTGGGCCATCGCCGGTCACGTGGGAGGTGCCTTAGGGATTGCCTGACTGAAATTGGATGGGGTCGGTGTAGCCGGGGGGCACGATGATGCCGCCCCAGTGGTAGAAGGTGTTCCCCAGTGCCAGAAGGGTGGATTCCTGTCCCCCGTGGGCGGTGTTGGAGGCGGTGAAAGCCGAGTACACTTTGTCCGCGAGCTTGCCTTGGTACCACTGGGGACCGGTGGTGTCGATGAACTGCCTGAGCTGGCAGGCCGGGTTGCCGAAGCGGGTGGGAGTGCCGAACAGCACCGCGTCGGCCCAGGCCAGATCGTCGTGGCAGGCCTCGGCGACGTCGGCGGTGTCCTGGCGGTGCTGGGCCCAGGCCGGATTGGCGCTGATCGCCTCCAGTGAGGTAGGTGTCCGTGGCGGCGATCGGGTGCAGCGCCACGGCCCGGTCGCCCCGGCGCCGACCGCCTGACGCGCCTTGGCCGCGGTCGGCGGGCGCAAGCTGTCCCGGATCGCCGCCTCCACGGCCCGGAGGCGGCGGATCGCCGCATACAGCTCGATCTTGGACTTCGGCCGCACCGGAGCACCCCGGATATTGGCTCAATCGAACAGGCAGGAATTGGATCTCCCGACGGGGCCACTTCGTCACGTAGGGTCATGCCGCTCAGAACGATCCACCGCTTGGAGCGAATGACGATGTCCTATCCACCGGCGCGATACTTGAAGGATCACGGGATCGCCGGCGCAACCTACCGGTCGGCCGACGCACCGCCGGACCTCACGATCGGAGTCAAGTCCCGGGTCGGCTATCTGGCGACCGGTGCGAGCACCGATGGCCAATTCGGTCTCTACCGCTGGGACATGGCCGCGATCCCGAACGGCCCCGGCGCTCACTTTCACAGGGCCATTTCCGAGTCGTTCTTCGTCCTGGAGGGCACCGTCTCGCTGTACAACGGCGAGCGATGGCTGGACGCTACACCGGGCGACTTCCTGTACGTGCCGCCAGGCGGAGTCCACGCCTTCAGTAACGATTCCGATGCACCTGCTTCCATGCTGGTGCTGTTCACGCCGGGGGCGCCCCGGGAGGCGTACTTCCGGGAGCTCGCCGAAATCGTCGCCACCGGCCGCCGGCTCACCGACGAGGAATGGACTGAGCTGTATGCCAAGCACGACCAGTACGTCGCACCGTGAACCACGCGTGGCTCCGGCAAGTGCCTCACCTGGCGGGCCCCTGTGCGAGCGACCCCGCACCGTGTGAGACACCCCGCCTCTCCCCGCCACCGAACCGCGCACGCCCGCACGATGACCAGGCCTGGTTCCACGGATGAGTTCTCGCCCGTAGACGCGCTGGGCGGTCGACACCGATCGGTCTGTTTCACAAGCCTATGGCCGCGCCTGGATCGCCGCCGCGAGCAGGCGCCGGTGACGGGGCGGCGAGCGCCGCTGCCGTTCGAGGTCAACCAGGCTTTGCTTGTCCGGGGGAACATCGCCTGGACCACGTTCCGTTCGCTCGTCGGCCGCGCCGAGACTGTTGGGGGAGATGGTGGGACGCCTGGCCTGCACGCCGGGGGCGTGCAGCAGCGAGCAGGCACACGACCAGGCACCCACCCAGCTCCGCGATCGGATCCAGCCCCTGGCCCGCGTCGCCGCGAAGCAGCACCCGACGGCCTACCGGCACTTCCGCAAGCAAGAGTTCTCCCCGAACTACGTCCGCGCCTGCACGCTTTCAACGACGCCGCACGCTGCGCCGCTGACACCGAACCGGCCCTCGACATCGCCGAACTCCAACCCTGGGAGCCCGAACCGCGCAGACGGCGCCGAAGACTGCAACTGTGACTCACCACCTCAGTTGGCGGGATGCGCCAATCCTCGTGAGGAGGGGCAGCGTGGTCGCTGTCCGCCGTGCTGAGGCGGCTTAGCCTGACGAGGCTGGCCAGTCGTCCATCGCGTCGACGACGTCTTCGTACGCGGATGGCCTCGATCCCCACAAGAAGGGCCGTGACCAGCTGGAGGCATGCGGGAGATATGATCAGGTCATGCCTTTGACGGTGGACGACGTCGACCGGTTCGAGCTATCGAGGCCGCGCCTGGAGGCCATCGCCTACCGTCTCCTCGGCTCCGCGGACGAGGCACAGGACCTCGTGCAGGAGACGTTCCTGCGCTGGCAGGCCGCCGACGTCGACCGCGTCGAGGTCCCCGAGGCTTGGCTGACGAAGGTACTCACCAACCTGTGCCTCAACCAGCTCACCTCCGCGCGGGCACGCCGCGAGACCTACGTGGGCCGATGGCTCCCCGAGCCGCTGCTCGCCGGGGACCCGATGCTCGGCCCGGCCGACACCGCTGAGCAGCGCGAAGCGGTCTCGTACGCGGTCCTCACCCTCATGGAGCGCCTGTCCCCCAACGAACGGGCCGTGTACGTGTTGCGGGAGGCCTTCGACTACCCGCACCGGGAGATCGCCGAAATCCTCGACATCACCGAGGCCGCCAGCCAGCAGATCTTTCACCGTGCCAAGAAGCATGTCGCGTACGGCAAAGCCCGCACCGAAATCGACGAGGCCGCCGCCCAGCGGATCGTCGAGGAGTTCCTCGCGGCCGCCACCAGTGGCCAGACCGATGAGCTCGTACGCCTGCTCACCAAGGACGCCATCTCCATCGGCGACGGCGGAGGGAAGGTTCCGGCACGCACCAAGGCGTTCGAGGGAGCCCTCGCGGTCGCGAAGTTCGTGTGGGGCATGTTCAAGCCCGCCGAGGCCAAGCGCGCCATCGTCGGCGGCTCGCCCGAGATATACGCCTGGACCGCCAATGGCGAACCCGCCGTTGTGGCCGTCGTGGAAGGCCGGGTCGTCGCCATCATGTGCCTGGAGGTCACCGCCGAGGGCATCACTGCCTGCCGTACCCAGGCAAACCCCGACAAGCTCGAACGCGCGACCGAGCAATGGGCGGCCGCCGACCACGGGGAGCCCCTGCTCGTGATGTGACGTGTATCACCTATGGTTCCTGTCAGGAAACGGCGGGCCATCCGGTTCAAGTGACAAATCCGAACCGGACAGGAGCTGACGATGAGAGTGCTGGTTGCAGGAGCGACTGGAGCGATGGGTACGCAACTGGTGCCGCGTCTGGTCGATGCGGGACACGAGGTGTTCGCCATGACCCGCAGCGAGTCGCACAAGGCCAGGGCATCACAGCTGGGCGCGGTACCGGTCATCGCCGATGCGCTCGATCGCGCCCAGGTCGAGGCGGCCGTGCGCCAGGCGGCGCCGGAGGTGATCGTTCACCAGCTGACCGCCATCGGGCACATCGACACCCGCCATTTCGAACGTAGCTTCGCCGCCACCGACCGGCTGCGGATCGAGGGCACCGACAACCTGCTCGCGGCCGCACGCGCCGCAGGAGTACGACGGTTCGTCGCCCAGAGCAACGGCGCGTTCACCTACACCCGGACCGGCGGGCCGGTCAAGAACGAACAAGACCCCCTGGATCGCTCACCGGTCAGCCAGATGGCCCCGATGATCGCCGCGATCGAGCACTTGGAGAAGGCAGTGCTGGGCGCCGCCTGGACCGAAGGGATCGTGCTGCGCTACGGCGCGTTCTACGGACCCGGCACCTCCATGGCGCCAGGCTCCGAGCAGTTCGAGATGATCCGCAAACGCAAGTTCCCGGTCGTCGGCGACGGCGGTGGGGTGTGGTCGTTCGTCCACATCGCCGACGCCGCCGAGGCCACGGTCGCAGCCGTGGAGAACGGCGGCCGCGGTGTCTACAACATCGTCGATGACGACCCCGCCCCGGTCGCCGAATGGCTGCCGGAACTGGCGGCGATGCTGGGCGCCAAGAAACCGATGCGCGTGCCGCGGTTCATCGGACGGCTGGCCGCCGGACAGGCCGGCGTCGTGCTCATGACCGAACTGCGCGGCGCATCCAACGCCAAGGCCAAGCGCGAACTGGGCTGGCACCCGGCACATCCCACCTGGCGCCAAGGCCTCCAGGTGTCACAACTGCGGTGATCGGTGTCCTCGTCCGGCGCGGAGCCGACTTCGCGTCGGCCGAGGATCTGTGCAGGAAGCCCTGATCCGGGCACTGGACACCTGGCCGGACGATCCACCGCGCGATCCGAAGGCATGGCTCGTCGCGGCCGCATGGCGCAAGTTCCTCGACGCCGCCCGCGCCGAGGCGTCGCGGCGGGGGCGCGAACTCGCCGTTCAAATGGAGAGGACCGGGCCAACGCCCTGATCGAGGCGGCATTCGCCCGGCAAGCCAACCCCAACGAGCCACTCGCCAGCACCTTCCCTGAACGGGCCACCCACGGGCCAAAGGGCCGACGAGAGCCTAGTACTGGTATGAAACACCAGGTCAACCGCCTGATCAGCTCACCACGACGGCTTTCCCTGGACAGTGCCCGGCCCCGCGCCCGGGGTGGCGGCCGGGCGGGGCGTGCCGTACAGGACAGGGCACAACGCGGGCCGTACCTGACGGGGAGACTCAGCGCGGCCGGACTGGATGGGGGGCTCAGCGCGGGCGAAGTTCGCCCGAGCCTCGGGGGATCAGCCGGGTCGGCACCAGCGTCTTCGTTACGCGCGAACGGTCGCCGTCCAGACGGGACAGCACCAGCGCCGCCGCCGCCGCCCCGATCCCCGCCGGGTCCTGGGCGACCACGGTCAGCGGCGGGTCGAGGACCTCGGCCAGCGGCAGGTCGTCGTACCCGACGAGGGCGACGTCCTTGCGCCCCGCCTTGGCCAGCCCGACCACCGCGCCTGTCGCGGCGAAGTTGTTGGCGGCGAACAGCGCGGTCGGCGGGTCCGGCAGCTCCAGCAGCCGCTCGGCCGCCGCGGCGGCGGCCTCGGCGGAGTGGCCGGTCTCCACCAGTCCCTTGTCGAACGGCAGGCCCGCCTGCGCCAGCGCGTCCCGGTAGCCCTGGAAGCGTTCGCGCCTGGTGTAGAGCGTCGCGGGCAGGTCGCCGATGAAGCCGATCCTGCGATGGCCGTGCGCGATGAGGTGCGCGGTGCCTTCGCGCGCCCCCTCCCGGTTGGAGCTGACCACGCAGTCGGCCGCCAGCCCCATCGCGGGCCGGTCGAGGAAGACGATGGGCAGCCCTGCCTCGCGTTCGGCGCGCAGGTAGCGGTGGTCGCCCGTGGCCGACGGCACCACGAGCAGCGCGCTCACGCGGCGCGCGAGGAACGTGGCGACCAGGGAGCGTTCGAGCTCCTTCGTCTCGCTGGAGGAGCCCACGATCACGGTCAGGCCGCGCTCGCGCACCGCGCTCTCGATGCCGCCGGCGACGGTGCCGAAGAAGGGGTTGCCCATGTCGGGGATGACCAGGCCGATCGCCGCGTCCCTCGCGCCGACCCGCATGTTGCGGGCCATCAGGTTGGGTCGGTAGCCGAGCCTGCGCACGACCTCCATGACGCGCGCCCTGGTCTCGGGGGCGACGGGGCCCTCCTCGTTGAGGACCCTGGAGACGGTCTTGGCGGTGACGCCGACCTCACGGGCGACGTCGGTCATCGTCGGGCGCCGCGCGCTCGCCATCGAACCTCCCCGTTTGTCGGGAACAGGGTAGCGGGATCAGGAGAGGCCGATCGCCTCCGCGGCGCCCTTGTCGGCGATGACGGCCTTGCCGTCCGCCACGTTCATGGCGCCCGTCATGATCGCCACCACTTCGGCCATGCTGTGGTCGCCCGGCTTGATCTGCGCGACCCTTCGGCCCAGCCGCTGGACGTGGATCCGGTCGGCGATCTCGAAGACGTGCGGCATGTTGTGGCTGATCAGCACCACGGGCAGGCCCCGGTCGCGGACCCTGCGGATCAGGTCGAGCACCTGCCCCGACTCCTTCACCCCGAGCGCGGCCGTGGGCTCGTCCATGACGACCACGTGGGAGGCCCACGCCACCGCCCTGGCGACGGCGACGCCCTGCCGTTGCCCGCCCGACAGCGACTCCACGGGTACGGCGAGCGAGCGCAACCCGATCTTCAGCGCGGCCATGTGCTCGGCGGACTCCGCCCGCATGCGGTGCTTGTCCAGCATCCTGAACACCTTGCCGAGCAGTCCGGGCTTGCGCAGCTCCCTGCCGAGGAACATGTTGGTGGCGATGTCGAGCGAGGCGGCGATCGCCAGGTCCTGGTAGACCGTCTCGATCCCGGCCCTGCGCGCCTCCAGCGGGTCGCCGAAGCGCACCCGTTTCCCGTCGAGCAGGATCTCGCCAGAGTCGGCCTGGATGGCGCCGGTGAGCGCCTTGATCAGGGTGGTCTTGCCGGCGCCGTTGTCGCCGATGACGGCGAGCACCTCGCCGGGCAGCAGGTCGAAGTCGGCGCCGTCGAGGGCGGTGACGTGTCCGTAGCGCTTGACCAGGCCCCGCGCCTGGAGAACTGGCGTGGTCATCGGGTCCTCCTGCGGGAGAGCTGGTCGACGGTGACCGCGAGGATCACCAGGATTCCGGTGATGAGCGTCTGGTAGATCGACGGGACGCCCATCAGCTGCAGGCCGTTGCGGAACACGCCCACGATGAGCGCGCCGATGAGCGTGCCCATGACCAGGCCGCGCCCGCCGAACAGGCTCGTTCCGCCGAGCACGACGGCGGTGATGCTGTCGAGGTTGTCGGTCTGGCCCGCCTGCGGGTCGCCCACGCCGGTACGGGAGACCAGCAGGAGGGCGGCGATGCCGTACACCAGGCCGGCCAGGGTGTAGACGCCGACGGTCAGCCGCGAGGTGCGGATGCCGGTGAGCCTGGCGACCTCGGGGCTGTTGCCGAGGGCGTAGACGTGCCTGCCCCACGCGGTCTGGCCGAGCAGGTAGGCGAACAGCAGGAAGAGCGCGATCGTGAGCACGGAGCCGTAGGTGACGCGGGTGCCCCCGAGCTGGAAGGTCTGGCCGAGGAAGGTCAGCTCGTCGGGCAGGCCCGTGACCGTCTGGTCCTGGGAGTAGATGTGGGTGAGGGCGAAGACCACGTTCAGCATGCCCAGCGTGACGATGAACGGCGGCAGCGAGATCCGCGTCACCAGCATCCCGTTGATCAGACCGAACAGCGCGCACACCGCCAGGCCGGCGGCGATCGCGAGCAGTGGCGGCATGGACAGGGCCAGCTTGGCCATCACGATGCCGCCGAAGGCCATGATCGCGCCGTTCGACAGGTCGATGCCGCCCGTCAGGATGATCAGCGTCTGGCCGATTGCGAGCGTGCCGACGACCATGACCTGCTGGATGATGAGGGAGAAGTTGCCACCGGTCAGGAACTGCGGGCTGTTCAGCGCGAAGAACGCGCAGGCGATCACCAGCGCGGCCAGTGGGCCGGCCGTCGGCGTGGTCAGGATCCTGCGCGGCAGGGTCGCTTCGATGACAGCCATGTCAGCCCCAGCAGTTGGCCAGGCCGAAGGCGGTGTCCTTGGCGGCCACTCCTGCGACGGGCTTGTCGGTGATGAGCGTGACCCCGGTGTCGGTGTACCCGGTGGCCTTCTTGCCGCCCTTGGCGAAGTCGGTGACGGCCTTGACGCCGCTCTCCGCCATCTTCAGCGGGTACTGCTGGGAGGTGGCGGCGATCTCGCCGCTCTTGACGGCCTTGGTGCCGGTGCAGCCGCCGTCGACGGAGACCACGAGCACGTCCTTGTCGATGCCCTTGGCCTTCAGCGCGGTGTGGGCGCCGAGGGCGGCCGGCTCGTTGATGGTGTAGACGAGGTTGATGTCGGGCGCCTTCTGCAGGCAGTTCTCCATGGCGGTCTGGCCCTTGGACTGGTCGCCCTGCGTGTCCTGCGAGCACACGATCGACGGGTCGCCCTCTGCGACGCCGAAGCCCTTGAGGAAGCCGTCGTGGCGGAGCTTGCCGACGGTGATGCCGGGAGCCAGGTCCAGGGTGGCGATCTTGGCGGGCTTGCCGGCCATCGCGGCCTTGGCGTACTGGCCGATCAGCTCGCCCGCTTTGAAGTTGTCGGTCGCGAACAGCGCGTCGGTGGCGTCCTGCGGTTCCGTCGGGGTGTCCAGGGCGATCACCAGCACGCCCGCGTCCCTGGCCTTCTTGATGGCGGGCACGATGGCCTTGGTGTCGCTCGGCGTGATCAGGATGCCCTTCACTCCCGCGGCGACCATGTTCTCGATGGCGGTGATCTGGCTGGCGTTGTCGCCGTCGAACTTGCCCGCCGCGCTCATGAGCTCGGCGCCCTGCGCCTTGGCGGCGGCGGTCGCGCCCTCCTTCATCTTCACGAAGAACGGGTTGGTCTCTGTTTTCGTGATGAGGCCGACCTTGACGGTGTTCGAACCTGAGCCGGACGGGGTGCCGCCGCCGCATCCGGCGGCCATAAGCGCTGCGGCCCCGAGGCCTGCGATGAGTCGTTTCATGGCGGGTGTTCCTCACATGAGCTGGACAGACTCGGTGTCATCGTTGACATATGTCAACGTTGACATCCGCTGTGCTGCGATGATGAACTCCGTTTCGGGAAACGTCAATGCCCTAGGCCCGTAACAAAACGGCAACAGCGGAAAGGGAGGCAGATGATCGCCGTCCTTGGTGAGTGCGTCGCCGACGCCTTCGCCGACAGGCGCCCGGGAGAGCTGGCGATGCGGGTACTGCCAGGCGGGGGGCCCAGCAACACCGCGGTCGCCCTGGCCCGCCTCGGCACCCCCGCCAGATTCCTCGGGCGCCTGTCGGACGACGTGTTCGGCGAGCTGTTCCGCGAGCGCATGGCCGCCTCCGGGGTCGACCTGTCGGCGTGCGTGCGGGCCCGCGAGCCGAGCACGCTGGCCGTCGCCACCCTGGACGGCGAGGGGCAGGCCCGCTACTCCTTCCACGCCGAGGGCACGGCCGACTGGGGATGGAGCGCCGCAGAGCTGTCGGCTGACCGGCTCGGCGGCGCGTCCTGCCTGCACA
Source organism: Nonomuraea sp. NPDC049152 (assembly GCF_040648355.1). Taxonomy (NCBI): domain Bacteria; kingdom Bacillati; phylum Actinomycetota; class Actinomycetes; order Streptosporangiales; family Streptosporangiaceae; genus Nonomuraea; species Nonomuraea sp. NPDC049152. The sequence goes on along the minus strand of NZ_JBEZDO010000025.1, from coordinate 158,655 downwards.
CGGGGTCGCTGGCACTGGTCAGGGAGCCCGGAGCCGGCGCGGTGGCCGAGTTCGCAGGGCGGGCCGAGGCGACCGTCTCCATCGATCCCAACGTACGGCCCAGCCTGGCCTCGCGAGAGGACTACCTGTCGCGGATGCCGCAGTGGTGCGCGCTGGCCGACATCCTGAAGCTCAGCGCCGACGACCTGGCGTTCCTGATGCCGGACGTCTCGATGGCCCGGGCGTGCGAGCTCTGGCACGCGGCGGGGGCGCGGCTGATCGTGGTGACGATGGGGGCCGCGGGGGCGCTGGTCTCGCTGGACGGGGCCGTGGTGACGGTGCCGGCGGAGCCGGTGGAGGTGGTGGACACGGTCGGCGCGGGAGACTCCTTCACCGCGGGGCTGCTGCACCGGCTCGAGTCCAGGGGGCTGCTGGGCGGGCGGCTCGACGGGCTGGACCTCGCCTCGGCCGCCGAGGCCGCCGCCTTCGGGGCCAAGGTGGCGGCGCTGACCTGCGCGGTGGCGGGCGCCGACCCACCCTGGGCCGACCAGCTCACCTCCCAGCCCACCCCCTGACCCGCGCTCACTCGCCCTCGGCGCGCCATGGCGACGCGAAGGCGCCCGCCTCCCGATGGGAAAGCGGGCGCCCCGAGGTGCGAGGGTCAGGCGGCGGCTCTGGACGCGGTGGCGACCGTGGCCTCCTTCTTGAACCCGTTCACCGTCACCGCGACCAGGACCTGCCCGCGCCGCAGCGCCGTCAGCGTCCCCGTCGCGGAGTCGAGCGCCGCGACGTGCCACGGCTTGGCCTTCGACAGCGGCCCGATGTGCAGGTTCGGCGACCCGGACCACTCGGCCGAGACCGGGTAGGCCACGGGAACCGTCCTGTCGCCCTGGGTCAGCGACGCCTTCACCGTCGCAGGCGACCCCACGGAGACCGACGAGGGCGCCGTCAGCGTCAGGGTGTCCACGTGCGGCCGCACCTGCGTGCCGATCCAGTCGGGCGCGTCGACGAACCAGTTGCGCCTGACGTGCTCGGCCTCCTGCGGCGTCACCGGGTCGACGCCCCACAGCGACCAGCCGGTGAACCCGCCGTCGTCCGCGGCCGTGGCAGGGTTCTTGCCCGAGTTGCCGTTGATGAAGTACGGCACCGCGTCCACGTGCGAGGCGTTGAACGTGCCGACGTGCGCCCCCACGTAGGCGGCTCCCTTGCCCGTCGTCCGCTGGAAGTCGGCCAGCCATCCTTCGACGAGCGCGGCCTCCTTCCTGTCGCCGAGCTGGCTGCCCTTGCCGGGTGTCGGGTCGCGCGGCGGCACGTGGAAGAGCACCACCACCGATCCCACGGACTGGTCGCCTGCCGCCGCGGTGAGCTGGTCGCGCAGCAGCGCGATCTGGTCGAAGCCGCCGCCACGCAGGTTGAGCCTGGAGGTGTCGAGCGTGATGAACCTGGTCCCCTTGTGGTCGAAGACCTGGTACGTGTCGCCGAACACCGCCTTGAAGTTGTCGATCTTGCCGCCCATCACCTCGTGATTGCCCGGCACGTAGTGGTAGGGCAGCGTGCCGCCGAGCTCCTCGTCCAGGATCCGCTTGGCCAGCGCGAAGTCCTCGGGCGAGGCCTCGTCCACCAGGTCACCGTTGATCAGCAGGAAGTCGGGCTTGGCGGCCTTCAGCTCGCGCAGCGTCCTGCGCGCGTTCTTGACGATGTCGCTGTCGGGCTGCCTGGCGACGAACTGGGCGTCGGACATCACCGCGAACCGCCACGGCATCCTGTCCACCGACTCCTTCACCACCGGGTCGCTCACCTTGGCGGCGGCCGGCGCCTGGACGGACGGGGGCACCCTGGCCACCAGCCCGTCGATGGCGATCTCGTTGGTGTACGTGGCGTCGGCCCTGGTCTCGGCCACGTAGAAGCGGCGCAGCTTGAGCGGGTAGCTCACGCCCGGCGGCACCGCGAACTCGACGTACTTCCAGCCGCTCCAGGTGAGGTAAGGCCCGCGCAGGATCTGCGACTGCCCCTGGGCGTCGTAGAACTCCAGGCTGGGCCACTCCCCCTTGCCGGTGGAGTTGATCCACAGCCCGAACGCCTGCGGCTGTCCAGGGACCACGATCTGCTGCGGCGGCGAGGCGTAGGCGGCCCGGGTGGCGGTCGACTGGGTGAAGTCGTAGGCGAGCTTGAGCCCGCCGCCGCTCTGCCCCTGGACCGCGCCGAGCGAGCCGGTGGCGCGGGCGGCGGCGAACGTCCACGCGGCGGCGTTCTCGAAGTCGGCGACCGCGACGTCCTCGAACCCGACGGTCACGGGCACGGCGGTCGTCGCCGCGCCGACACGGACGTTGATCAGGCCGGACCCGGTGCCCTTGAGCGCCTTGACGGTGAAGAAGCCGTGCTGGGAGGGCTTCACCTCGAGCAGCGACGTGTCGTAGTCGAGCTTCAGGTCCTCCGGCTCGATGGGCGCGGAGTTGCCGTTGCGGTCGTAGCCGACGACGCCGAAGGAGCCCGTGGCGTCGGCGGCGGCCAGGCCCACCCTGTCGGTGGTCGCGCCGACGCGGGCCAGAGGCTGGAGCACGGTCAGGTCGATGCTGCCCTTGGCCTCGCCGCGCGACGCCTTGACCGTGGTCTGCCCAGGGACCCAGGCGTGGAAGACGCCTTCCTTGGTGACGCGGCCGTGCACGGAGGTCGAGGTGTGCCACGACGGTGCGCCCTCGGCGGGGCCGTACGTCTCGTCGTATCCTGCGGCGGTCAGCCGCCTGGTGAGCCCGGGGAAGACGCGGTCGGGACGGCCACCGGCGACCGGTCCCACGCCGGGCGCCCTCGCGGGGTCGCCGGCGGTCTCGAGCCAGAAGCCCTTCAGCTTGCCGCTGCCCTGCGGGGCGTAGAGGGCCAGGCCGTTGGGAACGTGGCGCTCGCCGCCGTCGGACGGGCTGTTCTCGACCTGGACGTCGGCGGCGCCGGGCTCGCGGGCGAGCATGGTGGAGGAGCCGCCGCCGTCGAGTTCGAGCGCGTTGTGGGCGCCGAGCTCGACCATGAGCGCGGCCATCTCGCGCAGCGTGAGCCCGCGACTGTCGGCCTGGCGGCCGTCCACGGTGAGCAGGTACATCTTCTTGCCGTCGGCGGAAAAGCCGACCGAGGTGCGCGGGTGGCTGTCGGTGTCGGTGAAGGGTTGCGCCTTGCCGTCCTTGACCAGGACGTTCCTGCCGCCGACCGCGGTCTGTACGGCGCCGCCGTCCGAAGGCTTGGGCTGGTACTTCACCTCGACGCGGTCGCCCACCTTGAGCGCGGCCAGCGCGTCGGCGCCCGCCTCCCTGCCGACCAGGATCGTGGTCCCCGCGGGGATGGGGCCCTGGCCCGCGGCGGTCCGCACCTCGGTGACGGCTCCGTTCACGAGCACCACTTCGGTGACCTTGGTGGCGTCGGAGCGCCGGTAGGAGCCCCACAGCTGGGTGAACAGGCCGACGCCGCCGGTCTGGACGAGCTGGTTGAACTGGGTGAGAGTGATCGGCGCGCCGCCCGCGGGGGTGGCGGTGCCCTCGAAGTGCATCTGGAGGACGCGGCCCACGCCTTCGTTGAGGGCGACGGCGTTGTTCCAGCCCTGGACGGGCGACTGGATGAGCTCGCCGTCCTTCACGCCGATGCCGAGGGCCGCGCCGGAGCGGTTGATGTCGAAGTAGTCGCCGTTGACGGCGGCCACCGCGCGCGCCCGCTTGGCGGGCCCGGACAGCGGCTCGGTCTTCGACACCTCGCCGGAGTTGAGGTATCCGGCGGTGACGCCGCCTGACAGGTCGGCCGAGAGCGCGTCGGCGCGCAGCCAGCCCGCCGCGTCGAAGCGGTCGAAGGAGGTGAGCGTGATGCCCGGGGCGACGGGCCGGGTCTTCTTGGCCGTCTCCAGCGACCGTCCCGCGGGGGCGTTGAGCAGGAGGGTGGAGTCGGAGCTGTAGGACGACGCGGGGGGCGCGTCCTCTGCGGGGGCGGGGGGATCCGCCTGCGCCGGGGCGGCGACGAAGGCTAAGGCGAGCGCGGCGGATGCCACGTAGCGGAGGGTCTGCACGACCGAACTCAATCGCGCAATGGTGACAAGTTTCAAGTCTTCGTCATGAACTAAAAGATAATTTCAGATCCTGTCCGCCCTCCACCGGGCTTGGACGATGGCACGCGTGGACCCCTACGCGTTCTACGTGACCCGTACCTTGTCGACACCATCGCCCGAGGCCCTTCACATCACCTGGTGAGGTCGGCATGAGAACCTTTCAGCAGACATCCGATCTCTGAGGGGCGGGCTTCAACCACTGGCTTTCGGGTAGCCGTGAACGCAGACTGAAAGGGCAGATCAGCGCAGAACGCGGGGAGCAGCCGTGGACACTCTGTACGATCACATGCCGATCCTGTCGCGAGGCAGGCACCGCAACCCGCGCAAGGGCGCCTGCTTCATGGAGCTGGCCTCCTATCTGGCGGGCGAACGGTGGAGCGACCATCCCGCGTGCACACACCCGCTGCTCGCGGGCCTGGCCCGCCTGGTCAACGACCACACCACCGACGAGGGCAGGAGCAGGCTCGTCCCGCTCGTACCCTCCATCATCGGGCTGACCGGTGACGACCTGCGGATCGACGCCAGGCTGGCCCTGCGCGCCGCGACCACCGCGTTGCCGATCGCCGCCGCCGAGCGGCAGCTCGCGCTGGCCGTCTCGGTGCTGGCCGCCGAGGAGATGCTGGCCAGGCTGGACGGCCGTCCGGTGGAGCTGGAGGAGCGCAGCAGGTGGGCGTTCGCCCAGGCGCCGCACGCCGCCGACTCGGCCAGGCGCTTCAGCCGGGCCGCGAAGATCACCGACAAGGGTTTCCGCAGGTACGCGGCGCCGAACGCGGTGCAGCTGTCCGTGGTGGGCATCGCCCAGGCCTGCGTGAGGGAACCGGACGCGCTCCTTCGCGAGCTCCTGGTCACCGCGATCGCCGAATGCGACGCGATGATCCGGCACGCTCAACCGCGGGCGAGTAGCACGACGGCGAGCAGCAGCACCAGCGCGAGCGCCAGCGCGGCGGGCGGGCCCAGGTGAAAGTGAAGGAGGGCGCCGCACAGCGCACCGGCGCACATCCCGAGCACTGACGCGAGCCGGCGCCTGCCGGCGACTCCAGGGGAGTCGCTGGCCAGCCCCGTTATGGCGATCGTGAGGACCGTGGTCGTCATGTCGGGGACACCCAGCTTGCGGACGACCGCGTTCTGCATGCCCATGCCGCAGGCGAGCAGCGAGATGAGCGCGATCTGCGCGCCGGTGTTCCGATGACCGAAGGCCGACGCGACCACCAGCGCCGTGGCGACGAGCGTCGCGTGGACGGCCGTGACGGGGGTGAAAGCCCTTTCCACGTCCGAGCGCGCGATCAGCCGCGCCGCCGTCCACGCGCCGGCCATGAAGGTGGTGATCGCCAGCAGCGACGACCACAGCGACAGCTCCTGATCTCCCGCCAGCGCGAAGCCGACGAAGACCACGTTGCCCGTCATGTTGGCGACGAAGACCCTGTTCAGCCCCAGGAAGCTGACGGCGTCGACGAGGCCGGTGACCAACGTCAGCGGGATGAGCAGGGCCGGCAGGTGCCTGTGCTTGTTGGTGTCTCCCGGCAGGAGCCATCCCGCGACGCGTCTGAGCACGGGAGCCTACGGCCTGCTCGAGGTGGCCGGCCGCACACCGAGGATGGTCAACGCCGCCCCTTGCGCCAGCGCTTGACGATGGACCTGATCGTGAGAAGCAGCACGACGGCCACGATCTGGCCGCCGATCACGATGCGGTTCACGTCGACCGCGGGCTGCCACTTGACCTCGCCGTTCTTGATGACGAACACGCCGGCGGGGGTGGCGCCGAGGCCGTAGCCGCCGCCCGAGCCCTGGCTCGGGCGCTCGCCTTCCTGCTTGCCGCCGCCGCCTCCGCCGCCCTGGGCGATCCTGGCCACGGGAATGACGGTCACGTCGCCTTGGGTGACGGGTTCGCCGAAGACGCGCTGGACGCCGGCGCCGTCCTTCGTCTTCTCTATCAGGGTCATGATGTCCATACGGTCATCTATATCCCGACACGGCGAAGGACCACCATTTCGCTGCGGTAGTCGCTTCCTTCCATGAACCACGTGGGCAGGGCCAGGCCATGGGACATGAGCGTCTGCCCGTGCCAGCGCCTGCCCGCGTCGTCCTGGTAGACGGCCTCGGGGGCGAGGCCCGCCAGCCGTACCCTGCGAGGGGGGTGCTTGGACAGCGAGAACGGGTTGTAGGCGAGCACGACGACGGTGTCCTCGTGGACGTACTGCACGGCCGAGGCCGTCACGCCGGGCGTCCCCGCCAGGCGGTGCAGGCGGCCGTGCTGGATGACGGGCCGCACCGCCTTGTAGGCGGCGATCAGCTCGCGGGCCTGCTCGAGCTCGGCCGGGGACCACCTGGTGAGGTTGCCGCCGACGCCGAGCGCGCCGGCCATGGCCACGTGGAAGCGGTAGGCCAGCGGCACCTCCCGCCTGGTGTGCGGGTTGGGGCTGTCGGTGACCCACGCCGACATCGCGCTTGCCGGGTAGAGGTAGGAGTAGCCGTCCTGGATGGCCTGGCGGTCGCGGGCGTCGGTGTTGTCGGAGGTCCACACCTCGTCGGTGCGGCGCAGGATGCCGAAGTCGATCCGGCCGCCGCCGCCCGAGCACGACTCGATGCGCAGCTGGGGATGGCGCTCGCGCAGGGTGTCCATGACCGCGTAGACGCCGTGGGTGTGCTCGATCCACAGCAGGTCGGCCCGCTCCCCCGCCTCGGCCCAGCCCGCCTGGGTGAAGCTGCGGTTCATGTCCCACTTGAAGTAGTCGAGCCCGTACTCCGACACCAGGCCCGACAGCCAGCCGATCGCCCACTCCCGCACGTCGGCCCTGCCGTAGTTGAGCACGAGCTGGTTGCGCAGCGTGTCGCGACGGCGGTCGGGGTAGTGCAGCACCCAGTCGGGGTGTTCGCGGTAGAGGTCGCTGTCGGGGTTGACCATCTCAGGCTCGACCCACAGCCCCGCCCGCATGCCGAGCTCGCGGACGGTGTCGAACAGCTTGGACAGGCCGTGCGGGAAGCGGTCGGGGTTCGGCCACCAGTCGCCGAGGCCGCGCCTGTCGTCGGTGCGGGAGCCGAACCAGCCGTCGTCGACCACGAACAGCTCAACGCCCAGGTCGGCGGCCCTGCGGGCGAGGTCGATCTGGCCCTCCTCGTGCACGTCGAACCAGGTGGCCTCCCACGAGTTGTAGAGGACAGGCCGCTCCTCGAACGGCGTCGGCAGGACGTGGTGGCGGGCGTAGTCGTGCCACGCCCTGCTGGCCGCGCCGTACCCTCCGTCGCTGTAGAGACCGAGGGCCGGCGGCGTGACCAGCGTCTCGCCCGGGTCCAGGAGCCACGAGGGACCTTCGTGGCCGAAGCCCGCGGTGACGGCGACGTCGCCTTCGGGACGGCGCTGCGCGGTGAGCCGCCACGAGCCGCTCCACGCCAGCGCGACCGTCCACACCTCTCCGGTCTCCTCGGTCGCGTCGCCCGCGTCGATCATGATCCACGGGTTGGCGCGGTGCGAGGTCGTGCCCGTCCTGCTGGTGAACGTGGTCTCGCCGACGGCCAGCTCGGCCCTGTGCAGCTGCGTCTCCAGTGCCCAGGCGCCCGCGACGCCGGTGTAGCGGTAGCCCGCCTGCTCGGGGATCGCCCAGCTGCCCGAGTCGACCCTGCCGAGCCGTACGGCGTGCGGGCCCTCGTTGGTGAGGCTGACCCACCGCTCGACGACCTCGGACACCACTTTCACGTGCAGGCCCACCCGCAGACCCAGCGGGTCGCGCAGCACCAGCTCGATCTCCGTGTCCGACAGCACGGCCTCGGCGAACGACAGCTCGACCGAGCGGACCCCGCCGGCGTAGGTGGCCTGCAGCGACGGCACCCCCCATCGGCGTCCGCCCTCGACGGGCAGCAACTCGTCCACGTCGCGGGGGTCGTGGAAGCCCGAGCCCGTCCGCTTCGGCGCCTGCCCGACGACCTCGGCCAGCGCCTCCTGCGGCAGTCGCGGCCCCCAGTACCACTGCACGACGCGGGTGTCCTCGCCTGCCGCCTCGACGCCGAAGACGAAAGCGGAGGTCTTCGTGACAGCTGCCCAGGCGCTGTCGCCCACCGAGAGTATATTCACACTTGACACAAACCCCATGACACCAGATCGCCTCCTCCATCGCCAGAGGGGAAGTTTGTTCACTCCATGAATCTCTCGCCCGCTGCGCGTGCGGTCTTCGTCGAGTTGCTCCTGCACGGGCCGCTGTCCAGGGCCGAGGTGGCCAGACGGCTCGACTTGTCGCCCTCGGTGCTGACCAAGCTGACCAGGCCCCTGCTCCAGTCCGGGTACCTGGTGGAGGAGCCTGGGCCCGCCGGCGTCCCCGGCCGGCCTTCCGTGCCGCTGCGGGTGGACCACTCGCGCCGTGCCTACGCGGGGATCAAGCTGACCGACAGCGAGCTGTTCGCGGTGCGCACCGACCTGGGCGCGACGGTCACCGCCGAGGTGCGGATGCCGCTCGACGGGCACGACGTGGCGCGGGTGGTCGACCGGATCGCCGCCGCGGTGGCCTTCGTGTCCGCCGGTGACCCGCCCGCCGCGGTGGGCGTCAGTCTGGCCGGTACGGCGTCGCGAACCGACGCGGTCGTCCACCACTCCCCGTTCCTCGGCTGGCACGACGTCCCACTGGCCGCCCTTGTCAGCGCGGCGACGGGGCTGCCCGCCGTACTGGAGAACGACGTGCGGGCGCTGACGGCCGCCGTCCACTGGTTCGGCGCGGCGGCTGGGCATCGGACGTTCGCGCTGGTCACCGTGGGAGAAGGGCTCGGCTGCGGGATCGTCGTCGACGACCGGCTGGTGGCGGGGACCGCCGGGGTGAGCGGGCAGATCGGGCACCTGGCCATCGACGGCAGGGGACCGATCTGCGAGCGCGGGCACCGCGGCTGCGCCCGCGCCTACGTGGCCGCGCCGTCCATCAGACGCTCGGCCAGGGCGGCGCTGGACCGGCCCCGGCTGACCTTCGACCAGGCTCTGGACCTGGCACGGTCGGGCGATCCGGTGGCACGGCGGATCTTCGACGAGGCCGGGCTGGCGCTGGGGCGGATCGTGGCGACGATCGCGAACCTGATCGGGCCCGAGGTGGTGGTGCTGTCCGGGGAGACGGTGCACATGCACGCGGTGTGCGAGGCGGCGTTCGAGGCGGCGCTGGCCGAGCACACCCACTGGACGAGCGAACCGGTGGAGGTGCGGGTGCAGCCGTTCGCGTTCACGGAGTGGGCTCGAGGCGCGGCGGTGGTCGCCCTCCGCCACGACCTCGGCGTCCCATAGGACCTTCGCCGGGCGCGCTTCGCGCTCGCCGTGCCTCAGGTGTGGGTCGTGTCCGGGCGGCGCCAGGCCACCCAGTCGCCCGTCCGGTTCCGATTGCCGATGATCGGCCACCAGCCGGAGGGGGCGGCGGGCCAGCTGCGCTTGATGTCCGTCCCCGCGGGCCATGGGACCACGACGAGGCTCACGTCCGGCGGGAGCCACTCGGGATGGTCCGGGTCGATGGGAACGAGCTTGGTCGGCACCTGGTATGCCTGCGAGACCCAGAGCCGCCAGTGCAGGCCCGCGTAGTAGACGCCCACCCGATCCCCGGGCCGCAGCCCCGCGGGGGTCAGGTCCGTGGCGAACGTCAGGATGCGCCCCCACGGCGCGGTGACCTTGGCCACGGTCACCCCGGCGATCGCCAGTTCCGCGACGATGCAGGCGGCGGCGATGACGGCCAGCCCGGTCGTGCGGCGCACGAGTGTCATCACCAGCATCGCGACGGTGAGCGAGGCGACCGCGGCCAGCGTGGCGTGGCCGAGGCTCAGGGAGTCCCAGTTCCAGGTGAGGAAGCAGATCTCCGGGAAGTCGAACATGCCGAAGAAGTCACCGGTCAGCCGGTCGCCGGCGTGCAGCCGGACGATCGCCGTCGCGATCAGGGTGAGCGCCACGGCCGCCAGGACCGCCCGGCTCGCCACCGCGCGCCTGGCGCGGGCCAGCACGCCCAGTCCGGCGATGAGGAGCACGGGCGTCAGGCACGCGAGGTACCTGCCGTAGGCGAGGTTGGCGACGGTGCCCTCACTCGGCAGCGCCGCCGATGTGGCCAGGGCGATCCAGGCGACGGCGGCCAGCGTGGTGCCCGCCACCAGCCGGTCGGCCGACGGGCTGCCGCGGCGCAGCGTGATCGCGGCCAGCGCCAGCAGGCCGACGCCCGCCAGCCCCCAGGTGGCGACGATCCCGTGCCAGACCTGGCCGGTCGATACGGCCAGCGTCCACGCCACGCCGTCCATGCTGCTCAGCCGGGTGGTGAGCCACTCGCCGAGCGGCGCGACACCGCTGGGATAGATCTGGTCCCGCACCCAGCCGTTCAGCGCCCATCCTGCGCCCGCTCCGATCGCCGCGACGGCGGCCAGCGCCCAGACGTCACGTCCGTGGGTACGGCGCTGCCGCAGGAGGACGAGGGCGAGCAGGCACACGTGCACGATCAGGAGGATGAGGCCGCGGGCGTGCATGCTGTAGGCGAAGGCGATCGTCGCGCTGGCGGCGACGCCGTACCGCCTGCCGTCGCCCCTGAGCCAGGAGTGCAGCAGGAGCAGCCAGCCGAGGACGATCACCGGCAGGACCGCGTCGGTGAGCGCGAACTGCGAGTAGTACACCGCGGAGGGGATGAGCGCGGTGACGTGGGCGAGGACGTACGCCCTGCCTCTCGTCACGTGCAGGCGGCGGAACGCGAGGTAGGCCAGGAGCAGGAGGCCCGCGCCGATCACCGCGTTGATGACCATCACCACGCGGTAGATGGTCTCGGGGTCGCTGCTGATCCAGTACGCCGGGGCGATGAGCAGCCCGTAGCCGCCCTGGTAGAACGTCCGCCAGGACAGGTCGCTCGGCTCGCCGCCGGACAGGAGCCGCGCGGCCAGGAGGTAACCGGACTCATCGGGGATGAGCAGTGGCCTGGCGTGCTGTGTTCCGAGAACGACGCGGACGACGGCTTGGGCCAGCCAGCCGGCCAGGAGCGTCCACATCCAGAACCTATGACGAGTGGGCGGCGGTTCGGCGCGCGAAATGGCATGGGTCGGCGAAATGGTGGTGGACGTTGGTCCCACGGTTGCCCCTGAAACGACAGAAATGACGCTGATGTGGCCACACCATATCTGTGGGCGTTTACCCGCCAAGAGCGGGGAACACCACCTCCACACATGGGTTATGCATTCAAGTGGTAATGAGGTGCGGGCGCCGCGCCCGGAATGCTCCGAACGCGGCGCCCGTCAATTCACTCTTGCGCCACTCGCAGGTTCGGGGGCGTGTTGTCCACGAAGGGCCCGCAGTTACCGGGCCACGTGTACGTGCCGGTGACGACGCAGGCCGTCTGGAAGACCTGCCCATCCGCGGTGAGGATGGAGATGTGAACGTCGTTGCTGGGTGGTTGGCCCTGGTCGACGATTGTCGCGGCGACCACCGTTTCGCCAGCGGGGATGATCGACGTGAGGTTCTGCCACGTCGGCGTCTTGCTCGAATCCCGGACGAACAGGCTTCCGGTGGACGGCACGAGCACGGTGAAGTAGTCGTTTCCGCGCTGAGCACTGTCGATGCTCTTGTTCGGACCCGTGGGACCCGTCGGCCCGGTCGGCCCGGTCGGACCGGTCGGCCCGGTCGGCCCGGTCGGACCGGTCGGACCGGTCGGCCCGGTCGGCCCGGTCGGCCCGGTCGGCCCGGTCGAACCCCTGTCGCCCGACGGACCCGTCGGACCAGTCGGACCGGTCGGCCCGGTCGAACCCCTGTCGCCCGACGGACCCGTCGGACCGGTCGGCCCGGTCGGCCCGGTCGGACCCGTGGCCCCCTGACGCCCCTTCGGACCAGTAGGACCCGTAGGACCTGTGGGGCCCGGCTTGGACGGGCATTTGTTGCAGTCATCGTGATGGCAGTCACAACGGGGATTGCAACGCCAACTCCCGTCCTGGCACGGATCCGGGAGTGGGAGCGCGAGCAGTCCGGCGTATTCCGGCCACATGTACTGGGGGCCGGCGGACCATACATCGCCGACCTGGTTGAACTCGGCCGTGGCGCCGTAGGCGCTCCCCGTTCCCGGAAATGAAGCAGCGAGGACGATCGTCGCCGCCGTGGCGGTCCACGCCAATGACCGACCGCCAAAACGCAGGCTTGGTGCCCGCTTAATACCACTAAGGGACATCTGACTTCCAAGTGACTTCGCGGTTCTAAAAGAACCTTCCTCTCGGCCGTGCTGCGACAGCGACGGCACGCACGGAAATACCCCCGAAAATTGATGGAGAACCCGTCGATCGCACTATCGGGAAGCAAAAAGATCTCAAGGGCGAAAAACCACAGATATACGGCTATATCGGATTTCCCCGAGAAAATTCCCTTTTTCACCCTTTTGGATATTTCGTGCCGATTGATTATCTGCGCGGGTCGGCCGACCGGCGTATCCCTGGGCCGGCGACAGGAGGGGCCGCCCAGGCCGCCGGCTTGCAAAAATATGAAGACCGGTCTATTTTTTGCTCATGGGACTGAAGGGCGCCGAGACACGGGCCAGGTTGCTGGACGCGACACAGGAGCTGATCGAGGGCGGCGGATACTTCGGCGCCGGGCTCAACCAGGTGATCGCGGCCAGCGGCGCACCCAGGGGCTCGCTCTACTTCCACTTCCCCGGCGGCAAGGAAGAGCTGGTCGGCGAGTCCGTGCGCAGGGCGGGCCAGGAGATCGGCGCGACCATGGGCGAGCTGGCCGAAGCCACCTCGAGCGTGGAGGAGTTCGTCGCGGGGGTGCTGGACTGGCTGGGCGACCGGCTGGAGCAGTCGGGCTGGCGCAAGGGCTGCCCGGTGGCCACTGTGGCGTTGGAGACGGCCGCCACCAGCGATCCCCTGCAGGAGATCTGCTCGGAGGTCTACACCGGCTGGGAGTCGGCGCTGCGCGAGCTGCTCACCGGCCGCGAGGATGCCGACGACCTCGCGGTCACGATCCTGGCCCTAGCCGAGGGGGCACTACTGCTGGCCAGAGCGCACCGCAGCAGGGAGCCGCTACGGCGCGTCGGCCGCCAGATCGCCGCACTGCTGCGCTGAGCGTTCCGTCCCACCTTTCCCAGAGCCCCTCGCCTACCTCCCGACAGGCCCGCCCGAGACGGCGGGCCTTCTTCCGGCCAAGAAAATATGTAGACCGATCTATTAGGAGCACATGCATGGACGCGATCGTCTTCGGGGCGACCGGCTTCATCGGCCGCTCGCTGGTCGCCGAGCTGCTCAACGAGAACCAGCGCGTGGCGGCAGCCGTACGAACCGACACCCTCACCCCCTGGCTGAGTGCCCGAGGGATCGACACCAGCGGGCTGACCGTCGTCAGCGCCGACATCACCCGCCCGCTGACCGGACTGCCGGACGTCCGCGACGTCTACAACGCAGCCGCACGCTTCGCGTTCGGCCTCGACGTGGCCGAGGCGCGGGCGACCAACGTCACCGGGGCGCTGAACGTGATCGAATGGGCCGCCACCCTGCCCGGCCTGCGGCGGCTGGTGCACATCAGCGGCTACCGGGTGAGCGCCTCCGATGGCCGTCCCGACTACCGCAGGCTGGGCGCCTACGAGGCGTCCAAGTTCGAGGGCGACCTCGCCGTCCGCGCCAGAGCCAGGGAGCTGGGGGTCCCGCTGACCGTCGCCAACCCCAGCACCGTGATAGGCCCCGGGCAGTACATCGGCCTGGCCGGTATCGTCGAGGACCTGTGGAAGGGACGGCTGCCCGCGCTCCCCGGCGGCCCCGACGTCTTCCTGCCCGTCGTCACGATCGACTACTTCGCCCGCTTCCTGGCGAAGCTGCCCACCGGAGCGGCGGGCGAGTACTGGGTGCTCGACGACGCCACTCCCCACCTGCCAGAGCTGGTCCGGGCGATCGCCGACCACACGGGTGTCAGCGCGCCGCGCCGTACCGTCCCCGTAAGCCTGGTACGACGGCTGCCGCGCAGGCTGACCGGCGCCGACCCCGAGACGCTGTCGTTCCTGTCGGCCGACCGCTACCCGACGGCCTCCGCCCGCGCCTTCGCCGCCGCCGCGGGACTGGAGATGCCGCCGGTCGCCGACGCCCTCCGCCGATGGGCCGACGACCTGGTGGCGGCCCGCTTCGGCGCCGCCGAGCCATGGCTGCGGCCATACGGCTTCCACTCGGTGGCAGGCAGCCGCACCTGGCTGATGGGCGACCGGCACCAGCCCACCCACGTCCTGCTCCACGGGCTGCCCATGAACGCCGACCTCTGGGCTCCCCTCGCCGCCCACCTTCCCGCCGGTGTCCTGGCCCCCGACCTGCCCGGCCTGGGCCGCTCGGCGCCCCTGCCACGGAACGCGACGATCAACACCTGGCTGGCCGACCTGATGGGCCCGGTCCTGACGCGGCCGGTGCTGGTCGCGCACTCGCTGGCGTGCGGCCCCGCGCTCCGCTTCGCCGTCGAGCATCCCGAACGGATCAGCAAGCTCGTGCTCGTGTCCCCGGCGTTCCTGCAGGCGCCTGGTTCGAGGCTCACGCGGTCGGGGATGGCCGTCCCGATGCTGCGCCGGATGTCCGCCGCCCGGCTCGCCGGGACGCTCGGTCTTCCCGAGGGGCCCGCTGTGGCGAGCGCCGCCGCCGATCTGCGCCGCCCCGGGGTGGCGGGGCGGGTGATCACCGCGCTTCGTACGGCTTTCGCCCAACGCGAGGAGTCGCGGCGGCTGCTCGCCAAGGTCACGATCCCCTTGGAGATCGTCGTGGGAGCCCACGACCCGCTGGTGTCCGCCGTCGACCATCCCGTGACGGAGATCGCGGGAGCGGGACACTACCCGCAGCTCACCCACCCGGCCGAGGTCGCCCACCGCCTGTCGGCACACTCGCCTGCCGTGCGCACGCCCTGACGGCCCCGAGGGGGTTCTCAGCCTCTGCGCACCGGGCACGGTCGCCGCCGCGAGCACTGCAGCGCATCCAGGTCCCTGACGTGCTACGACCGAGCGCTCCCTGCGGCGAGCAGCAGGAGCCCGGATGAACGCCGGCCCGTATGGCAGGGCGCGCCGGCCACCCGGTCTTCGTCGCCTTCGGGCTCGGTGCAGGGATGCGCGCCACTCGAGGACCCGGTGTGGGCCCTCGACCTGCCGCTTCGGCGTAGACCTCGCGAGCGGCGACGGTGAGGCTCGCCGGGGTGACAAGGGCGGCGGATGTCCCCCAGATCCGCGCCGCCGTCAGGTCGTGACCACAGGGAGTGATCCTGAGGTCCACCCGGCTGCGACCCCACCCGAGCGAACCGGGCCCTCCGCCGAGACGGCAGACTTTCCCGCGTGAAGCGAATCCTCATCATCGGCATCGGCGCCGGCGACCCCGACCATCTGACCCTCCAGGCGATCAAGGCCATCGGCCGGACCGACGCCTTCCTCATCCTCGACAAGGGCGAGGCCAAGCACGACCTGGTCGGGCTCCGCCAGGACATGATCAAGGCGCACGCGCGCGAGCCGTACCGGCTGGTGGAGGCTCGCGACCCCGAGCGGGACAGGACCACGCCCGCCTACGCCGCCGCCGTCGAGGAGTGGCGCTCGCGGCGCGCCGACCTGTACGAGGCGTTCGTCCGCGACGAGCTCGGCGACGACGAGACCGGCGCGATCCTCGTCTGGGGCGACCCCGGTCTTTACGACAGCACGCTGGCCGGCATCGAGGAGGTCGTCGAGCGGGGCGAGGTCGCGTTCGAGTACCAGGTCATCGCGGGCATCACCAGCGTCTCCGCGCTGACGGCCCAGCACCGCACCAGCCTGACCAGGGTGGCCAGGCCCGTGCACATCACCACGGGCCGCCGCCTCGCCCAGGAGGGCCCCGTCGCGGCCGACGACATCATCGTGATGCTCGACGCGCACTGCGCCTTCGCCGGCCTGGGCGAGGAGTTCCACATCTACTGGGGCGCCTACCTCGGCACGCCGGACGAGATCCTGGTGTCGGGGCCGGTGCCCGAGGTGGCCGACCGTATCCGTGAGCTCCGCGCGGAGGCCCGCGAGCGCAAGGGCTGGATCATGGACACCTATCTGCTGCGGCGCGTCTCACCGTCCTGACGGACGGCGGCCGGCAGGGGCGGGGTGAAGGCGCAGAGAGCGGGTGACCCGTCAGGATCCCCTGCTCCGGCGCATCGTCAGGGCCCACTGCTCGCGGCGCGTGTCGGCATCGATCAGGACGCAGTCCCCGCACTTGCCGCCTCCGGGTATCCGGTAGTAGAGGCAGCAACTGCGCCGGACGAAGAACGGCTGGCCTGGGGCGGGCTCGACCAGGTCGCCGCTGCCGCGCAGCACTCCCAGCGCGAGCAGTTGGCGCCCGAGCGCCGTGGCCCGCCCCGCGAGCGCGGGGCGCTCGCAGGCGAGGGCGCGGACGGTGCCGGCGAGGGAGGAGGCGGCGTTGCCCCACAGCAGTCCTGGCGCGATCCTCACGATCTCCTGTACGGCCTGCGCGAGCGGCTCCAGCAGGCCGGACACCACGGTGCGGTACACGGGCCCGGCGAGATCGGCGGCGTCCAGGACCCGCCGTCCGGTCAGGCGCTCGGCCCGCAGCGGCAGCGGGCCGCTCGGCGCGGCAGACCAGTGCACCTGGGCGGGAGCGAGGTCGACGAGCAGGTCGTGCGCCACTGCGACACCGACGACGGGCGACCACAGGCGCGCGGCCAGACCCTGGAACAGGATGGAGGCCGCCACCCTGGTCTCGCCGGTTCCCAGGCGTGCGGCGGCGTCGTCGATCCTCTGTCCCACGGGCAGGTCGGTCAGCGGCCGCCAGCCCGGCTCGATCGGGCCGATGCCGAGCTCGAAGTAGCCGCCGATCGTGGACACGTCGGCGATCGCGCCGGCGACCGTCGGCGATGAGGCAGGCCCGTACGGCACGACGACCATGCTCGCACACCCACGATCACCGATTCGACTCGGACTCTGACAAACCACCCCATAAGCCAGTGAAGATCATGTTAGGGTCCTGCGCCTGTGCAACCGAACAGGAAGGCGCTCGCGCCATGTGGATCGCTCTCGGGGTCGTGGCCGCGTTGGTCGTCGGAGTCGCGCTGTGGTGGCGCTTCCGCGACCCGCTCAGGGGTGAGGACCTCGACCAGTTCGAGGTCAAGCGCCAATGGGGGTGGGAGCTGCGGCTGAGCGAGGAGGAGGAGATCGCGTTCATGGCGGGCCTGAAGGCCTACGACGACGAAGTGGGCTCGTTCTTCATCCACGGCGAGCACGGTGTGCTGAGCGTCTACCACCCGCCGATGCTGGTCTCCATGCACCTCATGGCCGACCGCTTCCGCGCGATGGGACGTGCGGCGATGGGCGATCCCGCGGGCGCCGTACGCCACCTGTTCGGACAGGCCGCCGCCCGTGAGGGCGCGGGGGTGCTGCACCTGCGAGAGAACTGGCTGCCCGGCCAGATCGACGGCCTGGACAGGTACGGCTTCCGCGACGCCATGTGCGACGTCCTCATGGCACCCGGCGTCGACGGCGTGGAAGGCGGGTACGGCGAGGAGGACAGCGGCTACGGCATGGTCGTGGTGCTCGCGGGCGGCACGCCGGAGTCGGTCCGTGCCATGTACGACGAGGCGAGCGGCCTGTCCACGAGCGAACCGATCCGCAACCGCCTCGACGTCGTCAAGGCGGTCCTCGAGGAGCCCGAGCCCGAATACGTGGAGGCGCTCGACCGGGCCGACGGCGAGAAGAGCCGCTACACGAACACGCTGCTCGTCGACTACGCCAGGGTGCTCGACCGTTACCCCGCGACCCGGGCGCAGATGCCGGGCGCCAAGCCCGCGGACGTGCTCGGTGTCGCCCTGAGCCTGATGCTCGCCGAGCAGACGCCGGGCACGACCTGGACCAGGCAGCCCTCGCAGGACGAGCGGGAGCTGGCCATGCAGGTCGTCGCCACTCGGGTCAGGCGCTGAGGTCGCCGACGCGCCTACGTACGCCAGGCCGCCAGGTCCGTGATCGCCGCCGACTCGGCCTCGTAGATCGCGCCCACCCGCCCGCTGAGGTCGGCGAAGAGCTGGGCCATGTCACCGGCGGGGGCGGACCGATCGACCTGCGCCCGGACCTTCCACAGCTCCTCCGCGGCCTCGGCCGCGTGGGCGCCGCCCGCGCTTCCTTCGGCCAGGACGCTCTCCCTGATCACCGCGGTCAGCTCGCGCAGCCGGGCGAACTCCGGCACCGCAACGGGAAGCGCGGCCTCCGCGAGTTCGTGCCACATCCCGTGGATCTCCCTGAACCGCCCCGCCAGCCCCGTCAGACGGGGCTCGCCCAGCAGGCCCCCGGCCTCGTCCAGCGAGTCGGCGAACAGGTCGCGCAGGTTCCCGCCGTCCATGCCGATCGGCTCGATCCCTTCCCAGACCGACAGCAGCGCCCCTGCCAGGCCACGACCGTCGGCGAAGACCTTCGCCCAGGACTTGGCGTTCCTGGTGTCGTTCAGCAGCCGCGCCCACTTGCGCCAAGCGGGCAGGGAGAACGAGTCGGACGCCGCGGACAGGTGGCCTGCGCAGTCACGCAACCCCTCGCGCGCCGCGGCCGCCAGCGCCGCCTCGTCCAGGACGGCGTCACCGAGGACGTGCGTCACGTTCTTGTACGAACCGACCCTGGCACGCGCGGCGTCGACGCGCTCCCGCGGGACGAGCAGCGTCGCCTGGCCCCTGTCGTCGAGGTAGACCCCGGTCTCGTCACGCCGGTAGGCGACCACGGGGTGCCCGCCGTACCCGTCGAGTGTGGCGGGCAGCCGCCAGTAGCCGAGGTGGTACCGGTCGGGGAGGATCACGCATGGCCGTCCCGCGTCCAGCTCCTCGGCGAGCCTGTCGCTCGCGCCGCGGGCGCCGCCGGTGGTGTGCTCCTCGTACGGCACGCCCAGGCGGGTGAGCGTCTTGTCCATCCAGCGGTTGTGGTACTGCCACTGGTTGCGAAAGCCCAGGACCACGTGTCGGCTCTGGTCGTGCTTGAACTCCCACAGGATGTACCCGGCGCCGATGCCGCCGCCCGCCAGGAACACCAGCGGCTCGCTGACGGCGACGCCCTGGTTGACCAGGATCGCGGTGATCGCCGCGCTGGAGGGGTGGTGCCCGCCGACGAACCTCCAGCCGCCGTCGGAGTGCGGTCCGGCCTGCCCCACGAAGTGCGTGCGGGCCGCGGTGTAACTTTCGCCCGTCTTGGCCATCCGCTGGCGGATACGGGCCTTGAGCTGCTTCTTGCTGGTCATGACGGCTCTCCGCGCGGCCATCGCCAGGGCCTGGCCCACGCCCGCGGCCCTCGGCGGCCGCGAAGTGTCGCGAAGCCGGTCCGACTGCCACTCCCGAGGCTCGTGCGTCCCCTTTGCCTCCGCGGTCGGCGGGTCGCGTGGGGACCCGCTCAGGAGGTTGGGCGGGAGAGAGCCGCCACGACAGCGGACTATAGCCCACCCGCGGTTCGCGGCACCATACCGCTAGCCGAGCATCGACCGCACGGCCTGCTCGGTCCTTCCGACCACGGCCGACCCGTCGTCGGCCGTGATGATCGGGCGCTGGATCAGGGTCGGGTTCTCGGCCAGCGCCCTGATCCACCGGTCACGGCCGCGGGCGTCGCGCGGCCAGTCGTTCAGGCCGAGGTCGGCCGCACGCGCCTCACCCGTCCTGGTGATGTCCCAAGGCTCGAGGCCGAGTTTGGCGAGCACGTCGCGGATCTCGTGCTCCTTCGGCGGGTCCTCCAGGTAGCGGCGCACGGTGTAGTCGGCCGCCTCGGCGTCCAGGACGGACAGCGCGGACTGACACTTGGAGCACTCAGGGTTGATCCAGATTTCCATGACTCGATGCCTTCCGATGGCGTGGTGGGCTGACCCAATCTATGAAATGTGCCGGCCGGTGGCCGGCTGACCGAAGGGCGACGTCGACGGAAGGCTGAACACGCGGGATCTGGTCGTCACCGAGAACATCACGCTCGACGGGCTCATCGACACGACAGGGGGCTGGTTCGGCCCCGCGGGACAGGACGGCGCCGACCAGTCCGACGCCGAGGAGGCGCTCCCTCCCGCACGCTCGGCGACCCCGCCTGGCAGAACACCACCGTGCTCGAGAACCGAGCGTTCGGCTCGGGCATCGTCCTGCTTCGCTACCGAACCCGCTGAGGCGGGCCCTGGAGCCGGCGCAACTCCAGGAACGACACCCCCGGCATCGGCAGGTCGAAGGTGACCCGGACCGGTGGCTCGACGACGCGGACGGGCTCGTAGTCCTGCAGCACGTTCGCCTCGCGCAGTCGCTCCCACTGGCCCTGGCCGGGCCAGTCCGCGCCGCCCATCGCCCGCCAGACGGCGCCGATGTTGCTGTGATCCTCGTCGATGCGCAGATGCCGCAGCTCGTACGGCTCGGCGGCCAGCCCCGCGAGGTCGAGCACCACCGTCCTGGACAGCTCGGCGGAACCGGCGGCCTGGCCCTGGTTGAGCGTGCCGTTCCACACCAGCACGCCGACGGTGCCGTCCCCGCGCCTGGCCGCCCACGCCTCGACCCCCGCCGTGTCCCCTCCGACGTCCACGGCGAGCTCCTCCTGGCCGAGCCGCTCGGCCAGGGCCAGGGCGAAGAACCGGGGCTTGCGCAGGTTGCCGACGGTCAGCAGGCCGAAGCCGCCGTGGAGCAGCCGCGGCGGGCGGCCGAGCTCCTCGAAGTGGTCGGAGGCCACCCAGTGCGCCAGCGACTCGACCCTGCCCGCCGCCGACTTCATGCCGTGCAGCAGGAACGTCGCCCCGAACGGGCCGTCGCCGATGCCGTGGAAGTGGGTCGGGGTGGGGCCCCACTCGGTCCACCAGATCGGGGTGCCCTCGCGGCCGTGTGCGGCCAGCGCGGCGCGCCAGTCGAGCGGCGCGTTGCCGTAGGTGTGGGTGGAGACGAAGTCCAGCGCGGCGCCCGAAACGTCGACGTGGCCGAGCAGCTCCTCCACCCAGCCGTTGGCCGCCGAGGCGGGGCCGCCTACCCGCAGTCCCGGGTGGACGGACTTCACGGCGGCCGCGGTGACGTCGTAGAGGCGGAAGAACTCCTCGGGGGTGCCGGACCAGAAGACCTCCAGGTTGGCTTCGTTCCACACCTCGAAGGCCCAGTGGTCGACGACCTCCCGCTCGCCGTACCGCTCGACCAGATGCGCGGTCAGCGCCCTGACCAGGTCGGCCCATCTGTCGTAGTCCTTCGGCGGGGAGATGATCGCCTGGTAGCCGAAGACCGTCCTGGAGGGGTCGGCGGCCAGGTCGCGCGGCATGAAGGACAGCTCGACGACCGGCCGCAGGCCGATGCCGGTGATCGTGTCGTAGACCTCGTCGACCTTGCCGAAGTGGTGGACGGGCACGCCGTCGACCTCGCGGTAGACCCCGAGGTCGTCGCAGAGGATCGCGTGCGCCCGCACCGCCTCCACCCCGAGCTCCTCGCGCATGGTCCGCAGCGCCTCCGCCAGCTCGGCGCCGATGGGCCTGCCGCCGGTGCGCTCGGTGCTGAGCAGGTGGGACAGGTGCTCGGAGCCGATCATGGGCCGCCACGGTCTGGGCAGCGTCCGCGTGACCGTCGCCGTGTCGACCTCCACGGTCACCCGGGCCCCGCCGGTCTCCAGCGGCTTCGCGTGGACCGTGTCCGAGAGCGGCCCTGTGGACTCCATCGCGGAGACGGCGGCCACCGCGTAGGCGGCTCCGGGCCGCCCCGTGTCGACGTACCGGCAGGCGGGCACCGCGGCGACGTCGACGTCGGGCTGCGTCACCGGGATGCCGTCCCTGTGCACCAGGTACCCAATCGCGCCGGGCACCGGGTCCCAGGTCAGCGTCACGTGCCCGACGCCGGGGACCGCCCGCAGCCCCGTGGGGGCGGCCAGCTCGATCCTCGACGCCGGCGCCACCTCGCCCGAGGCCTGGTAGACGCGCTCCCGCCAGTCGCGGCGCGCGGCCTCAGCCTTGCTCATCCGGTCAACCCCGATCTGTGGTGTTGTTGACGACGTCCCATTCCTCAAGCTCCATCACCGGACGGAGCCTGGCCTCGACGCCCGCGCCGCCGAAGTAGCGCCGCAGGTCGCCGCCGGTCAGCACGTTGCCCAGGGCGGCCATCACCATGCCCTGGTCCAGCGCGAGGTAGTGCTTGGACACGACTCCCGAGCGGACGGCGACGGCGTCGTAGAAGCCGCCCCTGCCGTAGGAGTCGAAGTTCTTCTTCAGCGCGGCCAGGTTGTCCAGCGCTTCGGCTCCCGCGTACGGCAGCGCGAGGAAGCTGGCGTGCGGAGTGACGACGCCGTCGCCGTAGGAGGCGGGCTCGGGCTGGGCGGGGCGGCAGCCGGCGTAGCCGGGATCGGTTCCGGTGCGCTCCGCGTCGGAGGTGTAGCCCGCGGCGTCCATGCCGAGCGGGTCGACGCCGTACTCCCGGTAGCCGCCGTGCGGGTCGTTGGACGGCGAGAAGCCCCAGTACCCGTACTTCGCCTCGGCCAGGCCGTGCTCGATCTGCGCGCGCACGAAGACCGGGTGGTTGCGGCCCCAGCTCTTGGGCGCCCACGCCGCTTCTGGCACGACCAGGTCGGGCATGAGCTCCTCGAACATCGAGCCGCCCCAGTTGGGGACGTAGCGCATGCCGCGGTAGCCGTAGGTGCCCTGCCAGACGTTGACGCCCAGGTACCGCTTCCACGAGCCGACCGGCTTCTGCTCCTGCCATGCCCAGTCGCAGCCGTTGTCGGGGAAGGTGCGGTAGATGCCGAAGTAGTGCTCGCGCGGGAGCCGGCCCAGCGCGATGCCGACGTAGGTGGCGATGCGGGTCTCGGCGGGGGCGCCGTAGGTGTGGCAGGTGGAGTAGACCTTCACACCGGTTCCCGCGTAGTCGGTCTCGATCGAACAGCCGTCGGGCCTGTCCGGCCAGAAGCCGCCGCGCAGCAGGCCCGTCCCCGCGTCGGGGCGGGCGGCGGGATCGTAGTAGGCGGCGAAGTTCATGCTCCGCGCCAGCCGGTCGGCTCTGGCCGCGTGGGCGGGCATGGCGTCGCGCAGCATCATGAGCGCCGCGGCCAGCCAGGCGTTGTCGACGCTGGAGGCGAACGGCTTGACCTGGTCGCCGTTGTCCGGCCAGACGCGGACCAGTTCCAGGGTGGCCGGGTCGTACCAGTTGTAGTACTGCCCTGTGGGGGTGTCGCGCGTCATCTTCTCCAGTGCCGTGAGCACCCTGCCGACCCGCAGGCCGGCCTCGGAGCGGCCGATGAGGCGCAGGTCGCGAGCGACGAGTGTGCTCCAGACGTAGGTGGCGATGTTGGTGGGCGAGGTGACGCGGGCGCGGGTCCGCAGGTCGCCGGTGACCTTGTCGGAGGGGACGCCGGTGGCGGGGTCGACCATCGCCCGCATCGAACGCCACGTGTCGGCCGCGTAGCGGCGCATGGTGTTCAGATCGGCGGAGGAGAACCGGTCGCCGTGCCGCTCGGCCGTACCGGCGTGGGCCGCGGGGGTGGCGACCAGAGCGGTGGAGAGCACGCAGGAGAGGACCGCCTTGCGCATGGGGGCTCCTTGGTAGCTACTTGATGCCGGTGGTGGCGATGCCTTGGACGAAGAAGCGCTGCAGGAAGACGAACAGGAGCAGGATCGGCGCGATGACGACGACCGAGCCGGCGACCAGCAGGTTGTAGTGGGTTCCCTCGTGGCCGTTGAGGATGTTCAGCGCCACGGGCAGGGTGTACATCTCCTGCGACTGGGCCACCACCGCGGGCCACAGGAAGTTGTTCCAGGCGCCGAGGAAGGTGATGAGCCCGAGTGTGGCCAGCGGCGGCCCGCACAGCGGCAGGATCATCCTGAGGAAGATGCGGATCTCCTTCGCGCCGTCCACCCTGGCCGCGTCGATCAGCTCGTCGGGCAGGTCGGCGATGAACTGCCGCATCATGAACACGCCCAGCGGGGTGACCATCGTGGGCAGGATGATGCCGACGAAGGTGTTGACCATGCCCAGCTTCGCGATCAGCACGAACTGCGGGATCATCAGCACGATCCCGGGGATGGCGAGCTGCACCAGCACCAGGGCGAACACCACGTTCTTGCCGGGGAAGCGGAGCTTGGCCAGCGCGTAGCCGAGCATCGAGCAGAACAGCAGGTTGGTCGCGACCAGCACGAGCGCGACCAGCATGCTGTTGAAGAAGGCCCGGCCCATGTCCACCCTGTCGAACAGCTCGGCGTAGTTGCCGAGCGTGAACGTCTCCGGCCAGAACGCCGGCGGGTCGCGCCGGATCTCCGCCTCGGGCTTGACCGAGCTCAGCGCGGTCCACAGGAACGGCCCGATCACCAGGAGCAGGCCGGCGCCCAGACCCGTCAGGATCACCGCGTGCTGGCGTCCGGTGCGCTTCATCGTCTCCTCCCCAACCGCAGCTGGAGTACGGCGAGCGCCACGATGACGGTGAACAGCGCCGTCGAGGCCGCTCCCGCGTAGCCGTAGTTGCCGACGCCGAACTGCTTGAAGATCGCGAGCGACGCGGACAGCGTCGAGTCGAGAGGCCCGCCCTGCGTCATGATCAGCGGCTCCTCCATGAACTGCATGAAGCCGACCGAGCTGTAGACCGTGCAGAAGAGCAGCACGGGCCGCAGCGCGGGCACCGTCACCGACCGGAACTTCTCCCACCGGCCGGCGCCGTCCGTCTCCGCCGCCTCGTACAGCTCCTTGGGGATGGCCTGCAGCGCGGCCAGCAGAACGACCATGTTGAAGCCGAAGCTGCGCCATGCCGTCATCACGATGATCGACGGAAGCGCCGTGGACTCGTTCTCCAGCCATGCGGGGCCGTGCACACCGACCAGCTCCAGCAGCCGGTTGACCAGCCCCGCCTCCGGTTCGAGGAGGAACTTCCACGCGACGGCCACCCCGATGATGCTGGTGATGTTGGGCAGGTAGTAGCCGAGCCTGAAGAACACGGCGGGCAGCCGTCCGATGCCGGAGTTGAGCGCCACCGCCGCGGCCAGGCCCAGTCCGATGGTCAGTGGCAGCGCGGTGACCACGAAGACCACCGTGTTGACCGCGGCCTTGCGCATCGCCTCGTCGCCGGCCAGCCGCAGGTAGTTGTCCACGCCGACGAGGTCGACGCCGAGAGGGTCGGTCACGTCCGTGCTGCGCATGTCGGTGAAGCTCATGCCCACGCCGACCAGGAGCGGCCCGAGGTAGAAGACGGCGAACAGCACGACGAACGGCAGCGCGAAGATCCAGCCGACGCCTGCCTGGCGGAGGGGGCTCCTGATCCTGACGCGGGCGGGCGCCCCGGCCGCCTCCCGGTTCCCGCTGAGGACGGCCATCGCTTACAGGCCGGTGCCGATGGTGTCGGCCTGC
The DNA here is from genome assembly GCF_040648355.1 of Nonomuraea sp. NPDC049152. NCBI lineage: Bacteria > Bacillati > Actinomycetota > Actinomycetes > Streptosporangiales > Streptosporangiaceae > Nonomuraea > Nonomuraea sp. NPDC049152. The sequence goes on along the minus strand of NZ_JBEZDO010000025.1, from coordinate 133,372 downwards.
GCCTGGATGGCCTTGGCCGTCTTCTCAGCGGTGGACCTGCCGAGGGCCAGCTTCTCCAGCTCGGTCTCCATCACCCTGGCGACCTGCTCCCACGTCGGGAACGGCGGCGGGGTCTTGGCGTCCTTGAGCTGCTCGCCGAAGACCGTGAGCTGCGGGTCGGCGGTCAGCGCCTCCTCCTGCCAGGCCGACCGCACGCTGGGCAGCGCCTTGACCTGGGTGTACCAGGTGGCCTGCACCTTGGGGTCGGTCAGCCACTGCAGGAACTTCCACGCCGCGTCGCGGTTCTCGGCCTTCTTGAACACCACCATGTCGGCGCCGCCGACGAAGCTGGTGCCCGTGACCGGGCCCTTGGGGTAGACCGCCACGTCGAACTTGTCCTTGAATCCCTCGCCGCCGTCGGTGCCGAGCACGCCCGCCATCCACGGCCCCGAGTAGAAGGCGCCGACCTCGCCCTTGATGAAGGTCTGCGGGAAGGCGCCGACGGGCAGGTCGTTGGGGGCGAGTTTCTGCTCGAACAGCGAGGCGTAGTGCTTGAGCGCGGTGACGGCCTCGGGGGTGTCGAAGGTGTAGGCGCCGTCCTTGACGATGTCGCCGCCCGCCTGCCAGATCAGCGGCAGGAGCTCCTGCCACGAGCCCGCGCGGTAGCCCTGGTTGAAGCCCTTGTCCGCCCCGCCCTTGTCCTTGATGGCCTTGACGAAGGCGGTGAACTCGGCCCAGGTGGCCGGCGCCTTCACGCCCGCCTTCTCGGCCACGTCCTTGCGGTAGTACAGGACGCGGGTCTCGACGTACCAGGGCACGCCGTACGCGGTCCCGTTGACGTTCACGGTCTGCCACGCGCCGGGGAAGAACGCCGCCTGGTCGAAGAGGTTGGCGGGGGTCGGGTCGAGGGCTCCGGTCTTGGACAGCTCCCCCGCCCAGGTCGAGCCGATCATGGTGACGTCCGGCGTGGCGCCACCGGCGATCGCCGAAGTGATCTTGTCGTGCGCCACGTCCCAGCCCATGGGCGTGACGGTGACCTTCATCCCGGGGTTGGCCCGCTCGAAGTCGTCGGCGAAGGCGTCGAGCGCCTTGCCCTCCTCGCCGATCGCCCAGACCGTCACCTCTCCGGCGATCTTGCCGGTGGTGACGTCCTTCGCCTGCTCCGGGGCCTTGTTCGCCTCACGGCCGCAGCCGGTCAGCACGAGCGCGACGGCGAGCAGACCGGCCGCGGAACGCCGGGGGTGGGTGTTCATGGGGATTCCTCCAGGGGGTGTACGCCGCAGCTGGATCGCACGACCAGCTCGGTGGAGAGAATGTGGTGGCTCGAGGCGGCCCGCCCGCCGGTGATCAGCTCGTCCAGCGTCCTGGCGGCCCTGGCGCCCAGCTCGCGCATGGGCTGGCGGATCGTGGTCAGCGCGGGGCGGGCGTGGCGGGCGGCCATGATGTCGTCCCAGCCGGTCACCGCCAGGTCATCGGGTACGGCCAGGCCCAGCTCCTCGGCGGCCAGCAGCGCGCCGAGCGCCACTTCGTCGTCCGAGCAGATGAGGACCCGGGGCCTGTGCCGGGATCGCAGCAGCTTCAGCGCGGCCGCGTAGCCGCTCTCGACGGTGTACTCGGTCGTCAGCACGGGCTCGATCGCGGAGCCCAGCACGGCCGAGACGCCGGCCCAGCGCTCGGAGACGTCGTCGCCGACCGCGTAGGGCGCGCCGAGGAAGGCGTAGGAGTCGTAGCCGTGACCGCGCAGGTGCCCGGCCAGCTGCCTCGCGGCGGCCGAGTTCTCGCTGCGCAGCGTGGCCGCGCCCGGGATGGGCTCGCGGGAGAGGAAGACGAGCGGCAGGTCGGCGGCGATCAGCTCGGTCACCAGGTCCTCGGGGACGGTCTGGCCGAAGACGACCATGCCGTCCACCCGGCCGGCCAGGTCCTTGACCAGGTCGCGGACCTGCCCTCGGCCTTTCGTCGACAGGATGAGGACCGAGCGGCCCAGCTCGGAGGCGACCTCCTCGTAGCCCAGCAGCACCTCGGTGTAGTACGGACCCGCGAGGTTGGGGAAGACGATGCCGTTGGCGGCGTGCCTGCCCTCGGCCAGGCTGACGCCCAGCCTGCTGGGGGTGAAGCTCAGCTCCTCGACCGCCTTCAGGACCTTCTGCCGGGTCTTGTCGGCCACCGGGCCGGTCCCGCGCAGCGTGCGCGACACGGTGGCGATCGAGACGCCCGCCCGCTGGGCGACCTCGTAGATGGTCACTTCCATCGACTGACTCCTCCTTCTGTAAGCGCTTACACTCCCATGGGTGTAAGCGCTTACAGAATTCGCAGTGTTACAGACGGATGGCCGCACGTAAAGAGCCGGGCACTTTCAGGAGCAGCGGCAAGTGATCTGCCACCGCACCGTTTCACCTGGTTGAGCTACTACGCGATGGGGATCGGCCGTCGGTCCGCGGGCACGATTCATCCCACCTGGGAGACGATCACGGGAACCGATCAACTGTCCCTCGATCCCTCAGGGCAGGGCCACTGGCGAACATCTCTCAAGTGGCAGCGTAGGCAGCCCGTGGGGCGTTCACCCGGCCTGGCTTGGGCCAGACATATGGTTATATCCGATCATGATCGCACGAGTGATGAGTGCCGCGATGGCTGTGGTGGCGGCGACGGCCCTCCCTGCCAAAGCTGAAGCCTCCGCCGTCTCGGTGATGACCTGGAACGTCTGCGCCAGTCACAACCCCGAGTGCTTCTTCTACGGCAAGAGCACCGAGGAAGTGGCCTGGAAGGTCGGCTGGTACGCGGTCAACCTGCCGATCAAGCCCGACGTGATCCTGCTGCAGGAGTTCTGTTCCGGCGGCACGGCGACGCTGGAGCAGTGGCTGGAGAAGAAGACCGGGCGGAGCTGGACCGCGCGCTCGTCGATCGTCATGTCGGCAGACGGCACGCCGAAGTCGTGCGTGGCCGATCAGAAGGGCCGCGCGCGAGGTTACCTCAGCGTCGCCGTCGCGGTCGCCGACAACGCGGCCACCTTCCAGGCCCACCCGCTGACCTCACCGTCGTGGTACCAGAAGCGCACCGCGCTCTGTGCGGCCATCCCGGCCAGCAAGGTCAATGTCTGCGGCACCCACCTCAGCGCCGGCCTGCCGTTCGACGACCGGCAGCCGGGCGCGCCCTTCCGGACCAAGCAGGTCAAGGAGCTGATGGCGGCTGCGGCCAAGCCGGGCTATCGCGCGATCTTCGGCGGCGACCTCAACGCCGTGCCGCCGGACAGCGGCCAGGGCAAGCCCGCCGAGCGAAAGGTCCTGCTGCCCGCCTACGCGGCCTACAGCGAGTGCGACCAGGGCGCCGGCCGCACCGGCAGGTGGACCGAGACGCATGTGCGTGATGACGGAGGCGTCACCGAGGTGAAGCTCGACTACCTCTTCGCGCCGAAGGGGAGCGTGACGCAGTGCATCGTCGAGCAGCAGGCCGCCTCCTCCGATCACAAGCCGCTGCTCGTCCGGGTGACCCTGTAGAGCTCGTTCCGCCTGCCGCCGGCTTTCTCCTGCCGGATTGGGCCGGTTCCGGCCGGTGACTCGGCCCGCCGCTGGGCGTCCCGGATCAGCCCGATCCTGGCCACCGACTCCGCCGGCACGTCCACTGGCAATCCGGTGACCCGCCTGTTGTTCACCACGATCGAACGCCTGGCCGTCCTCGCCACACGTAGATCAACGAGCACTCGTGCCGCAGGCCACGGCTGATCCCGCACGAAGCGAGTGGGGCCGACAGGCGAATTGACGGCGCGTGGACGATCGCCTGTGGCAGCGATCTGGTCGAGGGCGCGGGCGCGCCCTGGTACTAATTGATCATCACGGGGAGAGAGAGAAGAGGCCATGCGGATCGAGCGCCGACCGCTGCGTGAGCAGATCAAGGGCGAGTTACTGAGGCGGCTGGAGCGGGGCGAGTTCGATCCCGAGGAGTCGCTGAACGAGGGGCAGATCGCGGCCTCGATGGGCGTCAGCCGCACACCGCTGCGCGAGGCCCTCATCGCGCTGGAGATCGAGGGGGTGATCCGCAGCGAGCAGGGCAGGGGGTTCAGGTTCGCGCCGTTGAGCCCGAAGGAGTTCAGCGAGCTCGCGCAGGTGTTGTCGGGGCTGGAGGCGCTGGCGCTGCGGCTGTCCGACCCCGCAGACCTGGGCAGGATCGCGCCCGCGCTGCTGGAGAAGGCGCGTGACTTCCCCACGCTTGGCGCCGAGGACGGCGTCACCGAGCGGTATGACGACGAATGGCATGATCTGTTGCTCGGCTGCTGCCCCAATGAGCGGCTGATCGAGCTGATCGCCAGTCTGAAGCTGGGCATGCGCAGGTACGCGCGGCTCGTCGTGAGCGACGTCGACGTGCTCGAGCGCATGGCGGAGGAGCACGAGCGGATCGCCGAGCACCTTCTGCGCGGCGACGTGGCGGGGGCGGTCGCATCGCTGTGCGCCAACTGGGACAGCGGGGCGGAGCGTGTCCTCGAACGCCTTCCGTACGTGACCCTGCGCGATGGCGGCCGCTACGGTCCGCGCACCTGAGGGTGCCTCGCGTCAGTGGTGACCAAGCTCGACGTGCGTAACCGGGTGGACGCCATCCGCATCGCCACGGAGGCCGGCCGGCTCTGAGCACGGGATCTCGGCGGTCAGGGTGAACCGGTCTTCGTCCCGCTCCACGGCGAGGCGCCCGCCCGCCTCCTCCAGGCGCCGGGTGAGGTTGGCGAGGCCGGTGCCCTCCCGCAGGGGAGAAGCGGTCGCGCCGTCGTTGGAGACGATCAGGCGTACGGCGTCGCGCACGGCACGGCATCGCGCCGGGCAGGTACCGCCGCCAAGCCCTCGACGGTCACGCCCAGGCGCCGTCGGCCGCGGCCGCTTTCACGTAGTCGCCGAAGGCGCGCGGCTCACTGCCGAGCACCCGCTGGACACCGTCGCTGACGTAGTCGGAAGGAACCACGACCGATCGCCTGCAGCAGCTGCCCCAGGATGTCCGCCAGATAGGCGGGGACGCCGCGCACCGTCAGAGACGCGGCGAACACGGCCGGGTCGACGTGCCGGCCACCACGATCGCCTCCGTGGCCCGCCGGGTCGGATACCGGGACCCGTTCACCTTCAGCGCCGCCTTCAAGCGCGTCCGCGGCACCGCCCCCAGCACCCTGCGCCGCGGTCCTGCCGCGTGATCACGATCACCGCGCCACCACGGTGAGGTCCGCGGCGAAGTCGCGGTCCAGGGGGAACACCGGCCGCAGCAGCCGCTCGTACGGCAGCCGCCGCAGGTCCTGGTCGACGCCGCCCGGCGTCAGCGCCAGCAACCAGTCGCCCGCCGCGTCGAACAGCTCGGGTTCGAGATAGCCGATCTTGACGGCCACGAGGTCCACCGTGCCCACCTCGACCCCCAGGCGGGTGTAGGAGGCCAGTTCGCGGTACTGCATCCGCCGTGAGGTGACGAACACGCTGAGCCCGCCCACTCGCACGCTCACGCACCGCCCGCCGTCGGGGTCGTCGGCGACGGCCTCCAGGACGCCTTCGAGCGGGAGCGGACCCGGCTCGCGTGAGTCGATGCGGCCCCCGACCCGCACGCTGACCGGTGAGCCGAGCGGCTGGCCCGCGACCCGCGCGACGGCCTCGGGGTCGACCAGCGAGGCGTACACCGCCCGGACCGAGCCGTCGGCGATCTCCGGGCGAGCCAGCATCCGCTCGAGCGCGAAGGTGACGTCGTCGGCGCCGCCCGCGCCCGGGTTGTCGCCGGAGTCGCTGACGAAGAACGGGCGCCGGGCGGGGTCCTTGATCGCCACCAGGGCCTCGTCGAGGCATTCGTCCATGGAGCCGGTCGGCGCGACGAAGGAGAAGTCGTCGCGCGCGGCCCAGAAGTGCTCGCCGAGCTCGCGCGCCGCCTCGGCCGTGACGGCCGCGTCGGTGCCCGTGGCGACGACGGCGCCGCGGCAGCGGGGCTCGTCGGCCCAGGCGAAACCGATCCAGACGGCGGCGTCGATGACTCCCTGCCTGGCCTCGATCTCGGGGATGCGGGCGTACAGCCCCTTGGCCGGGTCGAGCCGGGTGCTGGTCATCTCGCCGGGCAGGAGGATCGGCACGTGGACGAGGGCCTTGTGCGGGCGCCGCCCGCGGCGGAGCGCGTCGACGAGGTTGCGCGCCGCGCGCTCGCGGGTCTCCCAGACATCGACGTGGGGCGCGGTGCGATAGCAGGTGAGCAGGTCGCATCCGTCGAACAGGGCGTGCGAGACGTTGCCGTGCAGGTCCATGGCCGCGGAGATGAACGGTTCGGGACCGACGACCGACCTGATGGCGGTGACGAGTTCGCCCTCGGCGTCGTCGCGCCCGACGACGCTCATCGCGCCGTGGATGTCGAGCAGGATCCCGTCGAGGGGGCCCGCCGCGGCCAGCCCTTCGAGGATCTCGGCGTGCCACGCGTCGTAGGTGGCCTGGGTGACCGCGCCGCCTGGAAGGGCTCGTGCGTGCACGAGAGGCACCCACTCGATGTCGGCGGCCCACGGCTCGGCGGGCGAGAGCCAGCCGTACCGGGCCAGAAGACCGTCGCCGCGGGTGACCTCGAAGTCGTCGGCGGTGCTGAGGTGCGGGGAGAACGTGCTGGACTCGATGTGCACGCCGCCGATGGCGACGCGGAGGGGACGGGACACGGGCGGGGCTCCTCAGGAGGGTCGGACGTCGGCCGACGCGCGCACCAGATGCCCGAGGCCGACCAGGGCCGCATCCGGGCCCGCGATGCTGGCCTCGATGGACAGGGACTGGGTCATGGACGGCAGGCAGCGCTCGTAGAGCATGCTCCTGGCCGCGGCGACGTAGACGTCGAGGCTGGACAGCGCCCCGCCGATGACGACGGCGTCGGGGTTGAGGAAGTTGACCAGGCCGGACAGGGCGACCCCGAGCAGTCCGCCGGCGTGGCGCACGGTCGTCACGACGGACGGCTCCGCGTTGACGGTCGCGGCGATGACGTCACGGGTCGTCTTCACCGGCAGGCCCCGCTCCTCCAGCTGATGGGCCAGGGCGGCGCCGCTGGCGACGGTCTCCAGGCAGCCGCGGCTGCCACAGGAGCACTCGCGCTCGCCGCTGTCGGCCACGCGGACGTGGGTGACGTCGCCGCTGAGCCCGCGGCCCCCGCGGTAGATCTGGCCACCGCTGACCAGGCAGCCGCCGATGCCGGTGCCGGCCTTGACGTAGATCATGTCTCCGGTGTCCCTGCCGCGGGTGACGTGCTCGCCGACCGCGGCGGCCTTGGCGTCGTTGTCGACGACCACGGGCACGTCGAAGCGTTCCCTGAGGTCGGACTGGGCGTCGAAGCCGCTCCAGCCGGGCATCCGGGCCGGGCCGATCAGCCGTCCGTGCGGGAACTCGACGGGGCCGGGCAGCGCCATGCCGATCCCGAGCATCGCCTGCCCTGGCGCGGTCGCCGCCCTGGCCCGCCCGAACGCCCGCTCGACCACGTCGAAGACCTCCGCGGGACCCGCGGCGATGTCGATGGCCACTTCCTCGGTCCCGAGCAGCCGACCGTCGGGTGAGCACAGGCCGATGCGGGCGTGCTGGGCGCCCAGCTCGGAGACGGCCAAGACGCCCCCCACGTCGCGCAGGCGCAGGATGCGCGGCCGTCGCCCTCCGGTGGACCTGCCCACGCCCTCCTCCAGGATGGCGCCCTCCTCCAACAGGCGTCGCACCACGCTGGAGACGGTCGAGGGCGCGACCTGCAGGGTCTCGACGAGGTCGGCGCGGGACGTGGCCTCGCCACTCGCCAGCAGGCTCAGTGCCTGCTCACGCAGGTTGGCGGGACTCGAGGGGTCCGACATGCAGCTCCTCCCTACGGCCGGTCTCCCGGCCCAGCCGTCGCACAGAGCCCCATCATGGACCACGCGCCACTTAGACTCTAACCCGAAAGAAGTCAGCGAAACAAAGTGCATTATTTCCGTTGACTTCGTACATAGCCGTCTATACATTCTCCGCATTGAGCGCACCTAGGCCCCCGAAAGCGCAGGGCACGTGCACGTCAATCGAGGAGATCCCATGGGGAGCAGATTCCACAGGCGCGGACTCCGCGGCGCCGCCGCCTTAGTGGGCGTGATGGCCATCGGGCTGGGCCTGGCCGCGTGCAGCGGCTCCGGCGGCAGTTCGCCGAAAGGCGCCCAGAGCGGGGGCCAGGGCAAGGACAGCGTGACCGTCGCCCTCAGGACCCCGAACTGGATCCTGCCCATCTCGGCGCCCGGCTTCACCCAGGGCGAGAACGCCATCTTCGGCGCCGCGCAGTACCGCCACCTGTACGAGTACCGGCTGGACGGCTCGGCGAAGTACAACATCGACCCCGAGCGCTCGATGGCCGAGCCGCCCGAGGTGAGCGACGGCGGCAAGACCCTGACGATCACGCTGAAGGACAACACGTGGTCGGACGGCAAGCCCGTGACCACCCGCGACGTGCAGTTCTGGTACAACCTCGTCACCGCGAACAAGGACAAGTGGGCGTCCTACCGGGCCGGGGGCTTCCCGGACAACATCGCCGACTTCGCCGTCAAGGACGAGAAGACCTTCTCGCTCACGACGAAGAAGGTGTACAACACCGCGTGGTTCGTCGGGAACCAGCTCAACCGCATCGTGCCCCTCCCCCAGCACGTCTGGGACAAGGACTCGGCCACGGCGAAGGCAGGCGACCTCGACACCACCGCCGACGGCGCCAAGAAGGTCTTCGACTTCCTCACCGCCGCGTCGAAGGATCCCAAGACCTACGCGACCAACGAGCTGTGGCAGGTCAACAGCGGCCCGTGGAAGCTGGAGAAGTACGTGCCGAACGGCGAGGTCGTCCTCGCCGCGCGCGAGAACTACTCCGGCGCCGACAAGCCGAAGCTGGCCAAGGTGGTGCTGAGGCCGTTCACCGGCGACGACGCGGAGTTCAACGTGCTGCGCGCCGGCGACATCGACTACGGCTACCTGCCGCCCGCCAACCTGTCCCAGCAGAAGTACCTCGAGTCCAAGGGCTACAAGGTCTCGCCCTGGTACGGCTGGTCCATCACCTACCTGCAGCTGAACTACAACAACCCCAAGTCGGGGCCCCTGTTCAAGCAGCTGTACCTGCGTCAGGCGATGCAGATGCTCATCGACCAGCCGACGATCAGCAAGGTCATCTGGTCCGGCATGGCCTCGCCGACGTGCGGTCCCGTCCCCCTCAAGCCGGGCACCAACGGGTCGAGCGAAGGCTGCGTCTACTCCTTCGACCCCGCCAAGGCCAAGCAGTTGCTGGAGAGCCACGGCTGGAAGGTGACCCCTGACGGGCAGACGACCTGCCAGAAGCCCGGCGCCGGGCCTGACCAGTGCGGCGACGGCATCGCCTCGGGCACGCCGCTGGCCTTCACCGTCACCAGCCAGACCGGCTTCGCCGCGACGACGAAGATGTTCGCCGAGATCAAGTCGCAGATGGCCAAGGTCGGTGTCGAGCTGACCATCAAGGAGGTGCCCGACTCGGTCGCGGTCACCCCGGTCTGCAAGCCGTCGGAGGCGAGCTGCTCGTGGGACATGTCCTTCTTCGGCTCGCAGGGCAGCTGGTACTACCCGGCCTTCGCCAGCGGCGAGCGGCTCTTCGCCACCGACGCGCCGGTCAACCTGGGCAGCTACAGCGACCCTGAGGCCGACAAGCTCATCGAGGCGACGCAGTTCTCCGCCGACGAGGCCACGCTCAAGGCCTACAACGACCACCTGGCCAAGGACCTGCCGGTGCTGTGGATGCCGAATCCCGTGTACCAGATCTCGGCGTTCAGGTCGGATCTGCAGGGCGTCGACCCGCAGGACCCGATGAACGGCATGTTCTTCCAGGACTGGTCCTGGAAGAGCTGAGACACGGACCGTCCCTGACTCCGGTGGCGCCTGAGCGGGCCATCGGAGTCCCCGGAACAAGGAGGGGCCTCCGTGGCCCGGTATCTGATCACGCGCCTGGGCCAGGCCCTGGTCATCGTCGTGCTCGTCACGATGATCACGTTTGTCATCCTGCACCTCCTGCCGGGAGGCGTGGCGCGGGCCACCCTGGGCAAGGAGGCGACGCTGGAGCAACTGGCGGCGTTCAACCGCGACATGGGCTATGACCGGCCCTGGGCACAGCAGTACGTCATGTACGTCGAGCGCCTGCTTCGCGGTGACCTCGGCTACTCCTTCCAGCTCAACCAGTCGGTCACCGAGGCCATCGGCCAGCGGCTGCCCAAGACCATGGTGCTGTCGCTGCTGTCGACCCTGCTCGCCGTCGTCGTGGCCATCCCGCTCGGCGTCGTCCAGGCGGTGCGCCGCAACCGATGGCCCGACTACGCCATCACCGCGCTGTCGCTGCTGGCCTACGCCACCCCGATCTTCTTCATGGGCCTCATGATGATCATTCTTTTCTCGCAGGTCTGGCCGGTGCTGCCGCCGGAGGCTCCCCAGGGATTCACTCTCGGCGAGGTGCTCGCCGACCCCGCGGGGCTCGTCCTGCCCACCGTCACGCTCGCCATCGTGACCATCGCGGTGTACTCGCGCTACGTCCGATCCTCGATGGTCGACAACCTCAACGAGAACTACGTGCGCACCGCCCGAAGCAAGGGGCTGTCGGAGGGACGGGTGGTCGGCCTGCACACCCTGCGCAACGGGCTGTTCCCCGTCATCACGCTGCTCGGGATGTATCTGCCCGCGCTGTTCAGCGGCGCCCTGGTCGTGGAGTCGCTGTTCAACTTCCCCGGCATGGGCCAGCTGTTCTGGCAGGCGGCGCTGAAGCGCGACTTCCCGATCCTGTTCGGCGTCACCCTGATCGTCGCGGTCGCGACCGTGCTCGGCGCGCTGCTCGCCGATCTGCTCTACGCCGCCGTCGACCCCAGGGTACGGCTCAGGGCGGGCCGAGCATGACCACCTCGACGCAGACGACCGGCGCGCAGGGCGCCCCCCTCGACGACGAGGCCCCGGTCCGCGGCCTGTGGCGCCAAGGGGTGGAGGTGTTCGGCGAGAACCGCCTGGCCCTGGTGGGGCTGGCCCTGTTCGTGTTGCTGGGCGCGGTCTGCTTCCTCGGGCCGCTCTTCTACCACACCGACCAGGTGCACACCGATCTCGCCGCGGTCCATCTGCCTCCCGGTACGGCCGGCCACCCGCTGGGGACCGACGGCGTCGGCTACGACCAGCTGGGACGCCTCATGCTCGGCGGTCAGACGTCCATCGTCGTCGGCCTGGCGGCGGGCATCCTCGCGACCTTCATGGGCACCGTGTGGGGGGCCATCGCCGGATTCGCCGGCGGATGGGTGGACGCGGCCATGATGCGCGTCGTCGACGCGATGATGTCGATCCCGTCGCTGTTCCTCTTCATGCTCATGGCGACCATCGTCACGCCGAGCGTGCCGATGCTCATCCTCATCATCGGGGCCTTCGCGTGGCTGGGTCCCGCCAGGCTCGTGCGCGGCGAGGCCCTGAGCCTGCGCTCGCGCGAGTACGTCCAGGCGATGCGGTCCATGGGCGGCACCGGCGGCCGCGCCGTACGCCGGCACATCATCCCGAACGCCATCGGGACCGTGATCGTCAACGCGACCTTCCAGGTCGCCGACGCCATCCTCTACGTCGCCTATCTGTCATTCCTCGGCCTCGGCGTCCCGCCTCCCGCCGCGAACTGGGGCGGGATGCTCTCCGACGGTCTCGCCGACACCTACAGCGGCCACTGGTGGCTGCTGTACCCGCCGGGATTCGCCATCATCCTCATCGTCCTCGCCTTCAACTTCATGGGCGACGGGCTGAGGGACGTCTTCGAGGTCCGCCTCCGGCGGCGCTAGCAGGAGCACGAACATGAGCGCACCGATCGACCCGACCGAGCCCCTGCTGCGACTGCGTCATGTCAGCACCGACATCGCGCTGCGCAGGGGCGTCGTCCACGCCCTCGACGACGTCAACCTGGAGGTACGGCAAGGCGAGACCCTCGGCATCGTGGGAGAGTCGGGCAGCGGCAAGACGATGACCGCGCTGTCGGTCATGGGCCTGCTCCCTCCGGGCGGCGACGTCGTCGGAGGGGAGATCCTCTTCGAGGGCCGCGACCTGCGGTCCCTGCCGCCCGCGGAGGTGCGCAGGATTCGCGGGGTCCGTATGGGCATGGTGTTCCAGGACCCGCTCACCTCGCTCAACCCCACGATGCGCATCGGAGCCCAGGTCGCCGAGCCGCTGCGCGTCCACGAGGGGGTCGGCAAGGCGGAGGCGCGGGAGCGGGCCGTCGAGATCCTGCGCAGGGTCGGGATGCCGCGCCCCGACAAGATCGTCGACGCCTACCCCCACCAGCTCTCGGGGGGCATGCGCCAGCGGGTCGTCATCGCCATGGCGCTCGTCTGCTCCCCCCGCCTGCTCATCGCCGACGAGCCGACGACGGCGCTCGACGTGACCACGCAGCGCCAGATCCTCGAGCTGATCGACGACCTGCGCGAAGAGTTCAAGATGGCGGTGGTCCTGGTCACCCACGACCTGGGCGTGATCGCCAGCCGTGCCGACAGGGTCGCGGTCATGTACGCGGGCCGGGTGGTGGAGTCGGCGACGACCGCGGAGCTGTTCCGGTCGCCGCGGCACCGCTACACCGAGGCTCTCATGGAGGCGCTTCCCGGTTCCGCCTCGCGCGAGAACGACTCGCGCGGGCGGCTCTACAGCATTCCCGGTCTGCCGCCCGACCTGTCCAGGCCCATGACCGGGTGCAGGTTCGCGCCCCGCTGCCGGTTCGCCTCGGAGGCGTGCCGTACCACCGATGTGACGCTGTCGGTCGGCGAGCATCAGCACGCGTGCCTGCACCCGGTCGAGCGGACCCTCGCTCCCGCGCCCCGGCCCGCGCTCGCCGCGCCGGCCGCGGAGCCGTCCGAACCGGCGGCGGAGGCGATCCTGTCGATCCGCGGGCTGGTCAAGGACTACGAGGCCACGGGCGGTGGGCTGCGAAGGGCGTCGGGCAGGGTGAGCGCCGTGGCCGGGGTGTCGTTCGACGTCCGCCCCGGCGAGACGTTCGGGCTCGTGGGCGAGTCGGGGTGCGGCAAGTCCACGGTGGGCCGGCTGGTCGTCGGGCTGGAGGAGCCGACGGGCGGGCAGATCGTCGTCGACGGCGCCGACATCGCCACGCTGGACCGGCGCGCGCGCCGCCGGATGCACCGGCAGGTCCAGCTGATGTTCCAGGACAGCTACGCGGCGATGAACCCCCGGATGCGGATCGACGCCATCCTCGCCGAGCCGCTGGAGATCCAGCGGGTGGACGACCCGGCCGCGCGCCGCTCCCGCATCGCGACGCTGCTGGACCAGGTCGGCCTGTCGCGACGGGTTCTCGAGCGTTACCCGCACGAGTTCTCCGGCGGCCAGCTGCAGCGCATCGGTCTTGCCCGGTCGCTGGCGCTGCGGCCGCGGCTGATCGTCGGCGACGAGCCGGTGAGCGCGCTCGACGTGTCGATCCAGGCGCAGGTGCTCAACCTCATGCGCGACCTGCAGCGCGAGCTGGGACTGGCGTACGTGTTCATCAGCCACGACCTGTCGGTCGTCGACTACATGTCGGACCGGATCGGCGTCATGTACCTGGGCAAGCTCGTCGAGGTCGGTCCCGCCCACGACGTCGTCAGGGCCGCCAGGCACCCCTACACTCAGGCGCTGATCGACGCGGTCCCCTCCGCCGACCCCGGCGTGAGGCCGCGCGAGAGCATCGCCATCCGTGGCGAGCTGCCCAGCGCGGTGAACCCGCCCACGGGGTGCCGCTTCAGGACGCGGTGTCCCCTGGCCGAGGAGATCTGCGAGAGCGAGCCGCCGCTGGTGGGCGGCGCGCACCAGGTGGCCTGTCACTTCCCCCTCCGCGGCTGAGCGAACAGCGGATCGTTGATCGATTCGCTGTCTAGGATGTCGGCCATGCGAGCGATGTGGCGGATCCTGCTGGTGGCGGCCGCGGTCGGCGGGCTCGTCTGCGCGACGATCGCGCTCCAGAACCCGTGGGTGACCTTCACCGTCCAGAGCAACATCGTGCTCACGCTCTACTACCTGTGGCGGCTGCTCGGCCGGGAGACGTCGGCCACGGTCAAGGGCGCGGTGACGCTCTACCTCGTGATCACCGGGACGGTGGCGTTCCTCGCGCTGCCGCTGCCCGACCTCGGCGGTGGAGCCAGGCACTGGGGCAATCTCCTGCTGCACTGCGTCACGCCCGTGATGGCGATCGTCGACTGGGTGGCCTTCGACCGGAGTCTGAGGCCGGGGTGGTCCGATCCGTTGAAGTGGCTGGCCTTCCCGCTCGCCTACGCGGTGCTGGTGCTGGTGGCGGCGCCCGCGCTGCCCCGCCGCATGGCTCGAAGGTATCTGCATGACGACGTCCTGGTCTGGACGGACTACGCGCTCGCGGCGCTCGCCTTCGTCGCGCTCTTCGTGGCGGCGGGCTATGCGCTGATCGGCCTCCACCGGCTGGCCACCCGCCCCCTGGCCAACTGATCATAAATCCGACTTTTGTGGTAAACCTCCGTAATCACATATGTTGCGGAGGTTTACATGCGTCCCTTGACCATCGCCTGTCTCACCTTGGTCGCTGCCACGTTGACCGCCGGGGTGGCGAGCGCCGATCCCGAGGGCGAGGGCCCGGTCGGGCATCAGGTCCCCAGCTCGTTCGCCGCGACCGAGGACTACTGGACACCGGAGCGGATGGCGGCGGCCGAGCCGATCGAGGAGCCGGCCCCCGAGTCGCGGCCCACGCCCAGGCAGGCCGCCGCGCAGGGTGAGCAGGTGGACATCGCGCCCACGCCCGGACCGTCGGACCGCCGGTGGATCGCCCCGCTGCCCAACAACGTCACCCAGCAGAAGACGTGGAACCGCGGCGGCGCGATCGCCAGGACCGCGGGCAAGGTCTTCGGCATCGGCGGCAACGGCAGGGACTTCGTGGCCTCGGGCAACGTGGTGACCAGCAAGGACGGTGACGTCGTCGTCACGGTGGCGCACGCGCTCATCAACGACGACAAGCAGTGGAGCAAGAACCTGGTGTTCGTGCCCGCCTACAAGGACGGCAAGGCGCCATACGGGAAGTTCGCGGCCAGGACCATGTTCATCTGGTCCGGCTACACCGACGTCCAGGGCAACGACTCCACCCTCGACTTCGGCATGCTGGTCGTGAAGCCCGTCGGCGGCAAGCAGATCCAGAAGGTCGTGGGCGGCCAGGGGATCAGGTTCAACGCCACGCCCAACGGCGCCAGGAACGTGCTGCTCGGCTACCCGAGCAACGGCAACGCCGGCAAGACGCTGCAGTACTGCACGGGCCCGAGCGTGAACCCGGCCTACGGCATGACGTACGCCATCATCTGCGACATGGGCGGCGGCTCCAGCGGCGGACCCTGGTTCCAGAGCTTCAACTCGCTGACCGGCAGCGGCTACCAGATCTCCGCGCACGCACTGCGCAACTCCACCACCAGCTACGGCGCCTTCTTCGGCGACCAGGCCCTCAAGACCTTCCGCGCCGCCGAGGCCGCCTGATCCTCTGCGCGCGGCGCGGGGCGCGCTGCCCTGCCGTACCGTGTGACCGCACGCCGCGCGCTCGGTGTGAGCCCTATCACGGAGTTTGTCCCGAAATTTCGGCCAATGTTCCACTAGGTACATTTTTCACCGTCATGTTGTCCAGCACGGAGCGGGACCGGCCCCCCGGACTGCCTTAGCGTCGGTAGCCCCCAGCCGAGGAGGCGACACCGGTGAACTGGCACATTCATGACTACCGCGAGGACGATCTGGCCGCCGTGGTCCATTTGATCGACACCACGGCCGGTCTCGGCCAGGAGTCGGTGTTCTCGCTCGCCGAGTGCATCGGGGCCCTGACCTCGCGCCAACCGGCCGTCGTGGCCGTCCACCGGGGCGTGCCCATCGGGGCGGCGCTCTCCCACGTGGCAGGCGAGCGGGCCTGGGTGATGCGGATCGCGATCGCCTCCGCGTGGCGCGGGCGCGGGCTGGCCAGCGCGCTGCTCAGGGAGCTGGAGCGGCGGCTGATCGACGCGCGGGCACGGCGTATCGCCTACGTGCTGCCCGAGGAGGAGCTGATCGGCGAGGGACTGGTCAACGCCGGCTACGCCAGGCGGCCCGCGGTGGCCTACTTCGAGAAGACCGAGCCTGGCGTCGGCCTCGGCGCCAACCTCCTGGCGGAGCTCGGCGGCCGTCTCCTGCCCGGCGATCTGTGGGACAAGGTGGCGGGGATGGAGGTGGAGAAGGACCTGATCGAGAGGCGCATCGTGCTGCCGCTGGCCGAGCCGGAGCGTGCCGCAAGGCATGGCGTACAGCCGCCGCGGGCCATCGCCCTGTTCGGCCCGCCCGGCACCGGCAAGACCACCTTCGCCCGCGCGATCGCCTCCAGGCTCGGCTGGCCGTTCGTCGAGCTGCTGCCCTCCCGCCTGGCCGGCGACGGCAACCTGGCGGAGGCGCTGCGCACCGCGTTCGCGCGGATCGCCGAGCTCGAGCGGGTGCTGGTCTTCATCGACGAGGTCGAGGAGATCGCCGCGGTACGCGCCGAACGCCCGGAGGCGGGCAGCCACGGCATCACCAACGAGCTGCTCAAGCTGATCCCCGGCTTCCGGGAGCGGGACGAGCGGCTGCTGGTCTGCGCGACCAACTCCATCCGCTCGCTGGACCCCGCGTTCCTGCGGCCCGGCCGGTTCGACTATCTGGTGCCGATCGGCACCCCCGACGCGGCGGCTCGCTCGGCGATCTGGTCGCGGTACTCCGGCGGCCGGCCCGACGTGGATCTGGACACGCTGGTCGCCGCGAGCGAGCTGTTCACGCCCGCCGACATCGAGCACGCCGCCAGGTCCGCGGCGCAGACCGCGTTCGAACGCGACCTCGTCAACGCCGGCCGGTCCGTGGAGACCCCGGCGGGCGCCGACACGGCCGACTACCTGGCCGCGATCGGCCAGTGCAGGCCGACCGTCACCGCCGCGATGATCGACGAGTTCACCGCCGACATCACCTCGCACGCCCGCCTCTGAGCCGCAGTGGCCGTGCTCCCCGCACCCGCCGGGAGCACGTGCTTGGGCCGCCCCGATTCCGGGACCATACGATCTCGCATGGTACGTTCGAGCCACGGAACGATCTTGGGCGCGTATCGCGCCCCCTTCGCAGGAGAGGGGTCGAGCCATGCGGCCGATCACGGCAACGACCACGACAGGCAGGGTCCGCGGGGTCCTCGACGACGGCGTCGCGGCGTTCAAGGGCATCCCGTACGCGAAAAGCCCGTTCGGAGCGCTGCGCATGGCGGCGCCGGTACCGGCCGACGCGTGGGACGGCATCCGCGACGCGATCGGCTTCGGTCCGCGCCCACCCCAGCCCGCGATGCTGCCCGGCATGCCGGGGTGGAGCCCCGCGGACGGGCTCGACTGCCTGACGGTGAACGTCTGGTCGCCCGACCCAGGCGGCTCGGCCCTTCCGGTGATGGTGTGGATCTACGGCGGCGCGTACATCACGGGCTCGTCCGACTTCCCCGAGTACGACGGGGCACGCCTGGCCCGCGAAGGCGTGGTGGTGGTCAGCTTCAACCACAGGATCGGCATGGAGGGCTTCGGTCAGGTCGAGGGCGCTCCGGCCAACAGGGCACTGCTCGACCAGCTCGCCGCGCTGCGCTGGGTACAGGAGAACGCGGCGGCGTTCGGGGGCGATCCCGGCGACGTCACCGTCTTCGGCGAGTCGGCGGGGGCGGGCGCGATCGCGTGCCTGATGGCGATGCCGGCGGCGGCCGGGCTGTTCCGGCGCGCGATCGCGCAGAGTGTGCCGGGGGTGTTCCTTTCGCCCGAGGTCGCCTCGGGCATCACCGCCTCGATCGTGGACAGGCTCGGGGGCGCCTCGCCGTACGACTGCGGGCCCGAGGATCTGCTCGCGGCAGCCGTCGCGGTCATGGCGGAGGAGGGGCGCGACGACCCGGGCCGGTGGGGGCCGATGGCGTTCTCGCGGATGCCGTTCGCCCCGGTGGTCGACGGCGAGGTGCTGCCCGACACCCCATGGAGGGCCCTGGCGGGCGGGGCGGGGCGCGACATCGAACTGATCGTCGGCTTCACCAGGGACGAGTACCGGTTCTTCCACGCGCTCGGCGGCGGACGGACAGGCGACCTCGACGCGGCCATGAAGACGCTCGCGCCCGCCGGCGCGGACGCCGTCTACCGGACCGCGCACTCCGGCGCGACGCCCGAGGAGCCGTATGTGCTGCTGATGTCGGACTGGCTGTTCAGGATGCCCAGCGCGCTGCTGGCCGACGCGCACCAGGGGTCGGCCTACGCCTACGAGCTGACCTGGTCGCCCACGGGGATGGGGGCCTGCCACGGGCTCGACGTGCCGCTGACCTTCGGCACCCTCGACACCCAGCTCGGGGCGCTGCTGACGGGCGGCTCACCCGAGGGAGAAGGTCTGTCCCGCCAGTTCCGCACCGCGTGGACCCGGTTCGCGGCCACCGGCGACCCAGGCTGGCCCGCCTACGACGCGGTGAAGGCCACCACCCACCTGTTCGACGTCGATCCCTCGGACGTCTCGGACCCCGAGGCACCCTCGCGGGCACTCTGGTCGGAACGCGGCATCTCGATCATCGGCGCCGCATGACACACTGACAATCTTCGTCCAATCTGTCAGTGCTCGCGGTCAAGATCGAGTTCTTCACCGGCGCGGCCGAGGCGGAGTTCAGGGCGGAGATGTTCACCGAGGCCGGCGCGATCGCCGACGACGTGGTGACCTCGTTCGAGGCCGCCTACCTGTCCGTGGTGGAGGCCGTGCTCACCGACTCGGCCGAGGAACTCGACCTGCTCGACGTCGCTCTGCCCGCCTGTGACGCCGCCGGCCTCCTGATCGCCGCCGTGGCCGGAATCGCCCAGGAGAAGGCGGAACCGGCCGCCCTGCACGCTCGCGTGCGCCAACTCGCGGAGCTGGCGATCAGAGACCTCACGAGCGGACCGGCCCCCACCGGCTGACGACGCGTCCCGGCGTCCGGCTCCGCACGGGCCGGCCCCTGCCGCCGAGGCCCTGACCCGCCTGGATCGCCTCACCCACCTCGATCAGCCTCCGGCCGACGGCTCCTTCTTCCACCTCGGGCGAGTCAGGACAGTAAGCCCGCCGGGTGACCCTGACTCGGTGTGTCCTGACGATCGCGAAACAGGCGGACGGCGGCATCGGGGCCGAAATGATACGTCACGAGGCTTTGATGCGGGATTGAACATTGTGTCCTGGGTGGATAACGTCCGGAAGGATTCACCTAGCCGTTTGGAGTCATTCATGCGCGAGGTGGGCGGGTTAGTAGGGCGTGACGCCGCGTTCCGGATGCTCCTGGAATCCATGACGCATCCACCGTCGGTCGCTCTGGTGGAGGGGGAGCCGGGCATCGGCAAGACGACGCTGGTGCACGCGGCGGCGCAGGCCGTGCGGGGTGACCGGACCGTCCTGCTCGGCCACTGCCACCAGTTGCGCGAGCCGTTCCCCTACGGTCCCGTCTTCGAGGCGCTGCGCGACCTGATGGACCGGCTGCCGGGGCACGGGCGGCTCAATCCGGTGACCGGCGCGCTGCGCGGTCACCTGCCGGAGCTCACAGACGTGCTGCCCGCCGCGCCCATGCCGCTGACCGACCCGGGCGCGGAACGCCACCGGTTGTTCCGCGCGGTCCACGAGCTGCTCGCGGCGGCAGGCCCCACCGTGCTCGTCGTCGAGGACCTGCACTGGGCCGACGACGGCACCCAGGACCTGCTGCGCTTCCTCCGACGCCGGCCGCCGGAGGGACTGGCGCTGGTCCTGACCTACCGGAGCCAGGACCTGCCCGCCACCGGGCCGCCGCTCGGCCCCTCCTACCGGCACTCCCCCGAGGCCACCAGCGTGGTGATCTCCCTCGAACCGCTCGACGCGCACGACGTCGGCGCACTGGCGGCCACGCTGCTCGACAGACCCGCCCTGCCACCCGGGTTCGTGACGCGGCTGCACGAACGCACCTCGGGCATCCCCTTCCTCGTGGAGGAGGTCGTCCGCTCCCTGGGCGACGACCGGGAGCCCGAGGCGCTCGAGCGCGCCGGCGTGCCGCGGCTGCTGCGCGAGTCGATGACCGAACGCCTGGCCAGGCTCTCCCCCGCGGCGCTCGGCGCCGTGCGGGCGGCGGCCGTCTTGCGCCTGCCGGTCGGCGAGCCGCAGCTGGCCGCGGTGGCGGGCGACGCGGGCGGGCTGGTAGAGGCGCTGCGGCTCGGCGTGCTCCACGAGTACCGGGACGGCAGGTACGGCTTCCGCCACGCCCTCGCCCAGGAGGCCGTCTACGACACCATCCCCGGCCCCGACCGCAGGCTCGCCCACGAGCGCGCCGTCGCCGCGCTGGCCGCGGTCGACCCTCCGCCTCTGGTCCAGCTCACCTTCCACGCGCGCAGGTCGGGCGACACGGCCGCCTGGCTGCGGTACGGCGCGGCCGCGGCGGCCCGTGCCGCGGCGATGGGCGACACGCCGCTCGCGGTCGAGGTGCTGGAGGAGATGCTCGCCGACCCCGAGCTGCCCGGCTCGGAACAGGTGGCGCTGGTGCTCACGCTGGGCCGCCTGGCGCTGGCCGGCCTGTCGTATCCGCGGGTGATCAGGCTGCTCAAGCACCTGCTCACCGACGACCGGCTGTCGCGCGACCTGCGCGGCGAGGCGCGGCTGTCGCTCGGCCTGATGCTGTTCGGGCAGGGCGGCGACGTGATCGCGGGACGCTCTGCGATCCTCGCGGCCGTGGAGGAGCTGGGCGACCGGCCTCTGGCGGCCAGGGGCCTGGCCGCCCTGGCCATGCCTGGGTGGGGCGCGGAGTCCCTGCCGACGCGTGAGAAGTGGATGGCGCGAGCGGAGGAGCTGGTCGCGACCGCCGACGACGCCGAGCTCGAAGCGGCGGTGCGGGGCAACAGGGCCGCGCTGGCCATGTCCGTCGGCTCGCCCGACTCGGCCGCCCTGGCGGCGACGCTGCCCGCCACGGACCCGTCCGCCGCCGTGCGCAGGCAGGTGGCCCGCGCCTACTGCAACCTCTACGACCTGGCGGTCACGCTCGGCCGTTACACCGAGGCCGAGGAGTACGGCAGGCAGGTGCGCACTCTCGCCGAGGAGACCGGCGCGTTCTTCCCCGCCCACCTGGCGCAGGGGGTGACGTTACGCGTCGAGCTGATGACCGGCCGGTGGGACGGCCTGGCGGCCAGGGCGGCCGCGGCGATCGAGGCCATGGAGGAGTCGCCGGTGGCGGCGATGGAGGCGCACTTCGTGCTCGGGCGGCTGGCGCTGGCCTCCGGCGAGTGGGCCGAGGCCGCCGAGCGCCTGCGTGCCGCGGGACTCGACGACCCCGACGCGCGCTACCTGCCGCTGGTGCTGGCCGCGTGGGGCGGCTTCATCGAGTTGCTGCTCGCCCGCGGCGAGGCAGGGCGAGCGGTGGCCGAGGCCGGGCGGGCGGTGGCCAGGCTCAGCGCGACGGGGGTGTGGGTCTGGGGCGACCAGCTGGTGCCGCCGGCCGTCTCCGCCCTTCTGCAGACCGGGCGGGTGGCCGAGGCGACCGAGCTGGCGTCGCGGTTCGCCGAGGGGACCGGCGAGGAGACGGCGCCGTCCGCGGCGGCCGCGGTGGAGCTCGCGCGTGGAACGATCGAGGCGGCCGAGTTCAGGCACGAGGCGGCCGCGGCGCACTTCGCCCTGGCCCGCGCCACCTACGCCGCCATGCCCCAGCCGTACGCCGCGGCGCGCGCGGGCGAGGCGGAGGCCGGCGCCAGGCTCGGCATGGGCGACCGTACGGCCGCCGCCGCCGCGCTGGCCGAGGCCGCCGAGCGCTTCGCCACGCTGGGCGCCACCCGCGACGCCGCCCGCTGCCGGCACCAGTTGCGCGGGTTCGGCGTGGCCACCCCCGCGGTCCGCCGCCGGGCCACGGGGGTGCTGTCGCCCCGCGAGCGGGAGGTGGCCAGGCTGGTCGCGCTCGGCCGGACGAACAAGGAGATAGCGGAGGTGCTGTTCCTGTCGCGCCGTACGGTCGAGACCCACGTGGCCACCCTTCTGCGCAAGCTCGGTGTGCGGTCGCGCACCGAGATCGTGGTCCCGGCCGACGATCCGGCCGGGACCACAGGTGCCTAGACGGTGATGCTCCAGGAATCCAGGATTCCTGTGTCGTAGGCGTAGACGTCCTCGATCTCCAGCGTCCACGTGCCGGCCGCCGGCTGGGTCACCGGCACCGAGAAGTTCCTGGTGCCGAAGACCGAACAGGAGATGCCGCCGGCGGACCTGAGCCTGTACCACGAGCCGTTCGGGCCGCGCAGCCAGATCTCCAGGTCCTCGATGCAGGTGTGCGTGCTGGTGATCGAGATCTTCACCGGCGAGACGGCGTTGCCGCTCGCGTTCGAGGTGATGGGACTCTGGATGGTGGAGAAGTCGTTGATCCGGTAGTCGGTGTCGTTGCGGAACGTGCGACCCGGCTGGGTGGTCTGCACGGTCAGCGTGAACACCGTGTTGTGCGTGCCGGTCTCGCCGGTGCCGACGATCGTCACCTGGTAACTGCCCGCCGGTGTCGAGGCGGTGGTGTTGATCGTCAGCGTGGAGCTGGCGCCCGAGGTCACCGACGACGGGTTGAAGCTCGCCGTGGCCCCCGCCGGCAGGCCGGTGGCGGTCAGGTTGACCGTCTGCGCGGTGCCCGCGGTGGTCTGGGTGGCGACCGTCGTGGTGATCGCCTGGCCGGCCTGGACGGTGCCCGACGAGGGGTTCACCGCGACGGAGAAATCACGCGAGGTGGGGGTGCCCACCGCGAGTTTCCAGATGGCGTACGCCGCCGCGTCGGCGGCCCGGTCCAGGATCGTGTCGTTGATGTTGGTGGTGGTGTCGCAGGAGGCGTGGTAGCAGGAGTCGTAGGCCTGGCCTGCCGTGCCTCCCCACTTGGCGGCCTGTGCGGAGGTCTTGGTGTTGCTGGCGCCGGCCGCCACACCGGACGTGGCGATGCCCGCGTTGCGGAAGGAGGCGTCGTCGGAGCGGTTGGCGCCCTCGGTGTTCTCCTCGGGCTGCAGGTTCAGCGCGTCGTAGAACGCCTTGAGCTGGGTGGCCGCGGCGGTGTTGATGTTGTTGATGAAGTAGCCGCCGTTGCGCGAGCCCACCATGTCGTAGTTGTGGTAGCTCTTGATCTTGGCGCGCTCGGTGGAGTTGAGCGAGGCGACGTAGCCCTCGGAGCCGTTGAGCCCCTGCTCCTCGTCGCTCCACCAGCCGAACCTGACGTGCTTGGCCATCGTCGGGTTCTTGGCGGCCAGGGTCAGCGCGACCTCGAGGAGCGCGCTCGAACCCGAGCCGTTGTCGTTGATGCCCGGTCCCGCCGAGACGCTGTCGAGGTGGGCGCCCGCCATGATCACCTGGTTGGCGTCACCGCCGGGCCAGTCCGCGATCAGGTTGGGTCCCGCTCCGGAGCTGCAGGTCGAGCCGCAGTTCTGGCGCACGACCGTGTAGCCGGCGGCGGTGAGCTTCTGCTCCAGGTAGGAGACGGAGGCGGTGTAGCCCGCGCCGGTGGACCTGCGGTTGCCGCCGTTGTTGGTGGCGATCGTCTGCAGCTGCGCCAGGTGCGCCTTCACGTTGGCCAGGCTGACGTCGGGCGGATCCGTCGGGTTCGGCCCGCCGCCCACGGTCAGGGCGTAGGTGGCGGTGTGGGTGGCCGTCTCGCCCGTGCCGGTGACCGTGACGGTGTAGTTGCCCCTCGGCGTCGAGCCGCTGGCCGTGATCGTCAGCGTGGAGGAGTTTCCGCTGGTCACCGGGGTGGGGTTGAACGTGGCCGTGGCGCCGGAGGGCAGGCCGGAGGCGGCGAGGTTCACCGTCTGCGCGGCGCCCGCGGTCGTCTGGGTGCCGACGGTGGTGGCCACGGACTGCCCTGGCTCGACCGTCCCTGAGGCCGGGTTCGTGCTGATGGAGAAGTCCCGGCTCTGCGCGGTGCAGGTGGGCTCGCCGGTCTGCACGGGCACGCTCACCGCGTTCCACGCCGCCTTGGTCGTGGCGCACTCGGGGCTGCCGGCCCCGTACAGCTCCACGGCCGCGGCCAGCGACGCGGAACGGACGTTCGCGTACCGCCAGGACGAGGTCTTGCGGGCCAGGGCGCCCATGAAGATCTTGCCGGCCTTCTGGACGCCGACGCCGGTGACCGACGAGGGGCCGCCGGAGCAGATCGGGCTTGGCGGCTTGCCGCCGCCCGGCGCCGACCCCTCGGCCAGCAGGTAGAACCAGTGGTTGAGCGGACCGGCCGCCGCGTGCACCTCGGTGCCGGGAATCGAGGTCGACCAGCAGTTCGGGTCGCCGACGCGCGAGGGGTTGTACATGTACCTGATCGGGCCGTCGCCGACCAGGTTGACCTCCTCGCCCACCTCGTAGTCCGGCGGGTCGCTGGCGTTGTTGGCGAAGTGCTCGGTCAGGGCGCCGAAGATGTCGCCCGTGGCCTCGTTGATGCCGCCGTTCTCGTTGCCCGAACCGGCGCCGCCCGGCGTGGTCTGGAAGATGGCGTGGCCGAACTCGTGGCCGACCACGTCGATCGGGGTGGCCTGGCGCTGGTTGTCCTGGGAGTGGCCGAAATTGGTGTAGCTGCCGTTCCAGTAGGCGTTGACGTCCGAGAGGCCGACCCTGGCGGGGAAGCCTCGGCCCTGGCCGTCGATGCCGTTACGGCCGAGCCAGTCACGTAACATGTCCCATTCGCGCTGCACGCTGTAGAGGGCGTCGACGCAGGCCGTCTCCAGGTTGGTGCCGGAGTTGTTGCCCCAGACGTCGTCGGGCCCCGTGTACGGCTGGCCGTTCTGGCCGCCGCACTGCAGGCCGGGCCGCGAGGTGTCGACCATCCGGTAGGTGCCGCTGGACTGGCTGGTGTCGATGGTCACGTTCGGGTAGTAGTTGCCGTTGCCGGTGCCCGCCCGCACCTCGTCGTAGGAGTCGGCGACCTTGCCGGTGCGGGCGTCGACGAAGACGTGCTGCTTGCTCGGCTTGCCGTCGGCGACGCCCAAGACCACGGTCTCCCAGGCGAGCTTGGGGCGCGCGCCCCAGGCCAGCACGACCAGGCGGGGCGCCTCGCTGTCGTCGACGCGCGACAGGCGGGAGCGGGAGACCTTGGTCGCCTGCTCGGCGCTCACCCGCGGGTTGACGTTCAGGTTCTCCTGTCCTGGTCCCGAGGCGGCGGTGGTGTCGCGCACCCGTCCCTCGGAGTCGGTGACGACGACCGCGTCGCCGCCGACCACCGGCAGGCCCTTGTAGGTGCGCTCGTAGGAGACGTAGAACATGCCACTGGCGCCGGCCGTCACGGCTCGGCGCCAGTAGGTCTCGTCGGGTCCCTTGCGTAACTCGTCCAGCCCGCTGGAGACGGCCTGGTCGGCGGCCGCGGCGGCGCGGCTTTCCGGGTCGTTCGCGGCGGTCAGGTTCTGTGGGGGTCGCACGCCTGGAGGTGCTGCCGCGGCGGCTGGATTGATCACCAGGGCTGTTGTGGTGGCCAGCCCGGCGACTGCCGCGAGAACGGATCTGCGTCTCACTCGCCAGTTCCTTTCATGCGTCCTCCAGACGGGCCCGCCGGGGTGGGCGGGACGGTGTGGAGGTGGGGGGTGTGGCGGCTTGACAATAGATCCGAACTGGCAACCAAGACATCCGTATAGATATCGGTATAGGTACGGATATAAGGCGGAAATAAGCTCACCTAGTGGCAGGCGAGCGGTGAGACGGCGGGGCGCGGTCCGGGGGTCATTCCTCGCTCAGGCGTGCGCGCACTCCTTCCCTTTTCCGCCGGAGCTCGTCCTCGGTGAAGACGCGCCTGTCCATGAGCGAGTGCGCGACCACCAGCGCCGAACGCGCCCGCACGGGGAACCCTGCGTGGACGGTCTCCCCCAGCCGGTCCTCGGCCAGGCGGCGCTCAAGACGTGGACAACGCCTTGGCGACCAGTCTCGACCCTCCGTGCGGGCCGATGCCGTCGGCCCATTCGGCGAAGCGCCGATGGTCGTCGGCCGAGAAGATCCCCTTCTCGATCGCCAGCTCCCTGACCGCGAGTTCGAGGATCTCGAACTCGCTGACCTCCGAGGCCACGGGAAACCCTGTGTGGTCATGGTCGTGCCCGCTCATCACTTCCCCTTGTCCGCCGGCTCCAGCCAGCGCTCCGAGAACTCCGATTCCAGGGTGTCGATGTCGAAGCCGGTGTAGTCCGGCCACAGGTCGCGCTGCTCGAACCGGACGACGTAGAAGTGCTCTTTCCGCCCGTCCTCGTCGCGGCCGAACGCCTCGTCCTCCGGGATGACCCATTCGTGCCGGTGTTCCACGACGACGCCGGTGCGGCCTCTGGTGAATTTCTGGGTGCGAGCGTGGAAGAGCGTCGTCTCGTCCCGGACGACGACCCGGTCACCGATGTTGTACTTCGGCGGGGCCATCACCTGTTCGCCTCCAACCGGGCGCGGACTTCATCGATCTCGGCGTTCCACTCGGTCCGCCAGGCCAGGCACACGCAGGTGGTGAGATAGGTGTTCGGCTCCCACTCCTCCTCTTCCTTCTCCAGGTAGGGCCGAGGAGTGTCGGGCTGGCCGCCGACGTCGTGAGGCACCGCACGCAGCGCGGCATACAGCTCGTTCGAGATCGTGTACGGCGAGTCCAGGGTGTCGCGGTCCTCGGGGGCCAGATTCCTGACCTTCGCCAGGAGTTCGTCGTACGGCATTCTGCCCATTGTTTTCTCCGCTCCGTCGAGAAAACGTCGAGGTCACCGTACCCAGGCTTTGTACGAGGAGTTCCAGATGCGAAACAAAGGGCCATAAAAGGATTCTTGACCGCGAAATAAGGGGCCGGGCCGAGCGAAAATATGTCCCCGAATAGTTCCATGAAATCATTCGACGACGACGCGTAGCCGGCACGAGGATCAGGTGAACAGGCTGCGTCGTGGGCTGGTGTGGCCCCTTCGCGTCCACGTCACGGAGTGACCGGGGCCCTCAGGGCAATCGAACGTCGTCGCCGTCAGCCCTTCCCCGTAGCGGCGGCCCGCCAGGCCGGCGATTCAGCCGGAATACAAGGACAATTCAAAAAGGCGCCTTTTTCGGGAAATCGCGGCCGCATTCGCTGACAGGGGACGCGTCAGGCCCGCGCCGCGTCCTTGGAAAGCGACGCGGCCCTGGCTTCGATCGCGGCGATCAGGGCCTCCACCCGGACGTCGTAGACCGCTTCGGAGCTGACCTCCGCCAGTTCCGTGCCGAGGCGGGTGATCGCGGGGAAGCGCTCAGGGTCGACCATCCGGTACTCCCGCCTCCATGACGACTCGTCCCCCGCCCTGATCTCAGGGGCGAAGAGCACGTAGGCGGCCGACTGGCCCACGTACGCCAGGAGGGCGTCGGCCACGACCCGGTAGTACAGCGCGGCGTCCGCGCCGTCGAGCCCCGCCTCGCCGACGGCGCCGAGGATGAGTTCGACGATCCTGAACTCGTTGATCCGCCTGGTCGTACGGCTCGCGGTGATGGAGGCCACCGCCGGATACTTCAGCGCGACCCGCAACGACCCGCCGGCCAGCGCCCGCAGCCGGTCCTTCCAGCCGAGCCCGTCGGGAATGCCCTCCAGGATCTCGCCGTAGGCCCGGTCCGCCACCGACAGCAGCAACTCGTCCTTGTCACGGAAGTGACGGTAGATCGCCGTGGGGTCGGCCCCCAACTCCTCGCCCAGCCGGCGCACGGTGAACGCGTCCTCGCTGCCCCGGGCGGCGATGCGCAGGCTGGCCTCGATGATGGCCTCGGGGCTGAGCTGACTGCCCGAGCGCCTGGTCCTCACAGGTGTCTTCGCCATGATCGCACCAGTGTATCGGTTCGGTCTCCACGTAGCGCAACGCTGTTGACATCTATGTTGTGCTGGCGTTCACTCCTCCCCAACACTGCGTGAGCGGAAGGTGCTGTCATGGTGGAAACGATCTTCGTTGGCGGGCGGGTCTTCACCGGCACGGCCGACGCCCCGATCGAGGCGGCGGTCGCGGTCGGTGGCGGGCGCATCCTCCTGGTCGGCGACCAGGAGGCGGTGCGGGCGTCGGCGGGCGAGGACACCGAGGTGGTCGACCTCGCCGGCGGCCTGCTCATGGCGGGTTTCCAGGACGCCCACGTCCACCCGGCCTTCGGCGGCGGCCAGATGCTCCGTTGCGACCTGTCGGCGGAACACGACGTCGAGGGTTATCTCGCGGTGATCGCCGCCTACGCCGAGGCGCACCCCGACAAGTCGTGGATCCACGGTGGCGGCTGGTCGATGGACGTGTTCCCCGGTGGCACGCCGACCAGGCAGATGCTCGACAAGGTGGTTCCCGACCGGCCCGCGCTGCTGACCAACCGCGACGGGCACGGCGCCTGGGCCAACAGCCTGGCCCTGCGCCTGGCGGGTCTCGACCGTGACACACCAGACCCGGTGGACGGCCGGATCGAGCGGGAGCCGGACGGCACCCCGCAGGGCACCCTGCACGAGGGGGCCATGACCCTGGTGAGCGGGCACGTGCCGGTGGCCAACGCCGAGGAGGCCTACGCCGGTCTGCTCGCGGGCCAGGCCCACCTGTTCTCGATGGGCATCACCGGCTGGCAGGACGCCATGATCGGCGCTTTCCCCGGCAACCCCGACAACTTCGAGGTCTATCTCCGCGCCGCCGACGAGGGAACGCTGAAGGCACGCGTCGTGGGCGCCCTCTGGTGGGACCGCGAGCGCGGCCTGGAGCAGATCCCCGAACTGGTGGAACGGCGCAGGACCGGGCAGGTCGGCCGGTTCAACGCGACCAGCGTCAAGATCATGCAGGACGGCGTCGCGGAGAACTTCACCGCGGCGATGCTGGAGCCGTACCTCGACGGCTGCGGCTGCGCGACCGCCAACAGCGGCATCAGTTTCGTCGATCCCGGCCTGCTGCGCGAGGCGGTGCGCGAGCTGGACGCGCTCGGCTTCCAGATCCACTTCCACGCGCTCGGCGACCGCGCGGTCAGGGAGGCG
The DNA here is from genome assembly GCF_040648355.1 of Nonomuraea sp. NPDC049152. Taxonomy (NCBI): domain Bacteria; kingdom Bacillati; phylum Actinomycetota; class Actinomycetes; order Streptosporangiales; family Streptosporangiaceae; genus Nonomuraea; species Nonomuraea sp. NPDC049152. Next base: position 104,515 of record NZ_JBEZDO010000025.1, on the reverse strand, counting down.
CTCGACGCGCTGGCCGGGGCGCGTGCGGCCAACGGCGCCAACGACAACCGCCACCACCTCGCGCACCTGCAGGTCGTCGATCCCGCCGACATCGCAAGGTTCGCCGAGGTGGGCGCCGCCGCCAACATGCAGCCGCTGTGGGCGGCGCACGAACCCCAGATGGACGAGCTGACCATCCCGTTCCTCGGGGCCGAGCGCGCGGCCCGGCAGTACCCCTTCGGCGACCTCCTGCGCGCGGGCGCCCGCCTGGTCGCGGGCAGCGACTGGTCGGTGAGCAGTCCCAACCCGCTGTGGGGTGTGCACGTCGCGGTGAACAGGACGGTGCCCGAGGGCGAGCCAGGCGAGCCGTTCCTGCCCGAGCAGGCACTCACCCTGGCGCAGGCGCTCACCGCGTACACGGCGGGCAGCGCCTGGATCAACCATCTCGAGGACGTCACCGGCACGGTCGAAGCGGGCAAGTACGCGGATCTCGTGGTGCTGGACCGCGATCCCTTCGCCGGGCCGGCGGAGGAGATCGGCGCGACCCGGGTCGTCAGGACCTATGTCGAGGGCCGGCTCGTCCACCAGGCCTGATATTTCGCGAACCTCCGAAAGGCGTGACTTATGAGCAGACGACTGCGGACAGCGCTCGCCGTATTCTCCCTGGCCATGACCGTGACCGTGACCGTGGCGGCGTGCGGCGGGGGTGGCGGCGACAAGGGCGGGCCCCCCGCGCCGGGCAAGGGGCTGAGCTCCGGAACCCCCGTGCCCAAGGGTGACATCGACGCCTTCACCTGGGTCTCCTATGCCGAGCCCCCGACCCTCGACTACGTCCACGCCTTCGACTACCCGCAGAACATGGTGCTGTCCAATGTCTGCGAGAGCCTCATGCGCTGGACGCCGGACCTGAAGGAGGAGCCGGGCCTGGCGGAGAAGGCCGAGCAGCGCGACCCCAAGACCCTCGTCTACACGATCCGCAAGGGCGTGCGGTTCCACAGCGGCGCCGAGATGACCGCCGACGACGTGGTGGCCAGCCTCAACCGGCACCTGGACGAGAAGGTCGGCTCCTACTGGGTCTCCAGCTTCCGCAACGTCGAGTCGATCACCAAGACCGGCCCGATGGAGGTGACCGTCAGGTTCAAACGGCCCGACGCGCTGTTCAATCTGGAGATGGGCGCCTCGCCCGGCACGGTGGTCAGCGCGGCCTCGGTCAAGGCGCAGGGCAGAGCGTTCGGCACCGCCGACGGCGGCCTGGACTGCACGGGACCGTTCAAGCTCGGCGCCTGGACCAAGGGCCAGTCGATCCAGCTGGACCGCTTCGACGGCTACTGGAGGAAGAAGGCCAGGTCAGGCAAGGTCACCTTCACCTTCGTGCCGGACACGGCGGCCAGGACCAACGCCCTGGTGACCGGTGAGGCCGACGGCGGCTACCTGATCCCGGCCGCGTCCATCGCCCCGCTGCGCTCCTCGGGCGCGGGCACCGTCTACGGCGGCCCCAACCTGACCACCGCGAACCTGATCGTCTCCGATCTCAGCAACGGCACGCTCGCCGACGTCAGGGTACGGCAGGCGCTCTCCCTGGCCATCGACAGGGAAGGCCTGGTCAAGGCGGCCCTCGGCGAGTACAGCGCGCCCACGCTCGTGCCCGGCCCCGTCCAGGCCTGGCGCAACGCGGCGGACGCCAGACCCGCCGCTCCGGCCGTCAAGCGTGACGTCGAAGCGGCCAGGAAGCTGGTCGCCGAGGCCGGGGCACAGGGCAAGAAGATCGTGATCGCCACCTCCAACGCGGCGCCCGAGTTCCCGGTGATCTCCAACAGCGTGCAGGCGGCGGCCAAGGAGATCGGGCTGGCGGCCGAGGTGCGGACCATCGCCCCCGACGCCTACACCGCGCTGTTCTCCGACCCTGAGGCGCGCAAGGGCATCGACCTGTTCCCGACGTTCTGGTACCTGTCGGCCACCGACCCGCTGGAGCTCTACGGACTGTTCGCGACGGGGCAGTTCGAGAACTACGGCGGCTTCTCCGACCCCGCCTACGACAAGCTCGTCGACGCGGCCGAGTCCGAGTTCGACCGGGTCGAGCGGGCACGGCTGACGGCGAAGCTGCAGGAGACGGTGGCCACGCAGCTGCCCTGGATCCCGCTGGCCGACCTCGACAACGTGATGTTCCTCGGCAAGCGCATCACCGGGGCGCCCACCAGCATCTCCTACCTCTACTACCCGTGGGCCGCGGACATCGGCGCGGCGGGCTGATGGCCCGCTTCCTGCTGAGGCGGCTGGCCGGGATGGCCGCGATCCTGGCAGCGTCCTCGTTCCTGGTGTTCGGCGCCCTCCAGCTCGCCCCAGGCGATCCCGCCAGCTTCCTGCTCAGCGGGCGCTCGGCCACTCCCGAGGCGATCGCCGCCATCCGCGCCCAGTACCGGCTCGACGACCCGTTCCCCGTGCAGTACCTGCACTGGATCGGCGGCGTGCTCACCGGCGACTTCGGGCGGTCGGTGCAGTTCCGCACCGACGTCGGAGGGCTGATCGCCTCCCGGGTGCCCATCACGCTCACCCTGATCGGCATGGCCTTCGCGCTCACCATGGTTCTCGGCCTGGCGCTGGGCGTGTGGAGTGCGATCAGGCCTGGCGCGGTCGACAAGGCGGTGCTCGTGGGCAGCTCGGTCGCGGTCGCCACGCCCTCTTTCGTGCTGGGGTTCGTGCTCATCGCGGTGTTCTCGGTGAACCTGCGCTGGTTCCCCTCCATCGGCGCGGGCGAGGGGTTGGCCGACCGGCTGCACCACCTCGCGCTGCCCGCCGTGGCCCTCGCGCTCACCTTCGCCGGAGTGCTGGCCCGGGTGTCGCGCACGGCGATGCTCGACCAGCTGGGCCAGGAGTACGTCACGGTCGCCCGCGGCCGCGGGGTGCCCGAGCGGACCATCGTCCGCAGGCACGTGCTGCGCGGCGCCATGACCGTGACGCTCACCTACGGCGGTCTGCTGGTGCCCGGTCTGCTGGTCTCCACCGTGCTGGTGGAGACCACGTTCGGGGTCAACGGCCTGGGCCAGCTGCTGCAGTACTCGGTGACGGTCAAGGACTTCCCCGTCGTGCAGGCGCTGGTCCTGCTGACCGTGGCGGTGTTCGTGGTCGCCAACCTCGTCGTCGACCTGCTCGCGCCACTGGCCGATCCGCGCGTGCGACTGGGAGCGCAGAACTGATGGAGACATTCGTCGTCAGACCGGGCCTGCGCCGTCTCGGCGGCCGGGCCAAGGGCGGCGGCCTGCTCAGGGCCGCGCTCGCCGTGATCGCGCTGCTGGTCCTGGCCGCCGTGCTCGCTCCGCTCATCGCGCCCGCGGACCCCGACGCGGTCGACCTGTCGGCCGCGCTGGCCGGACCGGGCGGCGAGCACCTGCTCGGCGCCGACGCCTCCGGCCGTGACCTGCTCTCCCGGGTGATCTACGGAGCCAGGAGCGGCCTGCTCGGCCCGCTGGGCGTCGTCGCCATCTCCACGGTGCTCGGCGTGGTGGTCGGGCTGACCGCCGCCTGGCACGGCGGGTGGGTGGACACCGCGCTGTCACGCTCGATGGAGCTGGTCTTCGCCTTCCCCGGCCTGCTGCTGGCCATCCTGGTGGTCGCGATGTATGGCCCCGGCCAGACCGGACCCATGATCACCCTTGCCGTCGCCTACACGCCATTCGTGGGCCGCCTGGTCCGCGGGGTGGCAAGAGGGGAGATGGGCCGCCCCTACATCGCCGCCTACCGGGCGCTCGGCTTCGGCGGCCTGGCCATCTGCCTGCGCCACCTGCTGCCGAACATCGTCCCCGTGATCCTGGCCCAGTCCACGATCAACTTCGGCTACGCCCTGCTCGACCTGGCCGGACTCGCCTTCCTCGGCCTGGGCGTGCAGCCACCGGCCGCCGACTGGGGAGCCATGATCAACGAGGGCCAGTCCGCCGTCCTGCAGGGGGCGCTCGGCCCGATCCTCGTCCCAGGCCTGGCCATCGTGCTGAGCGTGATCGCCTTCAACATCGTCGGCGAGAGCCTCGCCGACCGCGTCTCCAGGAGGTGACCATGCTGGAGATCGACGACCTCTCCGTACGGCTCCCGCACACCGCCCGCCCGGCGATCGACCACCTCTCGCTGGCCGTGGCCGAGAACGAGACCGTCGGCCTGGTCGGCGAGTCGGGCTCGGGCAAGTCCCTGACCGCGCGGGCCGTACTCGGACTGCTGCCGAAGGACGCGCGGACCTCGGGCGAGATCCGGATGGACGGCGCCGACGTGCTGTCCATGTCCCCCGCCGGGCTGCGCCGCCACCGCGCACACTCGACCGCGATGATCTACCAGGATCCGCGCGCGGCGATCAGCCCCTTCCGGCGGATCGGCGACTTCCTCGCCGAGATCATCAGCGAGGAGATCGGCAGGAAGGCGGCCCGCGCCAGGGCCGTCGAGCTGCTGGGCATGGTCGGCCTGCCCGAGCCGGAGCGGCACGTGCGCCAGTACCCTCACGAGCTGTCCGGCGGCATGCTCCAGCGCGTGGTGATCGCGGCGGCCCTGGCAGGAGAGCCCCGGCTGCTGCTGGCCGACGAGCCGACCACCGCGCTCGACGTGACCACCCAGGCCGAGATCGTCCGGCTGCTCGCCGAGCTGCGCGCAAGGACGCGGACCGGGATGCTCTTCATCACCCACGACCTCGAACTGGCCTCGATGATCTGCGACCGCGTCTACGTCATGTACGCGGGGCGGATCATGGAGACGGGGCCGACGCGGCAGCTGTTCGCCAAGCCGCGCCACCCGTACACCTCCGGCCTGCTCGCCGCCACCCCGCGCGTCTCCGATCTGGGCACGCTGCCGCCCGCGATCCCCGGACGCCCGCCGGACCTGCTGTCGGCCCCGCCGGGCTGTGGGTTCGCCCCTCGCTGCCCGCACGTCATGGACTCCTGTACGGCTGCCGCCCCGCCGCTGGTGGACGGGGTCGCCTGTGTGAAGGCGGAACTGTGAACATCGATCTCGAGGTCAGGAACCTGCGCAAGCGCTACGGCACCTTCACCGCGGTGGACGACGTGTCCTTCGACCTGGCGGAGGGCGGCTCGCTCGGCCTGGTCGGTGAGTCGGGCTCGGGCAAGACCACCACGGCCAGGCTGCTGCTCGGCCTGGAGCGGGCCGACGCGGGCACGGTGCTCGTGGCGGGCAGGCCGCTGTCGACGCTCGACCGCAAGGCCAGGGCGAGGCTGATCCAGATCGTCTTCCAAGACCCCTTCGGCTCGCTCGACCCGCGCCTTGCCGTACGGGAGTCTCTGACCGAGGTCCTGCGGCTGCACTTTCCCGGCGAGCCTCACGCGCCGAGGGTGGCCGAGTTGCTCGATCAGGTCGGACTCGGCCCGCGTGAGGCCGGGGCGCTGCCCAGGGAACTGTCGGGCGGGCAGCGGCAGCGCGTCGCCATCGCCAGGGCGCTGGCGGTCCGGCCCATGGTGCTGGTGCTGGACGAGGCGGTGGCCGCGCTGGACGTCTCGGTCCAGGCGCAGATCCTCGGCCTGCTGGCCGAGATCCGCGCGGCCGGCGGCGTCTCCTATCTGTTCATCACGCACGACCTGGCCGTGGTCGGCTGCGTCACCGACCAGGTGGCGGTCATGCGGCGCGGCCGGATCGTCGAGTCGGGACCGACGGCGCGGGTGCTGACCGCGCCGGAGCACGACTACACACGGTTCCTGCTGGATTCCGTGCCACAGCACGCCTTTTAAGAGGAGATTTCGCGGAATGTTGAGCTACCTGTCGGCCACTGAGGCCCACGCCCTCATGTCCAGGGGCGAACTGTCGCCAGTGGAGTTGCTGACCGCCGTGATCGACCGCGCCGAGGTGATGGAACCGCGGATCAACGCGTTCACCGAGCGCCTCTACGAGTCGGCGATGGAGCAGGCGAAGGCGGCCGAGACCGCCTACCTGAACGGCACCGCGAGGCCGCTCGAAGGCATCCCGGTGGCCGTCAAGGAGGAGCAGCCGATCGAGGGCCGCACCCATGAGGAGGGCTCGCTGCTGCTCAAGGGCGTGATCGCGGACGTGACCCACCCGGTGGTCACCCGGATCACGCAGGCCGGGGGCATCGTCCACGCCCGCACCACGACCCCCGAGTTCAGCTGCGCCGGCTTCACCCACAGCAGGCTGTGGGGCGTGACGCGCAACCCGTGGAACCTCGACTGCTCGCCGGGCGGCTCCTCCGGAGGCTCGGGCGCGTCGCTGGCCGCGGGCACCTCTCTTCTCGCCACCGGTTCCGACATCGGCGGCTCCATCCGCATACCGGCCTCGTACTGTGGCGTGGTCGGGTTCAAGCCGCCCTTCGGCCGGGTGCCCGCGCTGCCGCCGTTCAACCTCGACCAGTTCTGCCACGACGGTCCCATGGCCCGCACCGTGGCCGACGTCGCCCTGCTGCAGAACGTGATCGCCGGCCCGCACCCGTGGGACGTCGTCTCCGTCCGGCCCAAGCTGGAGCTGCCGCCGCTCACCGGGGACGTGCGCGGGCTGCGGATCGCCCTGTCCGTGACGCTCGGCGACTACCTGGTGGAGCCGGACATCGTCGCGAACACGCTCGCCGCCGCCGAGGCGCTGCGCGCGGCCGGGGCGATCGTGGAGGAGGTCGAGCTGCCCTGGACCAGGAAGCAGATCATGGCCGCCGCCGACGCCCACTTCGCCGGGATCTTCGGCGCCGGGATCGGCGAGCTGGCCGAAGAGCACGCGGACCTGCTGTCGGACTACACGCGCTCCTTCGCGGGCACCCGCTCGGAGCTCAGCTTCTATCAGGGCCTCGAACTGGAGGGGGAGATCTACCGGCCGCTCGGCGAGCTGCTCGAGCGCCACGACGCCCTGCTCTGCCCGACCACGGCCGCGTCCGCCTTCCCCGCCGAGCACGACGGGGGCCCGCTGCCGATCAACGGCGAGCAGGGCCACTACATGCACGGCGTGATGACGATCCCCTTCAACATCGCCAGCCGCTGCCCGGTCCTGTCCGTCCCCTCGGGGCTGGCCGCCAACGGCGTGCCGACCGGCGTGCAACTCGTGGGCCGCACCTACGACGACGTGACGGTCTTCCAGATCGCCTCCTGCCTGGAAGCCGCACTCCCCGGCATCGGGCGGCCCGACCCCTCCTGACCCCCACGGTAAGATCAAGAATCTTGAAGGGGGTGGGTGGGGATGCTGAACAGGCGGGGGCTGCTGGCCGCCTCCGGCGCCGGCGCGCTGGCGGGGGCCGCCGGTACGGCGGGCGCGTTCCTGCTGGGCCAGGGCGAGCCCGCGAGCACGGCCGCGCCGAAGGCGGCCGAGCCGCAGGTCGTGCCCTTCCACGGGCCGCATCAGGCCGGCATCGCCACCCCCGTGCAGGATCGTCTTCACTTCGCGGCCTTCGACGTGGCTGTGAGCACCCGCGAGGAGCTCACCGCGCTGCTGGTGTCATGGACCAGGGCCGCGGAGCTGATGACTGCGGGCCGTGCCAGCTCCCCCGACGACTCCGGTGAGGCACTGGATCTGCCCGCCTCCCGCCTGACGCTGACCGTCGGCTTCGGCACCACCCTGTTCGACAGGGCGGGCGAGGACCGCTTCGGCCTGGCCTCCTTACGGCCGCCCGCGCTGGCCGACCTGCCGGCGTTCGAGGGCGAGAAGCTCGACCCCGCGCGCGGCGGCGGCGACATCGCCGTCCAGGCCTGCGCCGACGACCCGCAGGTCGCGGTGCACGCCATCAGGACGCTGGCCCGCATCGGGCTGGGCCGGGTGAGCGTGCGATGGTCCCAGCTCGGCTTCGGCAAGACCGCCTCCACCACGCCCGCCCAGCTCACCCCTCGTAACCTCATGGGCTTCAAGGACGGCACCGACAACGTCTCGGGCGACGACCTGGCGACGCTCGACCAGCACGTATGGGTGGGCAGGGGCGACGGTCCCGCGTGGATGTCCGGCGGCAGCTATCTGGTGGCACGGCGGATCCGCATGCATCTGGAGGCGTGGGACCAGGTCTCCCAGGAGGACCAGGAGGCCACGATCGGCCGCACGAAGGTCGAGGGCGCGCCGCTCGGGGGCAGGGGCGAGCGTGACCCGTTCGTCCCCGCCACACTGCCTGCCGACAGCCATGTCCGCCTGGCCCACCCCTCGGCCAACGGCGGCGTGCGGATCCTGCGGCGCGGCTACTCCTTCGTGGACGGGAGCGACAGCCAGGGGCGGATCGACGCCGGCCTGTTCTTCCTGGCCTATCAGCGCGATCCACGCCGCCAGTTCGTGCCTCTGCAGCGCAGGCTGGCGGCCGACGACCGGCTGTCGACCTACATCCGGCACGTGGGCTCCGGCCTGTGGGCGTGCCCGCCGGGCGTGTCCCCCGGCGGGCACTGGGGCGAGAGCCTGCTGGGCTAGCGGCCCAGCTCCTCCTGGCGGATCCAGCCGCCAGGCACCAGCCGGGCCAGCTGCGCGCCGAGCAGAGCGCGCAGCGGGCCTTCGGGGGCCTGGCCGTACAGCTCGAGCAACCTGCCGGGACGCTCCAGGATCTCGTCGGGGTCGTCCTGGCGGTCGGTGAACTCGGTGATCAGCTCCGGCAGGCGGGCGGTGACGTGCTCGTCCATGCCCATCCTGGCGGCCGAGCACAGCTCGTACTCCCAGGCCACCAGGTACCGCCAGAGCTTGCCGTCCTCCTCGAAGAAGGCGCGCCGCAGCCGGGCGAAGGCGCCGAGGACGGCGCCGTCGTCACCGGCGCGGTAGCCGAGCACGATCAGGTGGAACAGCGCCCACTGGTGGCCGGGACGCAGCCCCTCCGACCTGGCGAAGGCCTGCCTGGCCTCCGGCCAGGCGCCCAGCAGGTACAGGGTGTATCCCCGCGCGTAGTGGGCGTCCGCCGAGCCGGGGTCCTCCCTGGTCAGCCGTTCGCTCTCGCGCAGCAGCCGCCTGAACGTCTCGGGCACCTCCGGACCGTCTTCCGCCGCTTCGATCAGATCGGCGAGCCGGAGGTCGTCAGGCACCGCTCACCATCCTCCGGAGTGGCCGGTGGACCTGCCGTTGGCCATCCAGCGCTTGGCGGTGGCGCGCAGCTCCTTCTCGATCTCAGGCAGCATACCCGGGTGATCCTTGATGAAGCGCTCCAGCTCTCGGGCCGCGGCCTTGAAGCCTTCGCCATGCCGTCCGCTCTCGTAGCCGGTGTCGCCGCGGTACTTGTCGCGGATCTCGCGCTTGACCGAGTTGGCCCATTCCGTCGGCGACATCCAGCCGCAGGGGTACTTGGGTCGGGGGCTGTTGTGGACCAGGACATCGGCTTCGCCCTGGACCACGTGATAGGTGTGCGGACCTTCCACGCTGAGGTTGTGGACCCGCTGGTTCGCGCGGTGTTCGGTCTCGACGGCGGAGACCTGCGCGAACGTGCCCGCCGAGGTGCGCAGCCACATGCCCTTGCGCAGCTCGCCGGCGCTGAGCCAGGTCTTCAGCGCGGGCACCCAGAACGGGTGGTTGTCGGTGGCGACGATCACTCCGCCGCCCTCGACGCCCACCTTGACCAGATCCTTGGCGCCCTGACTTGTCATGGTGGCCACGACCGGCTGGGAGCCTGTCCGCCCCGTGGCGGCGTCGGTCGCCAGGACCCGGTCGCCGACGGCGACCTCCTCGATGGGCTTGGCGCTGCCGTCCGCCATCCTGACCTTGGTGCCGGGCACGAAGCTGCTGGTGATCCTGCAGGTCTTGCCCGCGGTCTCCACGACCTCGTCGCCGTACTTGCCGAAGCGGGCGAACCTGGTTCCGCCGAAGGTGATCGCGCCGAGGGCCCCTTCGAAGCAGCCCTTGCCGAAGCCTCTGGCGTAGTCGCCGAAGGAGTGCTTGCGTCCCAGCAGCGCTCCGGCGACGGTGTTGATGATCCCGTTGGTGACGCAGGCTCCGCCCGCCGCGGCCAGCTGCGGCGGGATGGTGCCGTCGGGGTCGGTGTGGTCGACAGGGTCGCCCAGCGCGTACTCGTAGAGGTTGTAGCCGCCGCCGAAGCCGATCGTGTCCTCGGAGATGAAGCGGCGCAACGACGGGGAATACATCCGGGACCTGTTGTCCTGCAGCCCACCGGGGATCGGCGCGCCTGAGACGCGGCCGGTCCAGCGGATGAGGTTCGGGTCGTCGGCCTGCGATGAGGTGGTGGTGCCGAACAGGTCGTAGCCGTAGGTGGTGGTGATCTGGCCGGAGCCGTCGGTCAGGGCCATGGTCGAGCCGAGGGCGTCGGGCAGCAGGCCGCGAACCTGGCCGTCGGCGCCGACGCGGGCGAGGGTCTCGTCCTGGCCGAAGCCGTTGAGGAAGGAGACGTCGGCTCCGCCTGGCCCGGTCTGGCCGATGAGGGCGTCGCCGTCGAAGCGGAACCTGGTGACGTCCGTGCCCGTGGTGCTGCCGACCCTGCGGCCTGCCGGGTCGTAGCCGAGCGTCGTGGTGGCGTTCCCGTCCGACACCGAGACCAGCTCGCCGCGGGCGTTCCAGGTGTAGGTGAACCCGTTGTCGGAGGTCAGGTTGCCAGCGGGGTCGTAGCCGAGGGTTCTGCCGCCGTTGCCGGTCAGCCGGTTGGCGTCGTCGTAGGTCAGGCCGGTGGCCGCCGTGGGCAGCTGGGCGCGGACGAGCGTGCCGTGCGTACGGACCCTGCGGCCGAGCAGGTCGTGGTCGTAGGCCACCTCGCCCAGTCCGGTGGTGTCGCGCTTGTAGCCGATCGAGGTCAGCAGGCCCGAGTCGTCGTAGCCGTAGGTGGCCGCCACGCCGCCGGGCAGCGCCTTCGAGGTCATTCTCCCGTCGTCGTCGTAGCCGTAGAGGACGCTCACCGCTCCCCGGGTCACCGACTTGAGCAGGCCGTTGGGGAAGTAGTCGTAGGCGACCGCCGCCTGACCGGAGGCGGTCATGGACTTGAGCCGCCCCGCGGCGTCGTAGGTGTAGCCGACGGCGCCCGCCGAGCTGGTCTCGGTGACGAGGTGGTCGAGATCGTCGTAGTCGTAGGTGATCTTGCCGGCGCCGGGGGTGGAGTCGGTCAGCTCGCGGACGCGGCCCCTGGCGTCGTACTGGGCGCTCAGCGTCGACTCGAAGTTCTCGCCGTTCTTGCCGAAGCCGGTGAAGGTCGTCCGGCCGAGCTCGTCGTAGCGGTACTCGGTGACCTTGCCGCGCCGGTCGGTGACGGTCGACAGCCGGTTCAGCGCGTCGTAGGCGAAGGTGTCCTTGGCCCCCAGGGGGTCGGTCCGCTCGACGAGCCGGTCGGCGTCGTCGTAACGGTAGGCGGTGATCTTTCCTCTGCCGTCCTTGACCGAGGTGACGTTGCCGTTCTCGTCGTAGTCGAAGGCCAGCTCGTCGCCCGCCGCGTCGGTGACCGACCGCAGCACGTCGGACTCGTCGTAGACGCGCTTGGTCGAGGTGCCGTCCGGCGCGATGATCTCGATCACCCGGTTGGCGGCGTCGCGCACGAAACGGGTCTCGCGCCCGGCCGGGTCGGTCACGGTGGACAGGGCGCCGTCGGCGTAGCCGTAGGTGGTGACCCGCCCTCGCGGGGTGGTCTGGGTGAGCGGGCGGCCTTGGCCGTTGTAGGTCGTCTTCCAGGTACGGCCCTGCGCGTCGGTCAGTTTCTCGAGGTTGCCGCGCTGGTCGTAGCCGAGCCGGGTGACGGCTCCCGTGGGATCGGTCAGCGTGTCCGGCCTGCCGTACGGGGTGCCCCGGTAGGTGGCGCGGCCGGTGACGGTGGCCGACCCCGCGGCGCCCTTGAGCTCCTCGGGGTTGCCCGACGCGTCGTAGGCGATCGTGGTGGTGCGCCCGAGCCCGTCCTCGATCCGGTTGGGCAGGTCGGTGGCCGGATCGCGGGAGATCCTGATGGTGTGCTCCCGGCCGGTCCCGGTCGCCTGGGTGTCGGTGGACAGGTAGCCCAGATCGTCGTAGGTGGTCTTGCGGACGGCGCCGTCGGGCTCGGTGACCTGGGCGGCGACGACGCGTGACGCGTCGGCCGAGAGCGTGTAGGCGAAGGTGTAGCTGCCCTGGCCGAGGATCGTCTGGGTGGCGACCCTGCCCGCCGTGTCGTAGACGTTGGTCAGGTAGGTGCGGCCGCGTGCGTCGGTGATGGTGTTCATCCGGCCCGCGGCGTCGTAGCCGTAGGTGGTGGTACGGCCGCTCGGTCCTGTCACGGTCTTGAGCCGGTCGCCGTCGTAGGTGTAGGTGACCGCGCGGCCCGCGTTGTCCTCGACCTTGGTGACCCGGTCCGCCGTGTCGTGCGTGTAGCTGAGCCAGAACCCGTTCGGGGAGCGGACCTCGGTGACGGGACCGAGATAGCTGCCGAAGGAGTTCTTGTACTTGCGGAAGATCTTGACGGTGTTGCCCTGCGGGTCGCGGATCTCCTGCAGCGGCGCCTCGTCGCCGAAGACGTAGATCAGGCCGTTGCGCAACTTGAGGTGCCAACCGCCCTTGTTGCAGGCGCCCACGTAGGAGAAGCGGGATCCGGAGAACTCCGGCGAGGTGTGACGGGCCTCGAAGACGGCGTCGCAGAATCCGGTGCCGGGTGAGGTCCGCACGTAGTGGACCTGGGAGCCGTCGGGGAAGTTGAGGTCGGCCTCCTGGTACTGCTTCCTCGACGACAGGTACATGTTGTACTGGTCGTTCGATCCGATGCCCATGGAGCGTTTGCGCACGTCGCCCGGGTTGTAGCCGCGGGTGACGGCCAGCGGCAGCACGTCGTCCACCGTGAGGTCGGTCTGGCTGAGGCTGAACAGGCCGGTGCTCAGCTCGACGGGGTCACCGGCGGAGTTGAGGAACTTCAGCAGCCACTTCCACGCCGGTTCCTCGTTGCCCGGTACGTTGATCATGGCGCCGTCGAAGTCGGAGATCCTGGTCCCGGTGTCGGGGACGACCTGCCTGGCGGGCGGGTCGACCTTGCCCGCCCCGAAGATCTCCCAGCCTTCGCCGTGCTTGTCGTAGTGCCAGAAGTTGACCCGCTGCCCGGCGGGGAGCTTCAGGTAGTTCGGATAGGTGATCTGGGCGGTCCCGCCGACCAGGCGGCCGCCTGCGGGCTGGACGGTGTAGTAGACGGGCACGCGGACCCCGTCGGGCATGGGGATGGGCGTGCGGTCCACCGGGATCGAGGTGATGCCGATGCGCCGAACGGGCTTGCCGTCGGCGTCCTCGATCGTGACGCCCGGCGGGATGCGCACCTCCAGGCCGGGCACGGCGGGATTGGAGACGACGACCTCGCTGGTGGTCGGCGAGGGGATCTCGATCTCGTAGTCGGTGTCCAGGGCGGGCAGGTATGGCGTGTAGAAGAGTTCGTTGTCGCCCGCCTTGAGCGGCACCCGCACGTCGAACACACCGTAGGACAGCTTGCCCGTCGAGGCGGTGCGGCCGTCGATGCGCAGGGTGCGCATCCCTTGCGGCAGGTCGGTGAGCCGGAAGGCGCCCTTGGCGTCGGTACGGGCCTTCCGGCCGTCGGCGCTCAGGGTGACGTCGGGGAGAGGCAGGCCGGCGGTGGTCTTCACCACCCCGGTGAGCTCGGCCTGCGCGCGCTTGCCGGGAGCGAACGAGGCCAGCGGCTTGCCCCTGCGCACGTGGCCGGGCAGCGACACGGTCTGCGCGGGGGGCGTCTCCGGCTCCGGCCGCCTCGCGATCCCGGTCCGGCCGGGCTCCTCCTCCGCGTGCCGCTCCTCCGTGCTCCGCTTCTCCGTGCGCTGTTCGTCCGTGCGCTGTTCGTCCGTGCGCTGTTCGTCCGCGCGGGCGGCCACGGCCGTGCCGGACGCGATGCGGACGGTGGCCGTCCCTGTCTCGGCGTCAGCGGGATTGATCCTGAAGGTGTACGTGCCGGCGGCCGTCAGCGTGGTCGTGCGGTTGGTGCCCTTGCTCATGCAGGAGGTCCACAGCCGCGCGCCCGTGGGCGGCAGCAGTTCGGTGCTGACGCAGCTCGCCGCGTACGTCTCGTCGACCATGGTGATCTTGACGCTCTGCCCGGCGGTGACGGGGAAGGTGACCGCCGCGTTCTGCCCGGCCTTGGTGGTGGTGACCGCGACGTCGGGGCCGCCGACGGTGGCGCTCTTCTGCGCGTCGGCGGGGACGTCGACGACGGTGACCGTCACCGTGCCCGAATAGGCGTCCTTCGGGTCGATGGCGAGCGTGTAGGCGCCGTCGGCCGGCAGCGCCACGGTGTCGAGATACTCGGCGGCCTTGGAGATGCACGCGTTCTTGGCCAGCTCCGTGCCGTCCGGCTTCAGCAGCCGTACGGCGATGCCGCACGACGGGGGCACGGGTGAGATCTGCAGTTTGGTGAAGACCCGCTTGCCCGTCGCGCCGGTGAAGGTGACCGAGCCGTTCTGGCCCGGCTTGGCGATCGCCACCGCGACAGGGGCCGCGTCCGGCGAGGTGGTCACCGCCGCGTCGGCGGGGACGCCGGTCACCGCCAGCGTCGGGGAGCCGGTCCAGGCGTCCTTGGGGTTGATCTTGTAGGTGTAGGTGCCGTCGGCGGGCAGGGTGACGGTGTCGAAGTACTCGGCGGCGTTGTAGAGGCAGGTGTCCTTGACCAGTTCGGCGCCGCTCGGCTGCACGAGCCGCACGTCCAGCGCGCAGGCGGGCGCCCCTGCGGGAATGGTCACCTTGGTGAAGACCCGCTGGCCCGCCGTGCCGGAGAAGGTCACCGAGCCGTTCTGGCCCGGCTTGGCGATCGCCACCGCGACCGCGGCCGCGTCCACGGAGGTGGACACCGCCGCGTCGGCGGGGACGCCGGTCACCGCCAGCGTCGGGGAGCCGGTCCAGGCGTCCTTGGGGTTGACTGTGTAGGTGTAGGTGCCGTCGGCGGGCAGGACCACCGTGTCCAGGTACTGGTTCCCCTGGGACAGGCAGGTGTTCTCGGCCAGCTCGGCGCCGTCCGGCCGCAGCAACCGCACGGCCAGCCCGCAGCTGGGCGCCCCTGCGGGAACGACCACCTTGGTGAAGACCCGCTGGCCCGCCGTGCCGGAGAAGGTCACCGAGCCGTTCTGGCCCGGCTTGGCGATCGCCACCGCGACCGCGGCCGCGTCCACGGAGGTGGACACCGCCGCGTCGGCGGGCACGTTCAGCACCTCGACGCTCGGGGTGCCGGTCCATGCGCCCTTGGGGTTGACCTTGTAGGTATAGGTGCCGTCGGCGGACAGGGTGACCGTGTCGAGGTACTTCGTGGCGTTGTACAGGCAGGTGTCCTTGACCAGCTCGGCGCCGTCCGGCTGCACGAGCCGCACGTCCAGCGCGCAGGCGGGCGCCCCGGCCGGAACGGTGAGCCTGGTGAAGACCCGCTGGCCCGCCGTGCCGGAGAAGCTCACCGAACCGTTCTGGCCCGGCTTGGCGATCGCCACCGCGGCAGGACCCGCGTCCGGCGAGGTGGACACCGCCACATCGGCGGGCACGTTCATCGCCGTCACCCGGAAGGTGCCGACGACGACGCCCTCGGGGTCGACGATCCAGCGGTAGACGCCGTCGGCGGGGAGGGCGAGCGTGTCGGAGAAGGCGTCGGCCTCGTAGACGCAGGTGTCCTTGGCCAGCTCGGTTCCGTCGGGGCCGCGCAGGCTCACGCGGATGTCACAGGCCTTGGTCCCGGCCGGCACGCCGAGCTTGGTGAAGACCCGCTGCCCCGCCGTGCCGGAGAAGGTGAAGACGGCCTGCTGGCCAGGAACGGTCGTGGTGAGGGACGCCTCGGGGCCGTCCACGCCGACCTCGGCCGTGGCGTCGGCGGACTGTGACGTCAGGACGTCCACCTTGCCTGTCAGGTCGTCCTCGGGGTCGATCACCACGGCGTAGGTGCCCTGGGGCGAGCCGGCGGGCACGTCCCACTCCTGGGTGGCGCCGCACATGGTCTGGTTGAACAGCGCCGTGCCGTCGGGGCCGTACAGGCGGGTGGGCAGGCAGCCGGAAACGGTCTTGCCTGACAGGTACACGACGGTGCGTTTGCCGGCGTCCACCTCGAACAGCGCGATGGCGATCTGCTGCGCGGCGGCGACCGGTACCGCGGTCAGGGTGTTCGGCGCCAGCCGTACGGCACCGCCTGCGCCGATGTTGGCGGCCAGGTAGGGAGCCGGCGGGACCACGATGTCACCCGCGGAGACGTCGCTTCCCGCCGGGTTGACGATCTTGACGTGGCCGAAGGCGGGCCCGGGCGGGGCCTTGATGGTCATGCCGCTCGCGGTGGCCTGGGTCACCTGGACCTTGCCGCCGTTGAGGGAGGTGACGTTGCGGATCCTGTCGGTGTCGAAGCCGCTGCCGGTCAGGGCGACCTCGGTGCCCGTGTCGGCGACCCTGATGCCCGTCAAGGAGATCGCGGGCTTGGGGCGCGCCCCGATGACCTTGAAGCCGTTCCAGGAGGCGGACTTGCCGCCGACCGTGACGGTGACGTCGCCTGCCGCGGCGCCCGTGGGCACCGCCACGGTGATCGTGTGGTCGGTGACCGCGCTGGGAGTGGCGGAGGCGCCGCCGAACGAGACGGACACGGCGCCCTTGTCGGTGCCGAAGGCCGTGCCGTAGATCGTGACCGTGGTGCCGGCGGCGGCGCTGGGCGGGGAGATCTGGGCGAGCGCGAGAGTTCCGGCGGGAAGGCCGCGGATCTCGGTGATGTTGCCCGACGCGTCATGGGTGATCTTCGAGCCGTCGCCGGGCTCCGCGAACACCCCGGTCACCCGGCCGTTGGCGTCGTGCGCGTAAGCGACGCTGGACACCTGCGCGGGCTGCTGCGGCTCGGCCGCCCGAGTCCCGGGCGGAGCGAGGGCCGTCGCGCCGGCGACGGGGCTCGGAGATCGAGCGGGTACGGCAGGCGGTGGCGGCGCCAGCCCGGCCATCAGCGCGACGACGACTAAACCAGAGACGAACCGCATGATGCATCCCCCGAGGCGAGCGGTGATCGATTCGACTCACCATAAAGATCGTTCCAAGGCAAGTCAATGATCTTGCTGGGGCGGGTGGGCGAAGGCGACCCGGTGGGTGGGAGCCCTGATGGTCGGATCATCCGTGACGGCTCGCGAGTGACCTCGTGTGGGCCGGCCCTGACCTGCTTCCTCACCACGACGCCGGCGGGGCAGTGGTGGGACGTCTCGCCTGTCAAGTCAGATCGCTTGACAGCTCGCGTGGCGAGTGATCCCATCAATCGCAAGTTAGGAAGTATTCCTAACTAACCCCCCACCGAGGAGGATCCATGCGACCTCTCACCCGGGCGCGCTCCCTAGCCGGCGCGCTCGCGGCCGTGTTACTGGCGAGCATGGTGGTGGCGGCGCCCGCCCAAGCCGCTCCGACCAGGTACGAGGCCGAGAACGCGACCATCTCCCAGGGCGTGGTGGAGTCCAACCACGCCGGCTACTCGGGCACCGGCTTCGTCAACGGCGACAACGTCGCGGGCAGCTACGTGGAGTTCACCGTCAACGCCGCCACCGCTGGACAGGCCACGATCGGCATCCGTTACGCCAACGGCACCACCGTGAACCGGCCATCCGATGTCTCGGTCAACGGCAGCGTGGTCTCGACCGGGCGGGCCTTCGAAGGCACCGGCGCGTGGACCACGTGGGTCACCTCCACCCTCACGGCGCCGGTCACCGCGGGCGCCAACAGGATCCGGCTCACCTCCACCACGGCCAACGGCAACCCCAACCTCGACTTCGTCGACGTCGAGGTGGCAGCGCCCAGCAGCGACCTGCAGGCCGAGAACGCGACGATCTCCCAGGGCGTCGTGGAGTCCAACCACGCCGGGTTCACCGGCACCGGCTTCGTCAACTACGACAACGTGGCGGGCTCCTACGTGGAGTTCACCGTCAACGCCGCCACCGCGGGCAACTACGAGGTGAAGTTCCGCTTCGCCAACGGCACGACCGTCGACCGTCCGATGGACATCACGGTCAACGGGGCGGCGGCCACCAACGTGGGCTTCCCCGGCACCGGCGCCTGGACCACCTGGGTGGAGAAGTCGGTCACGGCCCCGCTCATCGCGGGCGCCAACAAGATCCGCGCCACCGCGAGCACCGCGAACGGCGGGCCGAACCTGGACCGGATCAGCACCACCGTACCGGCGGACCCCGAGCCGCCGACCCCGCCCGGCAACCTGCGCGTGGTGGGCGAGGTCCGGCCCACCGCGGTGGACCTGGCGTGGGACGCCTCCACCGACAATGTGGGCGTCTCCAGCTACGTGATCTACAACGGCGGCAACGTGCTCAAGACGGTCGGCGGCAACCAGACGACGGCCACCATCACCGGTCTGACGCCGAACACCGGCTACGTGCTGAGCGTCCTGGCCTACGACGCCGCGGGCAACGCCTCGCAGGGCAGCAACAACGTGCCGATCACCACCCCGCCGAGCGACGACCACGAGGCGCCGAGCGTGCCGTCCGGCCTGCGCTCGACCAACGTCAGCGCCACCAGCGTCACGCTGGCGTGGACAGCCTCCACCGACAACGTCGAGGTCACCGGCTACAACGTCTACCGCGACGGCGCCAGGTTCGCCACGGTCCCCGACCTGACCGCGACCGCGGACGGGCTGACGCCCAACACGGAGTACTCCTTCCAGGTCGAGGCCTTCGACGCCAACGGCAACACCTCGGCCAGGAGCCCCGAGCTGAAGGTCAGGACCACCACGACGGCCTCCGGCGGCGACCCCGTCTACGACCGCGACATCGCCAAGCTCGACCTGCCCTGGGGCGTGGCCTTCCTCCCCGACGGCAGTGCCCTGGTCGCCGAGCGCGACCGCTTCGAGATCGTCCGCGTCACCGCGACAGGCCAGAAGACCACGGTCGGCAAGATCGCCGAGGCGGTCACCACCACGGGCGAGGGCGGCCTGCTGGGGCTCGCCCTGTCGCCGAACTTCGCCACCGACCACTATGTCTACGCCATGCACACCGCCGCCTCCGACAACAGGGTCGTGCGCTTCAAGTACGAGAACAACGCCATCGGCCCGCGAGAGGCGCTGGTCACCGGCATCGTGAAGAACAAGTTCCACAACGGCGGGCGGATCACGTTCGGTCCCGACGGCATGCTCTACATCACCACCGGCGACGGCCAGGTCTCCAGTAGGGCCCAGGACCTCAACTCGCTCAACGGCAAGATCCTTCGCGTGACGCCGACCGGGGCGGGCGCGCCCGGCAACCCGTTCCCGAACGCCCCGCGCGTCTACAGCCTCGGTCACCGCAACCCGCAGGGCCTGGCGTGGGACTCCCAGGGCAGGCTGTGGGAGTCGGAGTTCGGCGACGGCACCTGGGACGAGCTGAACATCATCCAGGCGGGCAAGAACTACGGCTGGCCGAACTGCGAGGGCCGCTGCAGCGACACCCGCTACGTCAACCCCGTCCAGCAGTGGGACGTCGCCGCCGCCTCGCCGAGCGGCATCGAGATCGTCAACGACTGGATCTACATGGCGGCCGTCCGCGGCGCCCGCCTGTGGGTCATGAAGATCAACGGCAACACCACCGACACGCCCCGCGCCTTCTTCAACGGCCGGTGGGGACGCCTGCGCACGGTCGTCAAGACGCCTGACGGCGGCCTCTGGCTGACCTCCACCAACAACGACAAGAACGGCGGCACGCCGTCCACCATCGACAACGACATCGTCCGCCTGAAATTCGCGGGGCCGCCTTTCGGGCTCACGAGCACGGCCTTCGCCAACAACGGCACCATCCCCGCGAAGTACACCTGCGCGCAGGACGGGGTGTCGGGCAACGACATCTCACCGCCGCTGGCCTGGTCCAACGGGCCCTCCGGCGCGCAGAGCTACGCCATCACCTTCATCGACACGGCCAACAGCGGCAAGCACTGGGCCATCTGGGACATCCCGGCCGCCAAGGTGTCGCTGCCCGAAGGACTCGGGCTCGGCTTCAACGTGCCGAACCAGTCGCCTGCCAAGCAGAAGGCGATGAGCTCGGGCAACAAGTCGCTGCAGTACTTCGGGCCGTGCCCAGGCGGCTCGACGCACAAGTACGAGTTCACGCTCTACGCGGTGGACACGGCGACGCTGCCCGGTCTGAGCTCGAGTTCGACGGTCGCCCAGGTCGAGACCGCGATTCTGGCCCACGACCTGGCCTCCACCAAGCTGGCGGGCAACTCCAACGCCTCCACCGGCTGATCGCGTGAATCGGGGGCCGGGCACCCGGCCCCCGATATTCATCGGACGGATCAGGCTTCCGCGCGCCGGGAGACATCCCACCTTTAGCCTGGCCAGGACCTTGCCGCCGACGCGCCGCACTCCCCCGCACCGCGGTTGCGCCGTTCCAGAACGTGCTGTTACTGTCGCCCACGTCCAGCCGGTCGATCAGTAACCGGCACCCGGACTGAGTACCTGCGATCCATCGGGAGCCTCGAGAACAGACGAACACCAGAAGGACCGTGATCGGTAAGCCCGCATACCGGGTTGATCAGGGTCGAGAGGGCCGAACAGGCCGGTTCACGTCAGGCGCGTGCCTGACCAAGCCCATCTCCGTCGCCCACGTGGCGCCGTTCTTCTTCGTCCGTTCGTTTCGCGAGCTCCCCCGGGAGCCCGCTCCTCCGATCGCAAGGACCTCCCTTGATCTCTCGCTCTTCCACGCCCGCCGTCGATGCCGTACGGGCTGAGCCCCGCAGCGCCGGCGCCGTCGCCACCTTGATGGTGGTGGTCTTCCTGTCCCTGCTCGACTCCCAGATCGTCGCCACCGCGCTCCCCCGCATCATCGGCGACCTCGGCGGGCTGGACCGGTTCGCCTGGGTCACCACCGGCTATCTCATCGCCGGCAGCGCCGCCGTCCCCGTGTACGGCAAGCTCGGTGACCTCTTCGGCCGCAAGCGCGTCTTGCTGATCTCCATCCTGGTCTTCCTGGCCGGATCGGCCGCCTGCGGCCTCGCCCAGACCATGACCCAGCTGATCGCGTTCCGCGTCGTCCAGGGCATCGGCAGCGGCGGCCTGTTCATCTCGGTACTCGCCATCATCGGCGAGATGTTCACTCCCCGCGAGGGCGCCCGCTACCACGGCTGGTTCTCCCTCACCTTCGGCGCCGCCTCCCTGGCCGGCCCCACCCTCGGCGGCCTGCTCACCGACCTGGCCGACTGGCGCTGGGTCTTCCTGGTCAACCTGCCCATCGGCGTGATCGTCGTCCTCGTCCTGGCCGTGCGGCTGCGCCTACCGGCCCGCCCCGAGAAGGCACGCATCGACCACACCGGCGTCATCCTGCTCACCGCCGCGATCGTCGCGGTGAACCTGCTCACCACCTGGGCCGGCACCGCCTACGCCTGGAACTCCCCGATCATCATCGGCCTCGCCGTCGGCTGCGTGCTTCTGCCGGCACTGTTCGTCATTGCCGAGCGCCGCGCGTCCGACCCGGTCGTCCCGCCGCGCCTGTTCGGCGACCGGACCTTCACCATCGTCGTCGCCGTCGGCTTCGTCGCCGGGTTCGTCGGACTCGGCATCGTCAACTACCTGGTGCTGTGGCTGCAGGCCGTACTGTCCCTCGGTATCCAGCAGTCCGGCTACGTGCTGACCGCGATGATGCTCGGCGTCGTCGTCACCTCCTACCTGTCCACCAGGCGGATCGCCCGCACCGGCTCCTACCGCTGGTATCCCACCGTGAGCATGATCCTCTTCGCCGTCACCGCCGCCCTGTTCGCCACCGCCGGCACCGGCCCCGCCCTGGCCACCGTCTGCCTGCTGCTGTTCGGCGTCGCCGGCGGTCTCAACTCCCAGGCGCTCAGCCTCGCCGCGCGCAACACCGCCGCCCGTGACGACATCGGCGCCGTCCAGGGCACCGCCACCATGTCGCGGCAGATCGGCACAGCGCTCGGCGTGTCGTTCTTCGGCGCCCTGATGACGAGCAGGATCCCGGTGCTCGCTGAGGATTCGACCGATCCCGCCGCCTACGCCGACGCGCTGCGGCTCGTCTTCATCGCCGTGATCCCGATCGCCCTCATCGGGCTCGTCATCTCGCTCTTCCTCGACGACATCACGCTCTCCCGCTCCTGACCTCCCCTCTCTCACTTCTCGAAGGACACAGCATGATTCTGATCACCGGTGCCACCGGCAATGTCGGCTCCGAACTCGTCGCCCTGCTCGCCGCGGAGAACGTCCCCGTGCGGGCCATGACCCGCTCGCCCGGCAAGGCGCGCTTCCCCGCCGGCGTCGAGGTCGTCGCCGGCGACTTCGACCGGCCTGACAGCCTCGTCGGCGCGATGGACGGCGTCGACCGGGTCTTCGTGCTCCCGCCCGGCTACGGCTCCGACGGCCCCGTCCAGGAACGCGCCCTGGCCGCCGCCGCCGCCCAGGCCGGCGTCTCCCACCTGGTCAAGCTGTCGACCAGCGGCGTCACCTTCGACGCCACCGACCCCATCAGCGCCGGCCACCGGCTCGGCGAACAGGTCGTCGAAGATTCCGGCCTGTCCTGGACGATCCTGCGCCCCGGCACCTTCATGGTCTACCTGTACGGCTACGCTCCGACCATCGCCGCCGAAAAGACCATGTACGTCACCGAAGGCGACCCCGTCTCCGCCATGATCCACCCCCGGGACATCGCCGCCGTCGCCGCCCACGTGCTCACCACCCCCGGCCACGAAGGCCGCGCCTACACCCTCACCGGCGGCCAAGCCCTCTCACCGCGCCAGCAGGCCGACACCATCGGCCAGGTTCTCGGCCGGCCGATCAGGCTCGTCGAACGCACCCGGGCGGAGGCCCAGGCCGAGTTCGACCGGCTCGGCTGGTCCGGCCCCCGTCTGGAGGCGCTGCTCGAACTCAAGCGCCAGTCGGCCGCCTGGGACTTCACCGTCTTCGACACCGTCGAGCAGCTCACCGGCAGCGCGCCGCTGACTCTGCACGACTGGGTCTCCGAGAACAGCCACCTCTTCGATTGAGTGCCGCCTGCTACGGCACCAGCACCAGCCGGCCGCGCAGGCCGCCTTCGGCGAGCCGTCCGTGGGCCACCCCGGCCTGGTCCAGCGGGTAGGTCTGCGCCACGCGCAGTGTCAGATGTCCCTCGTCGACCAGCCCGACCAGCTCGGCGAGCCGCGTCCCGTCCGGGTTCACCTCGATGGCGCCGGCGCGGATGCCCCGTACCCCCTCGGGCTCCGCGCCCGGGATCACGCCCGCGTATGCGCCTCCGTCGCGCACGAACTCCAGTGCGGGGGCTCCGATCACCGCGGCGTCCAGCACGCCGTCCACCTGTGCGGGCGTCGCCGTACGGGCGACGAAGTCCTGGGCGCCGAGCGAGCGGACGAGGTCCTCGTCGGCCTCGCTCGCCAGCGCGGCGACCTTCAGGCCCCTGTGGTAGGCGAGCTGGACGGCGTAGCCGCCGAGCGCGCCCGCCGCACCGGTGATCAGCACGCTGTCTCCCGGCTCGAGCGCGAGCAGGTCCAGAGCCTGGGCGGCGGCCAGGGCGTTGAGCGGCAGCGTCGCGGCGAGCACGGCGTCGGCGGAGCGCGGGGCGGTGGCCACGGCGCTCGCGTCGATCACGACGTACTCGGCGTGGGTGCCCAAGGGCTTGCGGTGGCCGTAGGCGAGGCCGACGACCTCGTCACCCACCGCCAGGTCCGCCGCGCCCTCGCCGACCGCGTCAATGGTCCCGGCCACGTCCCAGCCGAGGCCGAGCGGCGTGCCGTCCCCGCCGAAGACGCCGACACGGACGCCCGCGTCCACGGGATTGAGCGCGGCGGCCGCCACCTTGATCCGCACCTGGCCGCGGCCCGGCTCGGGCAGCGGGATCTCGGCGATCTCGACGACGTCGGGTCCGCCGAAGGTTCTGACAATCGCGGCACGCATGGTCAACAGAGCTCCCTTTCGTTGGCGGTGTCTCCGCACGGCAACGAACCTAGGGAGTGTTACTCTCTCTTGGGAAGTACGTACTTCAGAGTGCGTACCCGACCCGGAGGTGAGCCATGGCGACCCTGACCGCCGCCGAGCGCCGAGACGAAGAGCGTCTCGCCTACGACGCGTTCATCAAGGACTGCCCGACCAGCCAGTTGCTCGCGCGGATCAGCGACAAGTGGGTGAGCCTGATCGTGAGCGCGCTGGATGAGCGGAGCCCGATGCGCTACAGCGACCTGGGCCGCCGGATCCCTGGCGTGAGCCAGAAGATGCTCACCCAGACGCTGCGCTCCCTCGAAAGGGACGGCATCGTGGCCCGCGCGGTGACGGCGTCCGTGCCCGTGCGCGTGGACTACGCGCTCACCGACCTGGGACGCAGCCTGAGCTGCCTGCTCTCCGCTGTGAAGGACTGGGCCGAGAACCACATCGAGCAGGTCAACGCGGCCCGCGACCGCTACGACGAGGCAGGCTAGCGCACGCGGACCGCCGGCCCTCCCCTCCGACCGGTGAGCCCCGCTCCGTGGCCTGGATTTGCCGGGTTGACCGTCCGCACGGCGTTTCGTACGTTCCGCGTGGGCCGCCTTTCGGGCAGTCCGGACCGGAAGGGGTTGCGATGGCCGCCGAGCTGGAGCCGAACGTATCGTGGCCGGACATGGTGCCGGGGCCGCTGGGCACGCCGCCGCCGGGGTTCGCCCGCAGGCGCGAGTCGGGCCCGCTGGAGCCGGCGGCCATGCCCAGCGGCGACCGCGTCCCGGTGGCCGTGAGGTACGAGGACGTCCGCGCCCTGCTGGCCTCGCCCACGTGCAGCCGCAATCTGCGCCTGCCGGGGTTACCGCGGCTGGTCAGCGGCATCGGCATCGACGACGATCCCGACGCGCTGATCAATCAGGACCCACCGGAGCACACCCGCTACCGCCGGATCATGCAGGGCACGTTCACCCCGCGCCAGATCGAACCCTGGCGCCCCCGCATCGCGAAGATCGCCGGTGACCTCCTCGACGGCCTGGGCGACGACTTCGACCTGGTCCAGGGATACGCGCTGCAGCTTCCCGGGCACGTCATCTGCGAGATGCTCGGCGTGCCGCTGGACCGATACGAGCAGTTCTGCCGATGGACGGACATGTTCCTGACCACCTCCACGGCTACGGAGCAGGCGCGCTACGAGGGCTACACCGAGTTCATGGCCTATGCCGCCGAGCTGGTCGCCCAGCATCGCTCCGAGCCCGGCGCGGACCTCATCGACCTGCTGATCCAGGCCAGGGACGAGGACGACAGCCTGTCGGAGGGCGAGCTGGTCAACACCGTGTTCTCTCTCATCACGGCCGGTCACGAGACCACGGCCTCGATGATCGCCCGCGGCGTCTTCCGGCTGCTCCTGCACCCCGAGCAGTGGGCCGAGCTGGTCGCGGACCCGACCCTGACGGCCGTCGCCGTGGAGGAGATCCTGCGCTTCGACGGGCCGCCGGCCAGCGCCTTCATGCGCCGGATCACGAAGGACACCGACATCCCCAGCGGCTCGCTCAGCGCCGGCACGGTCGTCATGCCGAACCTGAACGCGGCCAACCACGACCCGCAGGCCTTTCCCGAGCCGGGCCGGTTCGACATCCACCGCTTCACCGACCATCCGCCCCATCCGCATGTGGCGTTCGGGTACGGCCCGCATCGCTGCCTGGCCGCCAGCCTCGCCAGGGTCGAGCTCACCGAGGCGATCAGGGCCCTGGTCACCCAGCGGCCCGCCCTGCGCCTGGCCGCCTCGGCCGAGTCGGTGACCTGGACCGACGGCCTGGTCTACCGTCCGGTCGCCATGCACGTCACCTCGGAAGGGTGACGCAGGCCGCCTCCGTGGCCGACGGTCGTCCCCGCGCTAGGTCCTGGTGAAGCGTGCCGCGGGCGCGCCGAGCAGCCTGCCGGGCGGCAGTTTCCTGCCGCAGATCGCCAGCAGCAGGTCCTGGGCCGAGCCGTGGACCGGCGTGCCCGCGCCGAAGGTCCAGTCGAGGTCGTCGGCGCGGA
The DNA here is from genome assembly GCF_040648355.1 of Nonomuraea sp. NPDC049152. Classification (NCBI taxonomy): domain Bacteria; kingdom Bacillati; phylum Actinomycetota; class Actinomycetes; order Streptosporangiales; family Streptosporangiaceae; genus Nonomuraea; species Nonomuraea sp. NPDC049152. The sequence goes on along the minus strand of NZ_JBEZDO010000025.1, from coordinate 78,810 downwards.
ACTCGACGCCGTCGAGGTCGACGCCGAAGAACGCGACGCTCCTGTCGGAGGGCTCGCCCGGCAGGACGGGCCGCAGCCGATCCTCGGGGACCTTCCGATCCAGGCCCAGAGGGACGGTGATGTCGAGGCCGTGGATCAGGTCGTGGGCCAGCGCGCCCTCGTAGCCGCCGACCGGCGGCTTCCACGGGTGGTTCGCGTTGCGGCTCAGCGAGGTGGTGAGCTGCTCGGGCGTCATCTTGCCCGCGTCCCGCCTGGCGAACCTGTCAGCCGCCTTGTTGAAGTCGCCGCGCGCCATGAGGATGCCGAGCCCGACCTTCGGCAGCGAGTACCGGAAGGCCATCGTCAGGTGGGCCACCACCTCCCGCACCCGCCACCCGGCGCACAAGGTCGGCTCGTCCCACTGCTCGGGCGACAGGCCGGCGAGCACGGCGGCGAGATCGCGACGTTCAGCGGCGATGGCCGCTCTGATGTCGTTCATGGGTTCCCCTTCCAGGAAGTCCTTCGCCTCAACGACGAGCGGGGAACGGCCGGAACGACACGACGCGGCCGGGAATTCGTGAGATCGTCGCGGTCGCCGGCGGACCGCTCGTCGGCGCCGCTGCGCGTCAGGCCACCGGAGGCCGGTGCCACATCGTCAGCCGCATCAGCCTGAGGTAGCCCATCGCCTCGTAGACGGGCCGGCCCTCGTCACTCGCGATGAGCATGGCCGGTTGATCCGGCTCGACGGCGGTGGCCGCCCAGGTGAGGGCCGTGCCGATGCCCCGGCCGCGATAAGCGGGCAAGGTGGACACCCATTCCACATCGACGATGCCGTGCCCGAGCCGGGCGCCGGAGGTGGCGACAGGCTGATCGCCGACGTAGCCCACGAACAGCTTGACCGGCCCCCGCAGGACCCGTACGTCGCCGAATATCGTGCCTTTCGCTTCCGGCATCGGGTACGCCTCGACGAGGGTGCCGACGAAGTCATCGAGACCGAGCCGATCCGCGACGGGGACGATCCTGAGCGTCTCGGGAACGGCCGGCCGCGTGCCACCCGGCGGGCGCAGCATGAGCGGAGGATGGCCCATCAGCTCCAGGCCCTCCCCGGAGAGGTCCGGCGTCGGCCAGACCGACAGGAACACGAAGTGGCGCTCGGGCGGGTAGAAGGCCAGCAGCCGCCGCAGCGTGTCCGCCAGATCGATGTACGCCGGCGGCCGCAGCAGCACCGCGGCATTGTCGAACAGGACCTGGGAGGCGGGATCGGCGACCGCGAGATCCTCCCAGCGTTCGGCGCGCCCGCCCGCGCAGGCCGCGACGAAGGCGTTCCGGTCAGCATTGGCCAGCACGAACCTGCGCACCAGGGAGTCGCCGGCATCGAGATCCGGCTCCCAGCCATGGGTGAGATGCTCATCGGACACGCATCACACCTGCCCTCTCGTCCGGTGACGAGGATCGGTCCAAGGCCGAGTCTAGCCTTCCGGCATGGTCCGGCCCATCGCTCTCCGCCCGCCCGACGGAGGGTTCCGTTGAAATATATGGCTTGCCATGTATTATCCATGGCAAGCCATATAAATCGGAGGACGCCATGAAGGCGAAACAGATCCGTACGATTCAGCGCGCCGTGCATCTCGCCACCGGGCTGGCGATCGCGATCTACATCTACCTCGCGCCGCCGGCGGATTCCCCCGCGCACACGGCGATACGCTGGTTCATCGTGCCCGTCCTCGTGGCCACCGGGGTGGCCATGTGGCAGTGGCCGCGCATCCGCCGCCTGATCCGCGCAAAGGAACGTGTGTGACGTCACTGCCCCGCCAGTCATCCCTCGGTTACCAGGTCAACCATCTGGCCAGGCTGCTCGCCAACGGCCTGCGGGTCAACATCGCGGACACCGGCGTGACGCCGGGGCAGTTCGCCCAGCTCCTGGCCCTCTACGAGGAGGACGGACTCACCCAGCAGGAGCTGTGCGACCGGGTCAGGATCGACCAGTCCACGATGGCCCACACACTGCACCGCATGCAGCGTGACGGGCTGATCGTCCGCGCCACCGATCCCGAGGACCGGCGGCGCTCCCGCTACACGCTCACCGAGCGGGCGCGCCGGATCCAGGACGCTCTCACACAGGGCGCGAGGGCGGCGAACGCGCGGGCGCTCCACGGAATCGACCAGGAGGAGATCGACGCCTTCATGCGGACCCTGGACCGCATGATCGCCAACCTCGAGACCGGTCAGCCGTAGCGGCCGCCGCGGCTGATTGACTTCGACGGCACCACCGGCGTCAGCGAGTCGGCGGTCGCACGGCTTCTCCCGCATGAGCGAAAGCGACGTTGGAGGGCAGGCTCACGTCGACGTCACCGGCTGGGGGTGAGACTGCCTGACCGGGGTCAGCGCTCCCGCCAGGGCGATCGCGACGATGGCGACGCCAACGGCCAGCGCGATCTCCGGTGCGCCGTAACGGGAGGCGCCCAGTGTGAGGAGGGCGGCGCCGATCGGGCCGAGCGCGAAGTGGATCGTCCAGAAGGCCGAGGTGACCCGGCCGAGCAGGTGGTCGGGGGTGATCTCCTGGCGCAGCGACTGCGAGCAGATCCCGCCGATGGCGGAACCGAACAGGAAGCCTGCCATGATCGCCGCGATGCCCGGCACTTCGGGGGCCAGGCCCGTGCAGGCGACAGCCGTACCCGAGACGGCGACCCCTGCGATCCACGTCGGGCCGAACCCGAGCCGTCCCCTGACCCTGGCCACCACCGCGGCCCCGGCGAGCGACCCGACCGCCGCGCAGGCGAGCACGACGCCGACGGCGTCGTCGTTCTGGCCGAGGTCGTGCTTGAGGTAGTAGATGACGATGTCGTCCAGCCCCGCGGTGAGGAAGATGAAGAACGTCAGCAGGATCGTCAGCGAGCGCAGCACCGGGTGGCGCCAGAGGAATCGGGCGCCGTCGAGGAAGCCGCCGCGCTCGGCGACCGGCGCCTCGGCCGGGCGCAGCCGTACGAGACAGAGACCGAGCGCCGAGATCGCGAAACTCGCCGCGTCGATGCCGAGCGCGACGGTCGGACCGAAACGCTGAGAGGCCAGCCCGGCGAGTGCGGGACCGCCGACGCTCGCGGCGGCGTAGACCGCGTACAGGCGGCCGTTGGCCTGGGTGATCTGGTCCTTGTCGACCAGGCGCGGGACCACGGTGACGTAGGTGACCTGGAAGACCATCCCCAGGGCCGCGCCCAGCGGAACGATCACGTACAGCAGCCAGATCTGCGGCGCGAAGATCCAGACCAGGGGAACCAGCGCGTAGAGGGCCGCCCTGGCGATGTCACAGGCGATCAGCAGCCGCCGCCGGTCCAGACGGTCGGCGGCGAGCCCGGCGAACGCGCCCGCCACCAGCGACGCCACTCCGGACAGGCCGGTCATCAGGCCCATCTGCACGATGGAGCCGGTCTCGCGCAGCACCAGCAAGGGGATGGCGATCATGGAGAAGGAGTCGCCGGCGACCGACATCGCCTGGATCACCAAAAAGAGGGAGTAGTTCTTGTTGCGCCACAACGACACGCGGCTGCCTTTCGAACGGACCGAAAACGTCAACCCACAGGCTGATCAGTCATTCGCCCGGAGTCCACTCATTTACTACGGCGACGCGTCGAGGTAGGCGAATATCACCGACGCGATCGGCGGCCCGTCCGAGAGAACGTGGCACCGTGAACACCTTCGCGGACCTGGCCGAGATCCTGATGCGCGTCCGGCACGCCGACGGCTCCTGGTCGGCCAGGCCGATCTGGGTCGTCGTGGTCGACGACGAGGCCTACGTCCGCTCCGCCTTCGGACCTCGCGGCTCCTGGTACCGCAGGGTCCGCGCCGGCGCCGTGACCGAGATAGCGGCGGCCGGGCTGATCCTTTCGGTTCGCCTGGAACCGGTGGAGGATCCCGCGCTCGTCCAGCGGGTCTCGGACGGCTACCGCGTGAAGTACGCGCTCGGCTGGCCCGGCCCGGCCGAGACGATGGCCGGGAGCGAACCCGCCGGCACCACCATGCGCCTGCGCGCCTCAGCGGATCTCGGGCAGGTCCCTGAGCTGCTTTCGTGAGGTGAGGCCGAGCTTCCTGAAGATGTTGCGCAGGTGGGCGTCGACCGTACGCGGGCTGAGGAACAGCCTGGCGGCGACCTCCTTGGAGGTCGTCCCGTCGGCGACCAGGCGGGCGATGTGCACCTCCTGCACGGTGAGCTGCTCGCTCGCCTGCGAGGAGCGGCTGCGGGCGTGCTCGCCCGTGGCGCGCAGCTCACCCGCGGCGCGACCGGCGAACGCCTCGGCTCCGATGTCGGACAGCAGGTCGTGGGCGTGGCGCAGCCGCTCGCGGGCTTCTCGCCGCCGTCCCTGGCGCCGCAGCCATTCGCCGTAGAGCAGGTGTGCCCTGGCGCGGTAGACGGCCGCGCGGCAGCCGTCGAGTCGCTCGATCGCCTCCCGGTAGGCGGCCTCGTCTTCGGTGACCAGCGCCCTGGCGTACGCCTCCACGCCCAGCCCCCAGTCCACGCCGCCTGAGCGGGTGCGCTCGGTGAAGGTCTTCAGCGCCGACGCGGCCAGTTCCCGCTCTCCGCACCGGACCGCCGCCTCGACCAGCTCGGGTAGCGCCAGCCCGGACAGGCCCAGGTCGTCGTGCGCGACGGCCTGGCGCGCCGAGTGCAGCGCGGCGGGGTAGTCGGCCAGGCCGTTGTTCAGTACGGCCGCCGCCCACCGGACGCTGAGGCTCATCCGCTGGCTCGCCGCGAGAACGGTCTCGAACAGCTCGGTTGCCTCCTGCCTGCGCCCACGCAGGGCGGCCAGGTGGAGCCGTGGGTACACCAGCGGCGCCGCGCCGGTGGCCTCGGCGATCGCCTCCTCCTCCGAGATCATCTCCATGGCCTGACCGAAGTGGCCCGCGTGTGCGGAAGCGGTGGCCAGCATGGCCAGGCCGATGGGCAGGCTGTGGAACGAGCCGGACTCCCTGCCCGCTTCCACCACACGATCGGCGATGCCGATGAGGGCCTCGAAATCCCACATCTCCACTGAAAGCAGGAATCCCAGCGACGGCCGCCGGGTCCACACGTCGTCGTCGATGGTGGCGATGATCGGCCGCAGGACCGCGGCCGCGGCCTGGTGGCCCTCGGTGGACAGGCGGACCAGGCCGTCCAGCACCGCGTCGGCGCTGGAGGGCGGCTGAGGAGCGGGAGGGGCGGCGCGGGCCGCGTCCGCGATCGCGCCCGTTCCGCCGATGAGGACGCCCATCTCGAGCGCGTCCAGATAGCAGGCGCGTGACCACGCCGGATCGGAGCCCGCCAGCCGGTCGGCCGCGCGCAGCAGATGGGTCAGGGCTCCGCCGCTCCCCCGGTGCCTGGCGAAGCTGAGCCGGCCGCGCAGCAGGTCGATCCTGGCGTGTTGCGGCTGATCGAGGGGGCCGGTCTCCGCGGTGGTGAGCAGCTCGGCCGCCACGTCGAAGGCGCCGACCGCGAGTTTGGCCTGTGCCGCGGCGAGCACGCGTTCGACACGCAGGTCCGGAGTGAGGGTGAGCGCCGCCGACCGCTCGAGGAAGGCCGCCGCTGCCGCCACCCCGCCGCGGGCCTGGGCGCGGGCCGCGGATCGTTCGAGCTCGGCCGCGACGTCCTCGTCCGGACCCGCGCTCGCCTGGGCGCGGTGCCAGGCCAGCCGGTCCGGGTCGGCCACCGGATCGGTGGACGCGGCCAGCGCGTGGTGGGCCCTCCTGCGCTCCTCCAGGCCCGCGGACCGGTACACCGCCGATCGCGCGAGGGGGTGGCAGAAGCGGATGCGGGTGCCGAACTCGATCAGAGCCGAGGCCTGCGCGGGTGCCGCGCTCGTGGCGTCCAGCCCGAGCAGCTCGGCGGCCCGCCACAGCAGGGCCGGGTCACCGACCGGCTCGGCCGCCGCGACGGTCAGCAGCAGCCGCGCTCCCTCGGGCAGCCGCTCCAGGCGGGCCTGGAAGCTCTGCTCGATCCTGCTCGACACCGGTGCCGCGTCGGGCATGGCGAATCCGCCCGCCAGCCCGGTCAGCCCCACGCTCCGGGGCAGCTCCAGCAACGCCAGGGGATTGCCGCGGGCCTCGGCCAGGATGCGAGCGCGGACCCGCTCGTCAAGCGGGGCGCGCACCTCGGCTGCCAGCAGCGCCCGCGCCTCCGCCTCGCCCAGCCCTTCGACGGTCAGGCCCGGCAGCCGGTCGAGTTCCTGCAGCCGGCTCGGCTCGCGCGACCGGCCGGGTTCAGGGAGGCGGCTCGGCTCCCGCAAGGAGAACACCACGGCCACCCGCTCCGCCGACACCCTGCGGGCGAGGAAGGCCAGCGCCTTGGCCGAGGCCTCGTCCAGCCACTGCGCGTCGTCGACCACGCACAGCAGCGGACGTTCGCGCACCGTCTCGACCAGCAGCCCCAGCGTGGCGATGCCGACCAGGAACGGGTCGGGCGTGCCCGTGGCCAGGCCGAAGGCGACCTCCAGGGCCGTGCGGTGCGCGGCGGGCAGCGCCGTGAGATGGCCGAGCACCGGCGCGCACAGCTGGTGAAGGGCGGCGAACGGCAGCTCCATCTCGAACTCGGCGCCGGAGGCGCGCATGACACGAAATCCGGACGCGGCCTCCCGCACGTGCCTGAGCAACGCGCTCTTGCCGATGCCGGGCTCGCCGCGCAGGACCAGCGCCCCTCCCCTGCCGCGGGCGGCCTCGTCGAGCAGGGTGTCGAGCCGCCGGATCTCGTCCCGCCGGCCCACGAGAGACGCTGTTCGCATATTCAAGGATTTCACGATCCCGCCCGGTTTCGTCCGCGGCTGTCCGGCGTGAGCGCCGGCCTCGGGCCCGCCGTACGGAGTTCAGGCACGATCGCCTAGCCTGCGATGCCCTGCGCGAGATAGGTGATTTCTACCGACGCGAGGCTCAAGGTCCCGATGCGACCTTGAGCACATGAACAGCCCTCCGCTCCAACGGACCCAGGCGTGGCTGCCGCTGGGGGCCCTGGCGACCGCCCAGTTCCTCGTCGTGCTGAGCACCTCGATCGTGAACGTCGCGCTCCCGGAGATCCGCACCGGCCTCGGGTTCTCCCCTGCGGGGCTGTCGTGGGTGGTCAACGCCTACGTGCTGGTGTTCGGGGCGCTGCTGCTGCTCGGCGGCCGGTCCGGCGACGTGTACGGCCTGCGCCGCGTCTTCCTGATCGGCACCGGCCTGTTCGCGCTCTCCTCCCTGGCCGCCGCGCTCGCCACCGGGCCGGCGACGCTGATCGCGGCGAGAGCGGCCCAGGGGGTCGGAGCCGCCCTGCTCGCGCCGACCGCGCTGGCCCTGGTGCTGACCCTGTTCCCCGGCGGGCAGGGCCGCGGCACGGCGCTGGGCGTGTGGGGCGCGGTCTCCGGCGCAGGCGGCGCGGCAGGAGTGCTGCTGGGCGGCCTGCTCGGCGACCTCTACGGCTGGCGGTCGGTGTTCTTCGTCATGGTCCCCCTCGCGGGGGCGGTGATGGCGGCCACCCGGCTGCTGGTGGCCGCCGACCGGCCGCGCGGCGGCCGCCTCGACGTGCCGGGCGCGCTCGCGGTGACGGGAGGCCTGGTCGCGCTCACGTACGGCCTGTCCGCGACGAATTGGCTCGCGATCGCCGCGGGGCTGCTGCTTTCCGGCCTCTTCGTGGTCCTCCAGCGCCGCTCGGCCGATCCGCTCGTGCCGTCGCGAATCTTCACGGTCCCGTCGGTGGCGGCGGCCAACCTGCTCATGGCGCTGCTCGGCGCGGTCTGGCTCGGACTGTTCTTCTTCCTGCCCCTCTACCAGCAGCGGGTCCTCGGCTACACGCCGATGGAGGCCGGCCTGACCCAGCTGCCGCTCGCCCTGATGATCACCGTCTCCTCGTGGGCCACGCCCCGGCTGGCCGGACGACTGTCGGCCAGGATCCTGCTGGCCGGCGGGCTGCTGACGCTGGCCGCCGGGCTGGCCTGGCTGTCCCGCGCCCCTGCGGACGGCAGGTTCCTCGCCGACCTGCTCGGCCCGTCACTGCTGGTGGGCGCCGGGCTGGGCGTGGCCTTCGTCCAGCTCACCGCCCTGTCGTCGACCGGTGTCCCGGCAGCCGACAGCGGCCTGGCCGGAGGCCTGATCAACGCCACCCGCCAGATCGGCGGCGCGCTCGGGCTGGCCCTCCTGACCATCGTCTCCGCCATCGGCGGGTACGGCGGGGCGTTCCTGGCCTCCGCCGCCATCACCCTGCTGACCGCCCTCCTCTCCCCTGTCATCATCCGCGACTGAAAGGACCGGCTCACCATGAGCGACCTGCCCGTGCCGTACATCACCGGCCACTTCACCCCCGTCACCGACGAGATCACCGCCCGCGAGCTGACCGTCCACGGCACCCTTCCGCCGGAGCTGGACGGGCGCTACTTCCGCAACGGCCACAACCCCAAGCCGGGCGTCACGCCCAGCCACTGGTTCAGGGGCGAGGGCATGCTGCACGGCGTGCGCCTGACCCAGGGCAGGGCCGAGTGGTACCGCAACCGCTGGGTGCGCACCCCGTTCCTGCACGGCGTGCCGTTCACGGGGACCGAGCTGGAGGTCAGCGCCGCGGCCACCAACATCATCTTCCACGGCGGCCGCTACCTGGCGCTGCAGGAGGCCAACCTGCCCTGGGAGGTCAGCGCCGAGCTCGACACCATCGGCCCCTACGACTTCGGCGGCAAGCTCACCAGCGCGATGACCGCCCACCCCAAGGAGGACCCGGTCACCGGCGAGCTGCACTTCTTCAGCTACAGTCCGTTCCCGCCCTACCTGACCTACCACGTCGCCGCCCCTTCGGGTGACATCATCCGCTCGCAGGTCGTCGACGGCTCGGGACCGTCGCTCATGCACGACTTCGCCATCACCTCCGAGCACGCCGTCTTCCTCAACTCCCCGGTCGTGTTCAACCACGCCGAGCACTCCGGCATCCCCTACCGCTGGCACGACGACGTGCCGTTCAGGATCGGCGTGATGCCGCGCACCGGCCATGGCCAGGTCACCTGGTTCGAGGTGGAGCAGGCCGCGCTCCTGCACGTCACCAACTCCTACCTCGACCCGCAGGGGCGCGTGGTGCTCGAGGGCCCGCGCTACGACCGCGCCTCCTGGGAGAACTCGTGGAAGTGGTGGATCGGCGCGCCCGGCTACGGCACCAGCCCCGACGCCGGATCGACCTTCCACCGCTGGATCCTCGACCCGGCCACCGGCAAGGCCACCGACGAGCCCCTGGACGACCTGGCCACCGAGTTCCCCTCGATCAACGACGCCCACACCGGCCTGGTCAACCGCTACAGCTACGCCATCGCCTTCCCCGGCGCGGGCCTGTCCGGCTACCACACCGTCAAGTTCGACAACGCCACCGGCCGCAGGGAGCTGCTGTTCCACGGCGAGCACCGCATGCCAGGCGAGGCGGTGTTCGTCCCGGCCGAAGGCGCCACCGCCGAGGACGACGGATATCTCCTCACCATCGTCAGCGACCTGAAGGCAGACGCCTCCCAGCTGCTCGTGCTGGACGCGAGCGACCTGAACAACGACCCCATCGCCACGGTCGAGCTGCCCCGCCGCGTTCCGGCGGGCATCCACGGCCACTGGATCCCCGACACGAAGGACTCGCTGTGATCACCGGAATCGACACCGCCGCCGCCATCGTCGTACGGCGCGGCACGAAGATCGAGGCGCCCCTGGAGCGGGTCTGGGACCTGCACACCGACGTGAACTCCTGGCCGTCGTGGCAGTCCGACATCACCGCCGCCGGTCTCGAAGGCCCGCTGGCGCCCGGCTCGGTGTTCCACTGGAAGACCGCCGGGTTGAGCATCGACTCCACCGTCTACGCGATGGAGGCGCCAGGCCGCATCCTGTGGGGCGGCACCGCCCACGGCATCACCGGCATCCACCTGTGGACGTTCGCCGAGGAGGACGGCGTGGTGCACGCGCACACCGAGGAGTCGTGGGACGGCGAGCCGGTCCGCGCCGACGTCGAGAACCTGCGCGCCGCACTCGACGGCTCGCTGGCCGCCTGGCTGGACCATCTCAAGAAGGCGGCGGAGAGCGCCTGACCACACGCCGGAGGGTGCTCCTGCCCAGCCGAGCCGCACGCACGGCCGGGCGAGCACCCGGGGCTCGCGGGAGCCCGACCGGGACCTGCCCGAGGCCGTCGAGGCTTGCCAGGGCAGGCTCCCACTCGGCGTTCATGCCCACCCATCCGAGCCGCAAACGACCGCCCGGCCAGACCGCGTCCTCAGGCGGTGAAATCGTGTCTCGTCCCCCGGGGCCAGCCGGGATCGCCGTGCCGTACGAACCCGATCCAGCGACGCTGCACCTCCTCCACCAGCATGGCGGGAAGACGGCCGTGGAGCATCGGCGCGTCCCGCCACGGCAGGGGGTCGCCGAAGACGAACGGCAGCTCGACGCAGTGGCACGCGCCGTACGGGCTGCCGTCGGGATGCCAGTCGAAGCGGTACAGCCACGCCGGGTTCCCGCCCTCGGCGAGCAGCTCGGCCAGCCTGAGCATGGGCAGGAGGAACTGGTCCTCGGTGACGCGTGCGCTCGCCGCGTCGAGTCCGAAGAACGCCGCCGCCTCGTCCCTCGTGGTGCCCATGAGGATCGCCACACCGTCGGCCGCCCGCGTCCCCGCGGCGGTGACCGGGTCGGCGGCGACCAACTCGCCGTCCGCGACCAGTTGGAACGGCGGGACGACGTCGAGCGGGCGGGCGGTCCTGCGGGCGAGCTCCTGCTGTGCCGCCAGAAGCTCGGCCACCGGCAGGTCGTGCAGCCGTCCCGCTGTGACGCCGAGGACGTCCAGATAGCTCCCGCCGATCCGGACCGCGTCCTCAGGTGAGCGCGGGAGCATGCCGGCGGGCGTGCTCTGCAGGATCGCGCGGTGGAAGAGCCCGGCGGCGCCTGCGGTGCCGGACAGCAGCGCCAGGATCGAGAACGCGCCCGCCGACTGGCCCGCCACCGTCACGGCGTCCGGGTCCCCGCCGAACGAGGCGATGTTCTCCCGCACCCAGCGCAGCGCCGTGAGCTGGTCGAGCAGCCCGAGGTTGCCTTCGCTCACCTCCGGCAGGCGCAGGAATCCCAAGGCGCCCAGCCGGTAGTTGACGGTGACGACGACGAGGTCGCCGCGCTCGGCGAGCACGGCGCCGCCGTACCAGGCGAAGCCGCCCGAGCCGCTGGAGTAGCCGCCGCCGTGCAGGAACACCAGGACAGGACGCGGCCCCGAGGCGGCGCTCGGCCGCCACACGTTCACCGACAGGCAGTCCTCAGACTGCTCCGGCTGCTGCGGCCCCATCACGCGCTCCAGCCGGGAAGCGGTCTGCGGCGCGGCCGGACCCGGCGCGATCGCCTCGCGTACACCCGGCCACGGCTCGGGGGGACGCGGGCGGCCGAATCGGTCGGCCGTCGCGTACGGGACGCCCAGGAACGCCGTAACCGCGCCGCGGGTCGCGCCGCGCACCCGCCCTGCCGCCGTCTCAACGATCATCGGCCGGTGAAGAAGAGGCCCGCGCCGAACGCGTCGCCGGCGGAGACGTAGAAGCCGTCGCCCGCCGCCCGCGTGGCGATCCCGTTGCCTTCCACCAGCGTCCTGGCCGCTCGCACATCGCGCACCACGATGGACATGGCGGCCAGGTACGACGGCGCGGAGGAGGCGTCGCCGGGAATGGTCTCCTCGGCGGCGGAGGCCGAGATGATCTCCAACCGGCCGGCGCGCAGGTCCAGGACGTGCCGGTTCCCCTCTCTTCGCGGGGCCGTGTCCAGGATGCGCGCATAACGTTCGACGTGCGTCTCCACCTCGGCGTCCGCGGCCACCATCAGCACGCCGCCGATGGCCTGCGCCCCGTTCGGGTGCTCGAGATAGCGGGGCTGGTGCAGGTACTCGGGCGTGAGCTGCTGGGCGATGCCGACGTAGCCCTGCGGGGTGAAGCGCGGGTCGATGTGCAGGGCGCGCGCCCGCATCGTGCGCGGGCCTTCCACGGTGTCGACCTCGCGTTCCAGGGAGCGCACGCCGAGGATCGGCACGCCGGCCTCGGACAGCCGAAAAACCTGAGCGTCGGCGTCGTCCGTGCCGACGTAGAAGATCCGGAACCCGTCGGGCACCTCCTTGGTCCGCCAGGGGTCCGGCGCCGACTCGTCGACGATGCCGAGCAGCTCGATGTAGGTCTCGCCGAACAGGGCGCACCGGTTGGCGGTGCCGCCGAGGACAGGCGGCTCGCCGGGACGCTCGCTGAGCAGGTGCCGCGAGCGCGGGCTGAGCGTGAAACCGAGCGCCTCGTAGCGCTCCTCGAGCTTGTCGAGGTCCCGGCTCAGGATGCCGGTGTGATCGATGCGGTGGATGTCGTGTGCCATGCCCATCAGCGTGCCCGGCTCGTGGGGCCTGCGTCCTCGGCGGAACGCCCGGACGCCGCATCCGGACATTGTTCTAGGGTGTCGGGGTGGAATCGGTCACGCTGGACGACCTCGATCGGCAGTTGCTGCACGCCCTCCAGCTCGACGGCCGGGCATCGTTCAACCGGATCGCCGGTGTCCTGGGCGTCCCCGAACGCACCCTCGCCCGCCGCTACAGCCGGCTGCGCTCCTCCGGCGCGGCCCGGGTGTCCGGCCTGGTCGACAGCCGAAGGATCGGGCGGCCTGAGTGGTTCGTCCGCATGCGCTGCCTGCCTGACGGCGCCTCCGCGGTGGCGCGGACGCTGGCCCGGCATCCCGACACCTCCTGGGTGACGGTGCTGTCCGGCGGCAGCGAGATCTCCTGCCTCCTGCGCGGCGCCGAACACCTGCGCCTGGACGGGCTCGCCCGCAGCCCCCGCGTCGTCTCGGTCCAGGCGCACCGGCTGCTGCGGCCCTTCATGGACGAGGACAACTGCTGGGGCGCCCGCGTCTCGGCGCTGACCCCCGAGCAGGCCGAGGCGCTGCGCCCGGACTATCCCGCCGTGGGCGCGGCGGTCGCGCTGACCGAACTCGACCGGAAACTGCTGCCCGAGCTGTCGGTGGACGGCCGGGCGCCCTTTCCTGTGCTCGCGCGATCAGTCGGCTGGTCGGAGTCGGCCGTACGGCGCCGCCTCGAACACCTGCGCAGGGCCCGCACGGTCCTGTTCAGCGTGGAGACCGACATCCGCCTGTTCGGCTTCACCATCGAGTGCATGCTGTGGCTGAAGGTCGCGCCCGGCCGCCTCACCGACGTCGGCGAGACGCTCTCCCGCGACATCGAGGCCGCGTTCGTGGCGGCCGTCACGGGCACGGCGAACCTCATGGCGTACGTGGTCTGCCGGGACGCCGACGCCCTGTACGCGTACCTCACCGGACGGGTGGGCGCGATGGACGGCGTGCAGGACATCGAAACCGTGCCGATCACCGGGTACGCCAAGCGCGTGGGCGCCCCTGTGGCGGGATGATCGGCGACGCGAGGCGCCCCGGTCAGGAGGTGGCCCAGCTGATCTGGCCGCGGAGCCTGGTGGCGGCGCCACCCTCGTGGCCGTTGAACGGATGCACGGTGATCTCCGCCGTCCCCGCGTAGGCGTTGAACGCGGCGTAGACCGTCGACGGCGGGCAGACCTGATCCATGAGGCCGACCGAGAACAGAGCCGGTGCGGTGGCGCGGGCGGCGAAGGTGACGCCGTCGAAGTAGGAGAGGGTCGCGAAGACCTGGTCGATCTGGTGCCGGTTCGCCGCGCAGAACCTGGTGATCTCGGCGTACGGCTCGGTGTCGACCAGTTCCACGGCGCGCCGGAAGTGGCACAGGAACGGTACGTCGATGAGGGCGCCGGCCAGGTCGGAGCGCAGCCCCGCGACGGCCAGCGCGATGCCGCCGCCCTGGCTGCCGCCGGCGACCAGGACGCGGGCCGCGTCGACGGCGGGATGGGCGCGGGCCGCGTCGACCGCGCGGACGGCGTCGGTGTAGAGCCTGCGGTAGTAGTACGCGGCCGGGTCGAGGATTCCGTGGGTCAGCATTCCGTGGGTGGCGCCGTGGGGGTCGGGGGTGGCCCCGGCGTGTTCGGCGGAGGCGGTGCCCTGCCCTCTGCTGTCCATGACGAGAGTGGCGTAGCCCGCCGCGGGCCAGGTCAGCCAGGCGTAGGGCTCGCCCCGGCCGCGGCCGTACCCCAGGTACTGCACCACGCAGGGCATGGGCTCCGCCGTACCGGCGGGGAGCAGCAGCCAGCCGCGGATCGGATGGCCGCCGAACCCGGCGAAGGTCACGTCGAAGACGTCGACGAGGGACAGGCCCACGTCCACCGGTGTGAAGACCGGCGCGATGGGGCCCGGTGCGGCGAGGGTCGCCTTCCAGAACTCGTCGAAGTCGTCCGGCGAGGGAACGGCGGGCCGGTAGGACCGCAGGCCGTCGAGAGGGAGATCGAACAGCGGCATGGAGACTCCCGTGGATCAGGTGAGGTCGTAGACAGTGCTCGCCGTCCCGTGGAGCACGGCGGCGCGTTCGCTCGGCGACAGCCGGAGAGTTTGCAGGTCACGTTGGGCAGCCGGGCGAGCGCGCGGATCCGGGTCGACCAGTTTTGTCCCCGCCGGGCGAGGCGGCCAGCGCGTCCAGCTCACCTGCCAGGCCGGGGCCGGCGAGATCCGCCCATCCGACGACACCCGCCACGAGAGACGACGCGGCCGCCATGGCGAGGAACTCTCAATTCTTGACGGTGACGGCAATGCCGTACCTCTCCTGGGCCGCCCAGACGCCGGGGATCTGGTTCGGGTAGGTGATCGGCTTGCCCGCCGTGGCCTCCACCCAGACACCGAAGTTCATGATGGCGATCACGCTCGGGTGTTTCTTGGCGGCGTCGAAGTAGACCTGCTGGACCGCCTCGATCTTCGCGGGGGTGTCGTACCGGCCGGTGTAGGGGGCGACCTCCGTCGGTGGGAAGAGGTAGGTCCGCTTCGAGCCGCCCATCATCCGCTCCAGAGCGCCGAGCAGGTAGTCGAGCCTCGCCGCGTCCGCGTTGTAGTCGTCGACGCCGACCCAGTCGACCTCCGCGGGGATGTACGTGGCCGGGTTCACGTCTCCGGCGGCCAGAGTCAGCATGATGGGGAACGGCCCGAATCCGGATCCGGGCGCCATCGACGCCTTCACCGCGCCGGCCATGGTCTGCAGGTCGGTGTTGGTGACGCCGTAGACCTGGGGCTCGTCCTTCAGGTAGATCGCCCTGATCCGGTTCTGGTACGGCTTGACCATCTCGACGAACGCCTTCCATCTGGTCAGCTGCGGATCGATGGGGCAGCTGCCGTCGTGGCAGGTCGAGGGCGGGAAGAACTCCTCACCCACGTACAGCGCGCAGGAGTGGGGCGGACAGCCGGCCAGCTCGGAGACCGAGTACCCGGTCCCCGGGTCGTTCCAGTCGGGAGAGACGCTGATCCAGTGGAGGTTGGCGAAACCGGTGACCTCGGGCAGGTGGTTGCCCCAGCTCTTGAGCGCGCGGGTGGCGAAGTAGCCGTAGTACTCCAGGCCGGGGTAGGGGTCGACGCGGCTGACGGCCAGGTCGTCGACGGTGCTGACCTGCTTGTCGTTGCTGACGTAGGCGCCCAGGTAGAGGTACGGCTTGGCGATGGAGGCGCCGAGGTGTGCGGTGCGGGTCGCGCCGTTGACGGTGACGGTGACCGACGGATCGGCCTTGGAGGCGTCGGTCACGGCGATGGAGACGTGGAAGCCGTCGTCGGCGCGCGTCGTGGTCAGCGGGGCGCTCCACAGCGCGGTCCCCGCGCGGAACAGCTGGACCTCGCCGTTGCGAGCCACCGTCAGTCCCAGCTGGACGTTGCCGTTGGTCACGTAGCCGGTGGAGTCCGCCGCCCGCGACAGCATGATCGAGCTCCAGTCCCCCGGCGTGCCGCGCAGCTTCGGGTCGGGGTCCACGGTGGCCGAGACCGTGTAGGCGTCGTTGACGTCCGGCGCCACCGGCGCGTCCAGCCGTACGGCGGAGCGGCCCAGCGCGAAGGACAGCTTTCCGGGGTAGTCGGGGTGGTTGACCTGCGAGTAGTACGGCGGGGGCGGGTCGAAGGAATACCAGTTCCCCGACACCCGGGTGTACTTCTCGTTGCCGAGCGGCGCCTGCCTGGCGGTCAGCGCGTCGTTGAGCCCGTACCCGGGGTCGACGTCTTTCGCGCCGTCGAAGCTGTCGGCGAATCGGGAGACGCGGCTGACGGCCAGGTCGTCGACGGTGCTGACCTGCTTGTCGTTGCTGACGTAGGCGCCCAGGTAGAGGTACGGCTTGGCGATGGAGGCGCCGAGGCCGGTGGTGCGGGTGGCGCCGTTGACGGTGACGGTGACCGACGGGTCGGCCTTGGACGCCCCGGTCACGGCGATGGTGACGTGGAAGCCGTCGTCGGCCCGCGTGGCGGTCAGCGTGGAACTCCACAGCGCGGTCCCTGAGCGGAACAGCTGGACTTCGCCGTTGCGCGCGACCGTCAGCCCCAGCTGGACGTCCGCGCTCGTGACGTATCCCACCGAGCCGGACGTCCGCGACAGCATGATCGAGCTCCAGTCCCCCGGCGTGCCGCGCAGCTTCGGGTCCGGGTCCACGGTGGCCGAGACCGTGTAGGCGTCGTTGACGTCCGGCGCCACCGGCGCGTCCAGCCGCACGGCGGAGCGAGCCAGCGCGAAGGACAGCTTGCCGGGATAGTCGGGGTGGTTGACCTGCGAGTAGTACGGCGGAGGCGTGCCGGTGGAGGTCCACGACCCCGACACCCTGGTGTAGGTGACACCCCGCGCCGTCCCGCCCTGCCGAACCCCCAGGGAGTCGTTGAGCCCGTAGGTGGGGTCGGTGTCGCGCGCCCGGTCGAAGCCGTCGGTGAGCTGAGGGGCCGCGGCGGCGTCAGCGGCGGCGGCCGGGAGAACTGTCAGGCAGGAGGCGAGCAGGGTCAGGCATAACAGGGCGCGCTTCATCGGCCGGCCTTTCCTAGGTCGTGGCGGGCGAGCAGGGCGGCGGCGGCCGCGCCGTCGCCCGAGTGCGTGATCGGCGCCGCGGGCCAGCGCTTGGCGGTCGGCCGTCCCACGGCGACGGCGAGCGGGCTGCCGGCGGCGAGCAGGCCGCCGCCGAGCACGATGGGCGAGTCGTCGGCCGCGTCCCTGACGACGTCCAGAGTGGTCACGAGGTGGGCGGCGGCCCGGGTGAGGATGTCCACCGCGTCCCTGTCGCCTTCGGCCGCGGCCTGGAGCACTGCGGGGGCGAGCGCGGCCGGCGCGGTCACCGGGGCGGCGTGCACCGCTTCGACCACCCTCCCGACGGCGGCACGATCGGCGGGGCCGCCCCCGGCGAGCCGCTCCAGCACGGTCATGGCGAGCGGCGGAGCGAGCCCGCGATCGATGGACCGCAGCGCGTGCCGCACCGCCTCCCTGCCGATCCAGACTCCCGACCCGAGGTCGCCCAGCAGCCAGCCGTGGCCGTCGGCGGTCCGGGTCGCCGTGCGGTCGACGATCCGGGCGGCGGCCGCCCCCGTCCCGCTGACCAGGACGCTGCCCGAGGCGTGGTGCGTGCCGGCGACGAAGGCGAGCTCCACGTCGCTCACCAGCCGGGGCCCGCGGCCCAGCCCCAGCCGGGCCCAGAGCCGGTCGAACTCCGCCGTGTAGCGACCCATCCCGCCCGCCAGGCCGATCACCCCGGCGCGCACGCGGGCCGGGTCCAGTCCGGCCAGTGCCTCACGGACGGTGGCGCCGATCACCTCCACGGCCGCGGCGCCGTGGGCGACCGGATTGCCGCCGCCACCCGTCGCCCTGGCGATCACCGTGCCCTCCAGGTCGGCGACCAGCGCCCTGGTGGTGCTGCCGCCCACGTCCAGCCCGAGGGTGAGGGTCATTTGAGCGCCCCTTCCGTCATGCCGGCCTGGATGTGCCGCTGGAACACGATGTAGACGGCGAGCATCGGAAGGATCGACATGCTGAGCGCGGCGAACAGAGCGCCCCAGTCTGCGCTGTAACCGGTGGCTGTCGAGATGTCGGCGATGCCCTGTGTGAGCACCCACTTGTCCCGGGCGTTGCCGCTGAGCAGCACCAGCGGCAGCTGGTACTGGTTCCACTGCCCGAGGACGTTGAAGATCGTGATGCCGGTCAGAGCGGGCCTCGCCATGGGAAGCATCACCCGGAAGAAGATCCGTGAGTGCGAGGCGCCGTCCATGAACGCCGCCTCGGCCACCGAGGTGGGCAGCGTCTTGAAGAACGCGGTCAGGAAGAACACCGTGAAGGGCAGCGAGTAGGCGATGTACACCAATACCAGGCCGCCGTGCGTGTCCAGGCCGATGAACGGACCGATGACCGGGATCGAGCCGGTGTTCTTCACCACGAAGAAGAGCGGGGTGAGCGCCAGGTAGACGGGGAAGGCCATGCCGGAGACCAGGAGCAGGTAGATGGCGCCGCTGCCCCGGAAGGGATAGCGGGCCAGTACGTAGGCGGCCATCGAGCCCAGCACCATGGTGCCCGCCGTGGAGAGCAGCACGACGATCACGGTGTTGACCAGGTAGGTGCCGATGTGCGCCTGGTCGACGGCCCTGGCCCAGTTGTCGAGCCGGAGCCTGGCCGGCAGCGTCCAGGCGGGGCCGAAGATCTCCGCGGTGTCCTTGAAGGACGCCAGGAAAGTCCAGAGCATGGGGACGATCACCAGGATCGCCCAGAGGATCAGCGCCAGGTGCGCCAGCCGCCCCAGGCGGAGGGACGCCCGCGGGGCGCGGAGCGGGCGGGCGGTGCGCTGCCGTACGGCGGGATGGACGTCAACGGCCATCGTCAGTACTCCAGTCGGTCGCGCCGGGTCAGCCGCAGGGTGAGCGCGGCGAAGGTGATCGTGCAGAAGAACAGGGCCACCCCGATGGCCGACGCGTAACCGAACTTCGCGTAGCCGAAGGCGTTGCGGTAGACCTCGTTCGCCAGCACGGTGGTGCTGTAGTCGGGGCCGCCGTGCTCGGCCGACAGCACGAACACGATCGAGAACGCGTCGAAGGCGGCGACTCCCAGGTAGACCCAGCCGACCTGTACGGTGTGCCGCAGCAGGGGCAGGGTGACCTGGAAGAAGGAGGCGGCGCTGCCCGCGCCGTCGATCTGCGCGGCCTCGTGCAGTTCTCTGGGGATCGCGGCCATGCCGGCGGAGAACAGCACGACGTAGAAGCCGACCGCCTGCCAGACCAGCACCCCGAGAACGGACCACAGAGCCAGGCCCGGGTCGGTGAGGAAGCCGACGGGTTCCAGGCCGAGTTGCATGAGCAGCCCGTTGACGACGCCGCTGCGGTCGGGGCGGAGCACCGACTGGAACATCACCGCGATGATCGTGACGGATAGGACCTGGGGGAAGAAGAACACCACGCGGTAGAAGCGCGACCCGCGGATGCCGGTGCCGGGGCGGTCGCCTCCGGCGTTGAGCAGGTAGGCGAAGAGCAGGGCGAGCCCGAGGGTGATGACGGGAAGGCAGGCCAGGAGGATCGCGTTGTGGCTGATCGCCTTCCAGAAGACGGGATCCTCCAGCAACCGCCGGAAGTTCGCCAGCCCGACGAACTCCGGCCGGGCGTCGATCCCCCGCCAGTCGGTCATCGAGATCTGGAACGCCTGGGCGTACGGGGAGATCACGTAGACCACGTAGAGGAGGACGGGCACCGTCAGGAAGCCGATGACGAAGCGCCGCCGTCCATGTCGCACGGCGGGCTACCTCGAGAACTTCTTGATCGAGGAGTCCTTCTTGACGGCGTCGGCCTTGCGCTGCAGCCGCTCCACCCACTGGTCGGCGGTGATGCCGCCGGTCATGAGCTGGCCGGTGGCGGCGTCCAGCTCGGTGGCGATCTCCTTGTACCACTCGTGCACACGCCAGTTGACGAGGTCTGTCCCCGCCGTGGTCAGCGCGGCCGCCGCGCTCTTGAGCCCTGGCTTGGCGTCGGCCGGCAGCGCGGCCCCGCGGACCGTGGTGAGCGTGCTGACCAGGCCGCTGTACCTGCCCGCGCCCTCGCTGGACACCATCGTGCGCAGGTACTCCATGCCCGCCGTCGGGTTCTTGCTCCTGGACGCCACGATGAACCCGGCGCCGGGCATCGCGTGCAGCGCGGCGTGCGGGAGTGCCTCGCCGGCCTCGAGCGCCGGGACCGGGAACATGGCGTAGCCGAAGTCGGCCGGGGCGACGTCTTTCTGCTCGTTCTCCAGCCAGGAGCCGTTAGGGATCACTGCGACCTCGTAGCCGTTCTGCCTGGTCTGCGACTCGGTGTGGTTGAGACCCTCGCTCCCCTGCAGCAGGTAACCCTTCGCGTGCAGCTCGCCGAACGCGGTGGCCGCCTTCCTGAGCGCGTCCACCTTCCAGGCGCCGTCCTCCAGGTTGTCGACGTTCCTCATCACATCGACCCCGCCATGCTTGACGGCCATCGTCAGGATCGCCTCCCAGACGTAGCCGGGATACTTTCCCGCGTAGGCGAACGGCGCGATGCCCGCCTTCTTGATCTCGCCGCAGAGGACGAGGAACTCGTCCCAGGTGGTGGCGGGCTTCCAGCCCTTCTCGTCGAAGAGCTTGCCGGAGTACCAGAAGCCGAAGATCATGAACACGTACGGCAGGCTGTACGGCTTCCCGTCGAACGAGCCGGCCTCGATCGCGACGGGCAGCAGGCCCTCGCGTACCTTCCTGCCAGGGTCGTCCCATGAGGGGGCGTCGAGGAGCGGCGTCAGGTCCTGCACCTGACCGCCCTGCACCAGCGCCGCCAGGTCGAGCGCTTGGGCGCCGTCGTTGTTGATCACCTCGGGCGGGTCGCCGCCGACGAACCGCGGCTGCAGGGTCCCGGAGATCTCCTTGGTGCTGACGTGCTTGAGCCGCACCTTGGGGTGCCTGCCAAGGAACATCGGCTCGTGGATCTTGGTGGCGTAGGCGTCGCCGAATCCGCCGTCGAAGATGACGATCTCGAGGGGGCCGTTCTCGTCCATGCCGAGCGGGTTGGCGGCGCTGATCGCGCCCGTCATGGCCGGCTTGGGCGCGCCGGCCGGGTCTCCGGGCGTGGCGCAGGCCGCGGCCAGCAGGCCGGCCCCTGTCAGGGCCGCTCCGCGCAGGACCTGACGCCGGGAAAGATCTTTCATGGTCGTTCTCCTGGGGTTACCTGGTGGTCCGGCGGATGCGCCCGTCGTACCGTTCTTCGAGTCGGCGGTTGTGGTCGTCGCCGCCCTGGACGTTCGCCGACAGGTACACCGGCGGCCGCACGCCCGACTCCTCCATCCGGCGCACCACCTCGGCCACGATCTGCTGGGCCAGCAGCGCGCCGGTGATGGAGGAGACCCCGCACACGTGGCCGCCGTCGCGCAGCGGGATGATGGCGTCGCCGTACGGTGCGCCGTTGTCCAGCACGATGTCGGCATGGTCGGCCAGGTGCAGCCCCGACGGGTGCCGGGAGGCCATCCGCCCGGAGTGCTCGGCCGAGGTCACCGCGATCAGCGCGTGGCCCCTGGCCTTGACGAGGGCGGCGAGTTCGACGATCGAGCCGTTGACCCCCGAGTTGGACGCGATGACGAAGACGTCGCGCGGGTGCGGCGCGGCCAGCTCGTAGAGCCGGCGGGCGGCGCCGGGATCGCGTTCCAGCAGTGGATCGGTCAGCACGTCCGGCGCGGCGCCACCGCGCAGCACGAGATCGCGCAGCTCGATCCGGTTGGCGGCGACCAGCCCGCCCGCTCTGCCGGTCAGCTCCAGGGCGAACGCCTCGGAGTGGCCGCTGCCGAAGGCCTGGAGGACGCCTCCGGATGCGATGGCGTCGGCGATGAGCCCCGCCGACTTGTCCACGAGCGGCGCCTGGGACGCGCTCACCCTGGCCATGAGGTCCTGAAGCACGTCCAGATAGGCGGCCGCAGAGACGGAAGACATCGACACCTCGATCACATAGCGATCAATTTTTCTCTGTGGCCGCTAAGATGCGACCACCAGACCCTGGTCGTCAAGAGGTTCGCCGTCACGGATTCGCCATTGACGACCTACGTAGTGAATAATTATTCTCCACAGCGGAGAGGGAGGACCCACATGCACAGCCCCGTGGAGGGCATCGTCGACCGGATCGCCGCGCTTGCGCCCTCGATGCCGGAGGCCCAGCGCGCCATCGCCGAGCTGGTGCTGGCAGATCCGGGCGCGGTGGCCCGTCTGACCATCCTCGACCTGGCGGAGCGGTGCGGCGTGTCCACCGGCAGCGTCACCAGGTTGTGCCGGGCGCTCGGCCTCAACGGCTACGCCCAGTTGCGGCTGGCTCTGGCCTCCGACAGCGGCAGGACCCGGGCCGAGCCGTGGAGTGCGAGCATCGGCGCCGACGTGGCCGAGGACGACGGCATCCAGCGCATCGCCGAGGTGGTCTCCGCCGCGATCACGCAGGCCGCCGTCGAGACCGTCTCCTGGCTCGACCTGGAGGCGGCCGACCGGGCCTCCACCATGCTCGCCGCCGCCCGCAGGGTGTGGGTGTTCGGCGCGGGCGGCAGCTCCACGGTGGCCTCGGAGCTGCAGCAGCGGCTCTACCACGTCGGCGTGTCCGCCTGGACCTCGACCGACACCCACATCGCGCTCAGCGGCGCCGCGCTGCTCGGCCCCGACGACGTGGTCGTGGCCATCTCCCACAGCGGCCGCACCAAAGAGGTGGTCGACCTGGTCACCGAGGCGATGACCCACGGCGCGGCCACCATCGCGATCTGCAACGACCCCGCCTCGCCGCTCGCCGCCCGCGCCGAGCTCACCCTGCTGACCAGGGTCCAGCAGACCGGGTTCCGCACCGAGTCGCTGGCCGCCCGGCACGGCCAGCTCGCCGTGGTCGACGTGCTGTTCATCGCGGTGGCCCAGCGGACCTTCGGGCAGGCGGGCGAGACCATGGCGGCGGCGCAGCAGGCCGTCCAGCCGTACAAGGATCAGGGGAGCTGATGGACCGGATCGTGGACGTCCGCGCCTACGTGGCCGACTACACCAATCTCCCGCCCGTAGCGGCGGATCCCGCCGATCACGAGGCGTTACGGCAGTGGAAGCGGCGCAAGGTCGCCAGCCCGATGAGCCAGCACGCCGACTTCCGCGACGACCGGATGGCGGCCATCGGGCCGAACTCCCAGCAGACCGTGGTGGTGCAGGTGGAGAGCGTCTCCGGGCACGTGGGCGTCGGCACCACCAACGGCGGGGTGGTCGTCGCCACCCTGGTCGCGCTGCACCTGGCCTACCTCGTGGAGGGCCAGAGCGCCTTCGACCACGAGCGGCTCTGGGACCGGATGTTCAACAGCACGCTGCACTACGGGCGCAAGGGCCTGGCCCTGCACGCCCTCTCCGCCGTCGACCTGGCGATCTGGGACCTGCACGGGCGCATCACGCAGACACCGGTGCACACCCTGCTCGGCGGCCCGGTGCACGAGTCGGTCGAGCTGTACGCCACCGGGCCGCGGCCGGACGTCGCGCGCGAGCTCGGCTTCTGGGGGGCGAAGATCCCGCTGACCTATGCGCCGGTCGAGGGTGAGGACGGCTTCCGCGCCAACGTCTCCATCGCCGAGCAGGCGCGCGACAGCGTCGGGCCCGGCTTCCCGCTCATGTACGACTGCTGGATGTCGCTCGACGTCGACTACGCCGCCCGCCTGGGCCATGCCGTCGCGCCGCTCGGCTTCCACTGGATCGAGGAACCGCTGCGGCCCGACGACTACGCCGCCCACCGGCGCCTGCGTGACCGCCTGCCGCCGGGGATGACGCTGGCCTCGGGTGAGCACGAGTACACCGCAGCCGGTTT
This sequence comes from Nonomuraea sp. NPDC049152, assembly GCF_040648355.1. Classification (NCBI taxonomy): domain Bacteria; kingdom Bacillati; phylum Actinomycetota; class Actinomycetes; order Streptosporangiales; family Streptosporangiaceae; genus Nonomuraea; species Nonomuraea sp. NPDC049152. The sequence continues at coordinate 55,188 of NZ_JBEZDO010000025.1, read as the reverse complement.
CGACCTGCTCTGCGCATCGGGGGTGGACCTCGTCCAGCCCGACCCCAACTGGTGCGGAGGCCTCACCGAGCTGCGCCGGATCTCGGCGGTCGCCCGGATGAGCGGTACCCGGCTCATCCCGCACACCGGCGGCCACTACGCCTACCACTTCATCGCGACCCGGCCGGAACCGCCGCTGGCCGAGTTCGGCATCTTCGCCGGAGGCTGCGACCAGCCGGTCCCGCAGCATCCCATCTTCACCGGCGAATCGTTCCCGATCGACGGCAAGGTGCGGCTGGGCGACGCGCCCGGCTTCGGGCTGGAGCTCGACCCCGCCGTCCCGCTCCACCGCATCCGGTGACCGTGCGACTGGGCGTGATCGGCCTGGGCTGGTGGGCACGCTTCGCCCACCTGCCGGCCATCGCCGCCGCTCCCGATCTCGACCTGACCGCGGTGTGCGACACCGATCCGCTCCGAGCCGCCGCCCTGGCGGAAGCCGGGGCCCTGGGCGCCGCCCGCGCCTTCACCGAGCCGGTCGAGCTGCTCGCCTCTGGCCTGGTCGACGGCGTCGTCATAGCCACGCCGCACACCACGCACCACGCGCTGGCCCGCGCCGCACTGGCGGACGGGATCCATGTCCTGGTCGAGAAACCCATGGCGACCACCGCCGCGCAGGCATGGGACCTGGTCGCCACGGCCGAACGCGCCGGAGCACACCTGTCGGTCGGCTACACCGGTCAGTACACGGCCGCCGCCGCACGCGTGCGCGCCGCCGTACTGGAGGAGGTCGGCGAGCTGGTCTGCGTCAACGGCGACTTCTCCTCCGCCATGATGGACCTGTTCACCGGCACCCCGACCTACGGCGACCCCGCCCTGGCCGCGGGCGGGCAGGGCCAGGCCCAGCTCACCCACCTCGTCGGCGCCCTGACCCGCGCGACGGGCCGCAGGGCCGAACAGGTCTTCGCCTACATGGACAACCGCTCGCTGCCCGTCGACGTGGTGAACGCGCTCGCGCTCCGTCTCACCGGCGGCGCCGTGGGCGCGCTCACCGCGACCGGCACCGTGCCCGGCGGCCTGCCGACCAGGCAGCGCCTGCGCTTCTACGGCACCGCCGGCATGGTCGAGCACGACCTCCAGTACGGCACCGCCGCCGTCCACCGGCCGGACGGATCGCAGATCCGCCTGGCTCCCGACCCCAGCCAGACCGCCTGGGCCAGGCACGCTCCCGTCGAGGCGTTCGGTGCGCTGATCGCGGGGCGGGGCGGGAATCACGCGCCCGGCGCGGAGGCCGCCGCGGCGGTGGCCGTGATCGAGGCGGCCTACGAGTCGGCCAGGACCGGCAGCCCGGTCACGATCCGCCCTCACCCCGCCGACCACCGGGCTTGAACGGAACACACAGGTCAGCGTCGCGATGACGGTTTCCCGAACGCTCTGGGTTCCGGCTGTGCCGCCGTTCCCGTGTCACCTCGGGAACGGCGGTGTCGGTCAGCCGGAGATCTCGACGACGGTGTGCCGGCTCGCCTCGTCGGTGACGTGGGCGAGCAGGTAGTGGGCGAGGTCGGCGCGGGAGATCGACTTCGCCTTGGCGGTCGCCGGCCGCCGGCCCGTCGGTCAGCATCGGCGGGCGCACGATGGTCCAGTCGAGGTCGCGGGCGGCGGCCACCAGCCGTTCCATGCGCGCCATGTCGGCGTAGCCGTGCCGGTAGAGGCGCTGGATCACGAGCCGGGTGACGAGCCGCTGTCCCAGCGGCGTGCCCGGCGCGATCTCCAGGCCCGCCGACGACAGGCACAGGACGCGGCGCACCCCGCCGTCGCGCATCGCGGCGAGGATGTTGGCGGTGCCCTCGGAGTAGACGGTGGTGGTGTGGCGGCGGTCGGTGCTGCCCAGGCACGACAGCACGGCGTCCTGGCCGGCGACGGCGGCGCGCCAGGGTTGCGGCGTCAGCACGTCGCCGCCGATCACGGTCACCCGGTCGCGCGCCACGACCCGGGCGGGGTCGCGTGCCAGGACCGTGACGTCGTGCCCGGCGGCGACCGCCTGCTCGACTACCTGGCGTCCGGTGCCGCCGGTCGCGCCGAAGACCATCACCTTCACGCCGCACCGGCCATCGCATGGACGACGGCGGCAGCGACCTCGCACTGGCCAGCGATGGCAAGGTGAACGCCGTCGTCCAGGTAGCGGTCCTCGGCGGAGGTGTCGAATCGCGTGTCCACGGTGGGTTCGGGCCGGTCCAGCAGGTATTCGGCGATCGCGTCGATGTCCTTGTTGGCCCAGGCGATCCCGGCGCGCCGGAAGTGCGGGTATTCGGCGACGCGCGGCTCGTCCACCGCGCTGGGGGTGAGCCACGTCCAGCGCACCGGTCCCCGCTGCCGGGCGAGGTCGTGCAGCAGGGCCAGATTGCGTTGGGTCTCGGGCAGCCCGACCAGGGTCGGCGCGCCGGGCGCGGGATGCTCCGCGTCGTTGGCTCCGAGCATGCACAGCACCAGGTCGGGCCGCTGGAACGCCAGTGCGGGCACCTGCCTGAGCGCCTGGGTGCTGGTGGAGCCTGAGACGGCCAGGTTGGTGAACCGGACGGCTTCGGCGGGGCGGCGCAGCGTCACGGCGTGCCGCAGGATCTCGAACCACGACAGCCGGTCGGCGGTGGTGCTCTCGCCCAGGGCGACGACGTGGGGGGCGTCCTCCAGCGGCAGCCGGTCCACGGCGTCGGCGAAGTCCGGCCGCGCGAGCAGCGTCTCGGCGGCCTGCAGGACCTGCCGCTCGAAGCCGTCGAGCAGTGCGCGGTAGGCGGCGGCGTCGAGGCCGAACAGGGCGGCGACGCGGGCCTCGTCCGCGCCCGCCAGGTAGGGCAGGGCGGTGCCGGGCCGCTGGAACCGGACGAGCCGCTCGGTCATCGGGTCGATCGTCGGGCTGGTCATCAGGGGGTCTCCGTTCGGGCGGCGGGACGGGTGAGCGGGGCGGGCGGGGGCGTTCATCCGCTCACGCGCCCGCCGGTGAGGTCGAACGTCGCGCCGGTCACCCAGGAAGAGGCGGGCGAGGCGAGGTAGAGGACCGCCTGCGCGATGTCGTCGGGCTCGCCGATGCGGCCGAGCGGGAACGCCGCCGCGAGTCGCTGGAGCCGTTCGGCGGGCAGGGAACCGAGCTTGTCGTTGAGCACGGCGGAGGGCGCCAGGCAGTTGACGCGCACTCCGTCGCCGCCGACCTCGGCGGCCAGGTGCCGCGCGAACATGACGACGCCCGCCTTGGCGGCGGCGTAGGCGGCGTTCGCGCCGCCGGGGCGGCGGCCCGCCGTCGACGACATCAGGATGATCGAGCCGGCGCGGCGCCGGAGCATACCCGGCAGGAACTCGTGGACGGTGAGGAACACCGAGGTCAGATCGGATTCCAGCACGGCCCGCCAGCGGGCGGGGTCGAGTCCGGCGGTCGGCGCGGGCGCGCCCTGCCCACCGGCGAACGGGACGAGGATCTCCACCGGCCCCAGCTCGTCCTCGACGCTCGCGCGGATGCGGGCGAGCGCGTCCTGGTCGGTCACGTCGCCGGGCGCGGCGAGCGCCCGCCCGCCCTCGTCGGTGATCGACGCGACGACGCGGTCGACCGCCGCGGTGTCGCGGCCGGTGACCGCGACCTTGACGCCGTTGGCGGCCAGGGCGCGGCAGGACGCCGCGCCGATGCCGCGTGAACCGCCGGTGACCAGGGCGACCTTGCCGTCCAGCCCGGGATACCTCGGCCAGTCGGTTGCCATCACACATCACTTCTCTCGAGAGAAAGGTTCATCATTATGAATCATTCTGTCGGAGTACAGTATGCGTCATGCCCGAATCCCGCAACCGGCCGATGGGCGCCGCGTTCCTGCTCGCGCAACTCGGCGCGCACGCCGCGAACCGGTTCGCCGCGCGGATCGCCGAGCTCGGCCTGTCCCCCGCCGACGTCGGGCTGCTGCGGATGATCGCCGCCCAGCCGGGCCGCAGCCAGCAGTCGCTGGCCGCCGACCTCGGCGTGGTGCCGAGCCGCGTCACCGCCCTGATCGACCCGCTGGACCGGGCGGGCCTGGTTGAGCGCCGCCGGTCCACCGGCGACCGCCGCAACTACGAGCTGCACCTGACCCCTGACGCGACGCGCGTCATGGACGACATCAAGAGGACCGCGATCGCGCACGAGGCCGACATCACCTCGGCCCTAGACCCCGACCAGCAGAAACAGCTCATCGCGCTGCTGCAGTTGATCGCCGCCGACCAGGACCTCACCCCGGGAGTCCACCCCGGCTACCGCGGCTCCTGACCCCCGCCCTGCCGCCTGCGGCGGGACCCGCACAGGGCGCGGCGGAGGGGTCAGTCCGGCGTCGCGGCCGACCGCCCCCTGTGCGATCCGCCGATCGGCGCCGCCTCTCGAGCGTTGAGGCGGTGACGGCGATTAAGGGGGCGCGGCGGGTTCATGATTGGGTAGGCGCATGGTGCGTGAAGCGGGTAAATCGACAGCGGCGAAGGGAGGCCGCGGCGAGGCGATCACGACCCCTGCCGAGCTCCTCGCCGCGCCTGGCTACGTGGCCCGGCGCCTCTACCAGTCCTATGTCGCCTTGTGGACGCGCATGGTCGACCCGGTCCTGACCGGCCCGCAGTTCGCGGTGCTCACGGCCGTGGACAACTATCCCGGTGTCGACCAGGGCTCGCTCGCCTCGTCGGTGGCGCTCGACCGGTCCACGATGGCCGACATCGTCCGCCGACTGGAGGACAACGGGCTGATCGTCCGGCACACCGCGCTGCACGACGGCCGCCGCAAGCTGCTGCACCTGACCGAGGAGGGAGCGCGGCGCCTCGAGGAGGTCAACCGGCGCGCCCGAGCGCTGGACGAGCAGTTGCTGAACGGCTACTCGCAGAGCGAGCGCGAACGCGTACTGCGCGAGATGACGGTGCTGGCCGCCCGCTGGGAACGGCTCATGGGCGACGAATGACGTCGCCCCCGAGCGGCGGGTAAAGCGTTCACATCCTGGCTCACCTCTTGTTTTTCCGGATCGTCCGTGTTCGGATTAGTTTTGCCGGGCGCAGCCCCTGTGCTTCCGCCGCACTGGCGGGTTGGCTGTGATCTGCGTGCCCGCGAACAGCCGTAACGGCATTCGTGATGACATTCCGAGGGGTTGGAGGAGCATTGGCGCAGAGCCAGGTGAGCCAGTCGTACCGCGTCACGATCGTCGGAGGTGGTCTCGGCGGGCTGACCGCCGCGCTGGCGTTGCGGCAGCGCGGTCTGCGGGTCACGGTCCTTGAGCAGGCCGCGGAGCTGGGCGAGGTCGGGGCGGGCATCCAGACCGCGCCCAACGCCAGCCGCGTCCTGCTCGGGCTCGGGCTGCGCGCCGCCCTCGAGGAGATCCGCACCGAACCGCTGGACCAGGTGCGCCGCCGCTGGCAGGACGGCAGCGTGATCGGCCTGACTCCGCTCGGCGACTTCTGCAAGCGCGAGTACAACGCCCCCTACTGGCACTATCACCGCGCCGACCTGCACAAGGTGCTGCTGGACGCCTGCCTGGCCGAGGATCGCCCAGGCCCCGTGGTGGAGGTGCGGACGGGACGCAAGGTCGTCGAGATCGACCGTTCGGACCGCACCAGGCCCGCCGCCGTCACCGCCGCGGGTGAGCGGTTCGAGGCCGACGTCCTGGTCGGCGCGGACGGTATCCGGTCGGGCGTACGCGACGCGCTCGGCCTGCCCGACACCCTGCTCTTCTCCGGCGAGATGGCCTACCGCGCGCTCATCCCAGGAGACAAGATCGCCGCGGACCCCGCGACCCGCTGGCTGGTGGATCGCTTCCAGAGCACGATCTGGTACGGCCCTGACCGGCACCTGGTCCACTACATGATCCGCGGCGGGGAGTGGCTCAACGTCGTCGCGATCGTGCCGTGCTCGCCCGAGGTCGAGGAGCGCTGGACCGTGCCCGCCACCGTGGACGAGCTGGCCGACGCCTTCCCCGGCTGGGACGACCGGGTCGCCCTGATGCTCTCCAAGGCCGAGGGCGACATCTCCGCGTGGGCCATGTACCACCGCCGCCGTGATCCGGTGTGGGTGGACGGCCACGTGGCCCTGCTCGGCGACGCCTGCCACGCCATGCTGCCCTATCAGGCGCAGGGCGCCTCGCAGGCGATGGAGGACGCGGCCGTGCTCGCCGAGGAGCTCGGCGCCGTCCCGGCCGAGGGCGTCGGGGCCGCACTCATGCGGTACGTGGCGCGCCGCGCCAAGCACGCGGGGATGGTCCAGGACGCCGCCTGGCGCAACATGTCCTTCTACCACCTGCCCGACGGCCCTGAGCAACGGGCCCGCGACGAGAAGCTCAAGCGGTTCGACGGCGAGTCCGACGTCTCCTACGAGTGGCTGTGGAGCGGCACCCCGCTGAACGACCCCGACGAAGAGACCTTCTCCTACCAGTTCCACAACTGACAGTCCCCCGGCCCTACGGGTACGGGCACCCCCGGGAACGCCCCTATCGCGTTCCCGTCTCCTCAACACTCACATCAGGGTGGGAGCACCATGCAAACAGGAGACCAGATCGTCCAGAATCTGCCGTGGAAGTGGAGCGTCCAAGGCAAGATCTTCATCATCGGTGGCCTCGGCTACATGTTCGACGCCTGGGACGTCGCGCTCAACGGCTTCCTCACGCCGCTGCTGGGCAAGGAGTTCGGCCTGTCGGTCGGTGAGAAGGGCCTGGTGGCCGCCGCCAACCTCATCGGCATGGCGGTAGGCGCCGTCCTGTGGGGCACGATCGCCGACCGCCTGGGCCGCAAGCGCGCCTTCAGCCTGACCCTGCTCATCTTCGCGCTCTTCTCCGTCCTCGGCGCCTTGGCCCCGAACTACGGCGTCTTCCTGGTGTTGCGGTTCCTGGCAGGGGTCGGCCTGGGCGGCTGCATCCCCGTCGACTACGCGCTGGTGGGCGAGTTCTCGCCGAGCCGGCTGCGCGGCAAGATCCTGGCGGCCATGGACGTCTGGTGGCCGATCGGCGCGACGCTGTGCGGGGTGGTCGCCATCGTGCTGGAGCCGGTGCAGGGCAACTGGCGCTGGATGCTCACGGTGATGGTCCTTCCCGCGCTGCTGCTGTTCTGGGTGCGCCGCGGCGTTCCCGAATCGCCCCTCTACCTGGCCAAGACCGGTCGTGAGCGGGAGGCTCGTGAGATCATCGACGATCTGGTCGCCAGGGCGGGCGCCGCTGCCGAGCCGTACGTCATCGAGGCTCCCGCCGAGGAGGGCGCGGGCTCACGCGGAGTGCGCGCGGTGCTCGACCAGCTCCGCCAGGTCTGGAGCTTCAGCCCGCGGGTGACCTCCGTCGCCTGGCTGCTGTTCATCACCGTGATGACGGTGTACTACGTGGCGCTGAGCTGGATGCCCACGATCCTCAAGGAGGGGGGCTACACCGACTACGCGGCCTTCGCCAAGACCACCCTGATGACGGCGGTGGGCATCGTCGGCGTCCTGGTCTCCGCGTGGCTGGTCGAGACCGTCGGCCGCAAGTGGGTGATCGGGGTGTCGGCGCCGGTGTCCGCGGCCGCCCTGGTGGGCTTCGCGCTGTTCCTGGACCTCAAGACCGCCGCCCTGGTGTGGCTCGGCCTGTTCGGCTTCTTCATCCAGGTCGCCATCCCGGTGCTGTACGCCTACGTCGCCGAGCTGTACCCCACGCCGATCCGGGCCAGCGGGTTCGGCTGGGCCTCGTCGGCCAGCAGGGTGACCTCCGGCTTCATCCCTCTGATCTTCGGCGGACTGCTCTGGCCCACGCTGGGTCTGACCCTGACGTTCACCGTGCTGGGCGCCGTGATGCTGGCGGTCGTGCTGTGGATGGCCTTCGCAGCGCCGGAGACCAAGGGCAGGGAGCTGGACCACATCACCGGTCCCTCCGACGACGCGGCGCATGTGAGGACGTGATGAAGCCCGCGCCGTTCACCTACCACCGCGCCAGGGACGTCGAAGGAGCGGTCGCCCTGCTCGCCGAGCTGGGCGAGGACGCCAAGTACATCGCCGGCGGCCAGAGCCTGGTCGCGATGATGAACTTCCGCCTGGCCCGCCCCGCACACCTGGTCGATCTCACCGGCCTGCGCGGCGAGCTCTCCTCCATCAGGAACGAGAGCGGCGGCCTGCGCATCGGGGCGCTGACCACCCACCACCAGGTGGAGAACGCGCCGCTCGGCCAGGACTTCGCCGTGCTCCGCGACACGATGAAATGGATCGGGCACCTGCCGATCCGGACGCGCGGCACGGTCGGCGGTAGTCTGGCCCACAGCGACGCCACCGCCGAGTGGTGCCTGCTCGCGGTCCTGCTGGGCGCCGAGGTCGTCGTCCAGGGGTCTGGAGGGCTGCGGCGCGTTCCCGCCGAGGACCTGTTCCTCGGCTTCTTCACCACGGCGCTGGAACCGGAAGAAATGATCATCGAGGTGGTCTTCCCGCGCGCCGCGTCGCACGCGGCGCTGACCGAGTACGCAGAGCGGCGGGGCGACTTCGCCATCGTGGCCGCCGCCGTCGACCTGGACGCGAAACGCGTCGTGCTCGGCGGGGTCGCCCCCGTGCCGCTTCGGGTCCCCGAGGCGGAGGCGGTGCTCGCGAACGGCGGCACGTTCGCCGAATGCGCCGAGGCGGCCGCGACGGCCATCGACCCGCCCGCCGACGGCAACGGCAGCGCCGACTACCGCAGGGCCCTCACCAGGACCCTGCTCGTCCGAGCCTGTGCGGAGGCGATGCAATGAGCTGGGTCGGGAGGTCGGCCGCCCGGCGGGAGGACCCGCGGCTGCTGACGGGGAACGGGCGGTTCGTCGACGACATCCACCTTCCTCGCATGCTGCACGCGCAGTTCGTCCGCAGCACCATCGCCAACGGGACCGTGACAGGCGTCGACCTGTCCGGGACGCTCGCCGTGCCGGGGGTCGTCGCCGCGTTCACCGCCGACGACCTGACCATCGGGGACATCACGGCCGTCCTCGACCGGCCGCTCTCGGAGTTCGTGCCCACCGCGATGCCCGTGCTGGCCAGGAAGCGGGTCCGCTACGTCGGCGAGCCTATCGCCATCGTGCTGGCCGAGGACCCGTACTCCGTGGAGGACGGCCTGGAGGCCGCCAAGGTGACCTACGAGGCGGGCACGCCTGTGCTCTCCGACGAGCAGGCGCTCGCTCCCGGCGCCCCGCTCGTGCACGACGCGGCGGCGGCCAACACCCTGGTGGACGTGTCGATGTTCGCGACCGCCGGCATCGACGACATCTTCTCCGCGGCGCATCGCGTGGTGCGGGTGCGGTCCAAGACGGGCCGGCAGAACGCGCTTCCGCTGGAGACCAGAGGCGCCGTCGCGGCATGGGACGCGCGCGAGGAACAGCTTCTCGTGCACACCTGCACCCAGGTCCCGCACCAGGTCCGCACGGTGATGGCCCAGTGTCTCGGCCTCGGCGAGCGAGCCGTACGGGTGGTGGTGCCCGACATGGGCGGCGGTTTCGGGCAGAAGTGCGTCGTCGGGCGCGAGGAGATCGCGGCCGGGGCCGCGGCCCTGCGGCTGCGCCGCCCGGTCAAGTGGATCGAGGACCGCAGAGACGCGCTCACCGCCTCGTTCCTGGCCCGCGAGCAGCGCTACGACGTGCGCGCCGCCTTCGATTCGGGCGGCCGGATCCTGGCCCTCGACGCCGACGTGGTGTGCGACATGGGCGCCTACTCCTGCTATCCGTTCACCGCAGGCATCGAGCCGCTGATGGCGTCGGCGGAGATGCCTGGCGTCTACCGGGTGCCCGCCTACCGGGTGCGCGGCCGGGCCGTCACGACCAACAAGGCGCCGTCCGCGCCGTACCGGGGCGTGAGCAGGCCGCAGTTCGTCATGGTCATGGAACGGGTCTTCGAGCGGGCGGCCCGCGAGCTGGACCTGGACCCTGTCGAGATCCGGCGGCGGAACCTGATCACCGAGTTCCCCTACACCGGGATCAACGACGTCACCTACGACCCTGGCTCCTACCTGGAGTCGCTGAACCTCTGTGAGCGGACGCTCAGGGAGGAGGGCTGGTACGAACGCAAGGAACGGGCGGCCGCCGAAGGACGCTTCCTCGGAATCGGCTACTCGTGCTTCAGTGAGCGCACCGGCTACGGCTCCGGCGCGTTCGCCAAGCGCAAGATGGCCGTGGTGCCCGGCTTCGACCTCGCCGAGATCAGGATGGACCTCACGGGGAACGTCACCGTGACGACGGGGACCATGAGCCACGGGCAGAGCCACGAGACCACGCTGGCCCAGATCGCCGCCGACCGACTCGGTCTGGACCTCGCCCAGGTCAAGATCCACCAGGGCGACACCGACCGGATCACCTACGGGTTCGGGACGTTCGCCAGCCGGTCGGCCACCATCGGCGGCAGCGCGGTCGCGCGGGCGGCCACCAGGCTGGCGGACCGGCTCCTGCACCTGGGCGCGCACCTGCTGGAGACGACACGCGACAACGTGGAGCTGTACGGCGGGCACGTGCGCAGGCTCGACGACCAGGGGAAGGCCGTGGCGTACCCGAAGCTGGCCGAGGTCGCCTACCTGAAGGCCAACCTGCTGCCCAAGGACGCCGAACCAGGCCTGACCGCGAGCGCGTCGTTCGACGTGCACGGCGACGGGACGTTCTCCAACGCCGCGCACGGCGTGGTCGTCGAACTGCATCCAGGCACCGGACGGGTGGAGTTCCTGCGGTACGTCTGCGTGGAGGACTGCGGGGTCGCCATCAACCCGCAGGTCGTCGAGGGACAGTGCCGCGGCGGCATCGCGCAGGGCATCGCGGGGGCGCTGTTCGAGGAGGTGACCTACGACGCGCAGGGCGAGCCGTCGTGCGCGAGCTTCATCGACTACAAGGTGCCCACCGCGAACGAGATCCCCGACATCGAGATCCACCATCTGGAGACCCCGTGCGCGTTCACCGAGAGCGGAGCGAAGGGCGCGGGAGAGGGCGGCACGATCGGCGCCCCCGCGGCGGTGCTCAACGCCGTGAACGACGCGCTCCGGCCCACCGGGGTGGAGCTCGACGACACACCCATCCGGCCCGAGACGGTACAGCGGGCGATCGGAGCGAAGGCATGACGGAGAAACTGCTGATCAGTCTGACCGTGAACGGCGAACGGCACGACGATCTGGTCGTGGAGTCCCGGCACACGCTGGTGGACGTGCTGCGGCACCACCTCGGCCTCACCGGCACGCATGTCGGTTGCGAGCACGGCATCTGCGGCGCCTGCACCGTCCTGCTCGACGGCGCCCCCGTGCGCTCGTGCCTGATCTTCGCTGCCCAGGCCGAGGGCCAGGAGATCCGCACGGTCGAGACGCTGGCAGAGGACGGTGAGATGAACGACCTCCAGCGGGCCTTCTCCGCCTGCCATGGCCTGCAGTGCGGGTTCTGCACACCCGGCTTCCTGATGCTCGCCGAGGGCTTCCTCGCCGAGCACCCCGAGGCCACGAGAGAGGAGATACGCGAGGTCGTGTCCGCCAACCTGTGCCGGTGCACCGGCTACCAGAGCATCGTCGACGCGATCGAGGACTGCGCCAGAGGGCGGCGCGAAGTGAGGGAAACCCGATGATCCTGGACAACGAGATCACCGTGAACGCCTCGCCGGACGAGGTCTTCGCCCTGATCAACGACGTGGAACGGGTCGTGACGTGCCTGCCGGGCGCCGCGCTCGACGGCCGCGACGGCGACGCCTACCACGGCGGCGTCAAGGTCAAGGTCGGTCCCATCACCGCCGCGTACGCGGGGACCGTGCGCTTCCTGGAGGTCGATCCCGGCAGGCGGCGTCTGCGGCTGCAGGGCAGGGGCGCCGACACGCACGGCAGCGGCGACGCCGAGGCCGAGGTGGTCCTCACGGTGGCGGAGGCGCCCAGCGGTGCGGTGCTGCGGGTGCAGACCGACCTGCTGATCCGGGGGAAGATCGTCCAGTTCGGCAAGGGCGCGATCGTCACCGTCTCCGACAAGCTGCTGCGGCAGTTCGCGGGCAACCTCGCGCGCCTGATCGAGGCCGACCGTTCCGGCGGCCCGAAGCCTGCCGCCGCCGCGGCCGTCCTGGCGCCGGAGCCGGCGGGCGAACTCGACGCCCTGTCGATGGTGCTGCCGCCGGGCGCCGCCAAGTACCTGCCGATCGCCGCCGCCTTCGCGCTCGGCCTGTTCCAGGGCTGGCTGCTCGGCAAGGTGAGCGCCCAGGCCAAGATCATCAAGGAGTTGCGCCGTGGCTAGCGGGATGTACGGCAAGCCGACCGACGACACCTACGCGCACGCCGGGTTCGGCGCGTCGGCGCGCAGGGGCGAGCGTCCCGCGATCGTCGTCGTGGACCTCACCAACGGCTTCACGGATCCCGCCTACCCGTCGGGCTCCGACCTGTCGGACGTGGTCGCCGCCACCGCGACGCTCATCGAGCACGGCCGCGCGGCGGGGGTGCCCGTCGTCTTCACCACCATCGCCTACACGCGGGCCGAGGCCGACGGCGAGATGGTGACCTGGCTGCACAAGGCCCCAGGGATGCGCGCGATGCGCGAGGGCAGCCACGCGGTGGCGATCGACGGGCGGCTCCCGCGCCGCTCCGGCGACACCCTGGTGGTGAAGAAGGGCGCCTCGGCGTTCTTCGGCACCGGCCTCGCCTCGATCCTGACCGGTCTCGGCCGCGACACCGTCCTGGTCTGCGGCGCCACCACCAGCGGCTGCGTACGGGCCACCGCGGTGGACGCCGTCCAGTCAGGGTTCTCGGTGCTGGTGCCGCGCGAATGCGTCGGCGACCGCGCGGCAGGCCCGCACGAGGCCAGCCTCTTCGACATCCAGGCCAAGTACGGCGACGTCATCGACCTCGTGGAGGCCGCCGGCTATCTCACGGAAGGAGTTCCGTCCGATGTCTGAACGCGTCCTGACCCAGCCGGCCCTCGCCGATCTCGCCGCGGTGCCCGCACGCAGCCGCTGGGTCGGCTCGGGCCCGATCCGGTTGCACGCCCTCGACTACGGCGGCGACGGCGTGCCGGTGCTCGTCCTGCCGGGGATCACCAGTCCGGCGATCGCCATGGACTTCGTCGCGCGCGAGCTGACCGGCCTGGTCCGCCCCGTCGTCCTGGACGTGCGGGGCCGCGGATTCTCCGACGACGGCCCTTCGTACACGCTGGAGGACTACGCCGCCGACACCGAGGCGGTGATCACGGGCCTCGGGCTCGACGGCGCCGTGCTGCTGGGCCACTCGATGGGGGCGCGGATCGCGGGCCTGACCGCCGCCAAGGGCAACCTCGCGCTGCGCGGGACGGTGCTCGTGGACCCGCCGATGAGCGGCCCGAGGCGCGAGCCGTATCCGACCACGCTCGCCGCGTTCCAGAGCCAGCTCCAGCAGGCGCGGCGCGGGACGGACGCCGACGAGGTCGCCAGGTCCTGGCCTCGGTGGCCGCGGCGCGAGCAGGAGTTGAGGGCGCGGTGGCTGGCCAGTTGCGGCGACGAGGCCGTGGCCGAGACGCACCGGGGCTTCGAGAGCGAGGACTTCTTCGACTTCTGGCCGTCGGTGCCCGATCCGGCCTTCCTGGTGTACGGCGCGCAGAGCCCGGTGGTGACCGCTCTGGGCGCGCAGGAGGCGGCCAGGAGCAACACCGCCGCGCGCCTGGTCGAGGTGCCCGACGCGGGACACATGGTCTTCTGGGACAACCCGCGGGATGGGCTGGCGGCCGTTCGCGCCATCCTGCGCGAGCTGGTGGCCTGAGGCGCCCCCTGGCTATAGACATGGCCTGAAGGAGGGCCGGGGCAGCCCGGCCCTCCTTCGTTTCGTCAGTAGGTGCCGCCGAGCAGGCTTCCTGCCTGCGGGACGGTGGTGGCGAGCCCCAGTTCGGACAGGATGCGGTAGGTGGTCGCCGTCGCGGCCGTCAGGACGGGCAGCCCGGCCTCGTCCTCGACGGCCTGCACGACCGGCAGCGACGGCATCTGCACACACGCCGACAGGACCAGCGCGTCCGCGCGGCTCAGGTCGAGCCTGCGCCAATGTTCCCGCAGGCCCTGCGGGTCGAGGCGGCCGACGGCCAGGTTGTCGGCCACCTCCAGGCTCAGCGCGTCGACGATCTCGACGCCCGCGTCCTCGATGTAGTCCACGACCTTCTGGGTCAGCGGTTTCATATAGGGGGTGATGATGGCGACCCTTCCGGCCTTGAGGGCGCCGAGCCCCGCCAGGAGCGCCCCCGCGCTGGAGATGACGGGCGCCTCGGAGCCCTCGGCACGCAGGGCGTCGCGGATGGAGTCCTCCGCGCTGCAGTGGTAGCCGGGCCCCTGCGCCATGATCGCCACCAGGCAGGCGGTGGCGACCACGTCGGGGCGGGCGTCGGCGAGCTCGCGTGCGGCGCGCTCCGCCTGCGCGTTCATGGCGCGGAGCTGCTCTGGCGTCACCTGCCGCATCCGCGCCCTGCTGCTGTGGAACACGAACCTGTCGCCCGGCTCGGCCTCCTCGCGGGCGCGCAGCATCCGCGGCAGCTCGGTCTCCATGGTCAGGTTGGAACTCGGCACGATCAGGCCGATGTGATGGTCGGTCACGGAATCCTCCAGGCGGGTCAGCGGCGTCCGGCAGGGCGCATCTCCGCGACGACGACGTCGCCGTCCACGACCACGGGCTCGTCGTCGAGGAAGAGGCTGCAGCCGCGCATCGGGATGTCGAAGTGACAGGGGGTGTCGTTCGGGCCGCCCAGCTCGTTGTTGGGCCCGATGGAGAACATGACGTTGCCGTAGAACGAGCGCAGCTCCATACCCATCCCGCCGGGGAACTGGGTCAGGCCGTGCCAGTGGGCCCGCTCGTCCAGCCCCCACCCGACGTGGGACATCCCGTAGCCGCGCGGGTCGTCGAAGGACCTGATGTAGGACGACAGCAGCTCGGCGTCGAGGCCGCCGCGGATGTCGGTGATGAAGCCCTGCTCGATGGTGAGCGTGACGGGCGTCTGGACGTAGGTGTTGAACGGAAGCAGCACGTCGCCGGGGGACAGCACGATCCTGCCGTCCACGCCGTCGTCGGCGCCCCCGGTGAAGACGAACGCGGCCGGCCAGTGGTCCCAGCGTCCGGGTTGGTCGGTGTAGCCGTACTCGCTCATCGTGGGGTAGACGCCGAGGCGGTAGGTCACGTCGGTCCCGCCTAGGCTGGTGATGCGCATGGAGCCGGCCTTGGCGAGCAGCTCGGCGCCGACCTCGACCCGTTCCCTGAGCTCTGGGGTGGGCATGAGGCGGGCGAGCAGCGGGGCGGGCTCGACGGCGGTGAGGATCCGCGTGCCCGCGTCCTGGATGGCGAACTGCTCCTTGCTGAACAGCAGGAACTTCAGGTCGACGAGCATGTCGGCCCGCTTGAGCGCCTCCACCGCCTGAGGGCTCGCGGCGAGTTCGGACGCGCCCACCGCCCAGGCTCCCGACGTGGTCGTGGGAGCGGGGAGCCGCAGGTGGTAGGCGGAGGCCCCCAGGCGCCTGGCCGCGTAGAGGAACGCGTCGGCGTAGTCGAGGCGTTCGGCGCCCTCCGAGAGCACCGCCACCGTCTCGCCCTCGTGCACGCCGCTGAGCGTCAGCTGGCGCAGGCAGATCTCGTTCAACAGGTTCTGGTCCATCGACTCTCCCATGATCACGCCAAGTTAGTCCGGACACGGACGATCGCGGCCGGAGTGAGCCCGGATACTCCGAGCCCGGTGACCGAATTAATCCGAACACGGACTAGTCTGCCGGCGCAAGAGGCGCGGCGGACATGTCATCCGCCAGCGGTGCGGGGAGGCGGTGACATGCCCCGCCGATCCGTCGCAGACCAGCACGTCGGGGTGGAGTGGCGATCGGTCCGCCGCAGGCCGCGAGCAAGGCCGACAGACTCACGCCCCGGCCGTCATGAGAAGCCGGTCCACTTCGTTCCCATCCATGGTGGTGTTTTTAATTAGGGTTGCCTACCCTAAAGGGATGTAGCCGCCATGTGTCGCGTGACCTCAGGTCGCGGGCCCACCCCGCCGCGAGGACGAGCGCGGGTGCTCGAGTAAGGTAATGCACACCTAAATTAGGCAAGGCTCACCTTGGGAGCGTTCACGTGTTCGCCAGCTATCTCATCGGCCTCCGCGAAGGACTGGAGGCGACACTCGTGGTGTCCATCCTGGTCGCCTTCCTGGTCAAGAGCGACCGGCGGGACAAACTGCCCCTCGTCTGGTCCGGTGTCGCTGCCGCGGTGGCGCTCTCGATCGGATTCGGCGCGCTCCTGTCCTTCACCGCCGCCCGGCTCCAGTACGAGCACCAGGAGCTGTTCGAGGCGATCGCGTCGATCAGCGCCACGGTGTTCGTCACCTGGATGATCTTCTGGATGCGCGGCGCGGCAAGGAAGATCTCGGCCGACCTCAAGTCCAAGCTCGGCGAGGCGCTCCAGGTGGGCTCGGTCGCTGTGGCGGTCATGGCGTTCCTGTCGGTGGTCAGGGAGGGCCTGGAGACCTCGCTGCTGTTCTTCGCCTCCGCCCAGGGCGCCGCCTCCACCGCCAGCCCGCTGATCGGGATCAGCCTCGGCGTGCTCACCTCGATCGTGATCGGCTGGGGCCTGTACGCGAGCGCGATCAGGATCAACCTGACCAGGTTCTTCACCTGGACCGGCCTGCTGCTCATCCTGGTCGCCGGCGGCATCCTCAAGTACGGCGTGCACGACCTCCAGGAGGCGGGCGTCCTTCCCGGCCTGACCAGCCAGGCCTTCGACCTCAGCGGCGTGCTCGACCCGGGCGCGTGGTACTCGGCCCTGCTCAGCGGCATGTTCAACATCACGGCCCAGCCGACCGTGCTGGAAGTCGTCGTGTGGACCGCCTACGTCGTGCCCGTCCTCTTCCTCTTCCTCAGGCCGGCCACCGTCAAGGTGAGCCCCCAGCCCGTTTCGTAACTCAGGAGAACTGCCATGCGCACCCCCCTTCTCGTCGGCGTCCTCGCCCTGGCGACGCTTACCGCCTGCGGTGGCACGGAGGGCCCCACGACCGCGCCCACCGGCGCCAAGAGCGCGGCGGCGGCGCCCGGCAAGGTGACGGTGGCGGCGAGCGACACCGAATGCCGGGTCTCCTCTGCCCAGCTCGTGGCCGGCACCTCGACGTTCTCCATCACCAACGGCGGCAGCAAGGTCACCGAGTTCTACGTGTACGCCCCTGGCGACCGCGTCATGGGCGAGATCGAGAACATCGTCCCCGGCCTGACCCGCGAACTGGTCGTCGAGCTCCCGGCAGGGACGTACGAGGCGGTCTGCAAGCCCGGCATGATCGGCAAGGGCATCCGCGGCCCGCTCAAGGTCACCGGCGAGCACAAGCCGCTGACCGATGACGCCGCGCTGGCCGGCGCCGCGGCGAGCTACCAGCGGTACGTCAAGAGCCAGACCGCCGCGCTGCTGGACAAGACCCAGGAGTTCGTCGACGCCGTGAAGGCGGGCGAGGCGGAGAAGGCCAAGGCCCTGTACCCCGTCGCGCGCACCTACTGGGAGCGCATCGAGCCGGTCGCGGAGATCTTCGGCGACCTCGACCCCAAGATCGACGGCCGCGAGGAGGTCATCGAGGAGGGCATGGAGTTCACCGGCTTCCACCGCCTGGAGAAGGACCTGTGGGTCACGAAGGACATCAGCAAGTCCGGTCCCATGGCCGACCAGCTGATGGCCAACGTGAAGCTGATCGTCGAGAAGGCCAACGCGGAGAAGCTGTCGCCGCTGCAGCTCGGCAACGGTGCCAAGGAGCTCCTCGACGAGGTCGCCACCGGCAAGATCACCGGCGAGGAGGACCGCTACTCCCACACCGATCTGTGGGACTTCGCGGCCAACCTGGCCGGCTCCAAGGCGGCCGTCCAGTCGCTCCGTCCGATCCTGGAGGAGCGCGCCCCCGAGCTGGTCAAGACGCTGGACGAGAAGTTCGCGGCGGCCGAGGCCGCGCTTGAGGCCCACCGCGCCGGTGACGGCTGGAAGCTGCACACCGACCTGTCGAAGGACGAGCTGAAGGTCCTGTCCGACACGATCAACGCCCTGGCGGAGCCGGTCAGCAAGATCTCCGCCATCGTCGCGAAGTAGAAGGGGAGACCGTGGGCGAGATCAGCCGCAGGAAGTTGTTCGGCATCGGCGCGGCGGGAGTGGCCGCCGCCGGTGCGGGGGCGCTCGCCGTCCGCGCGGTGGCCGACGAGCATGCCGCCGACATCACCGTCGCCAACGCCGCCTCCATTTCGGACGCGGTCCCCTTCTACGGCGCCCACCAGGCCGGGATCGTCACCCCGGCCCAGGACAGGCTCCACTTCGTCGCGTTCGACGTCACCACCACCAAGCGCGAGGAACTCGCCGAGCTGCTCCAGGAGTGGACGGCGGCCGCCGCCCGGATGACGCAGGGCCGCGAGGCGGGCACCTTCGGCGCGGTCGGCGGCCTCCCCGAGGCCCCGCCTGACGACACCGGCGAGGCCCTCGGCCTGCCCGCCTCCGGGCTGACGCTGACGATCGGGTTCGGCGCGTCGCTGTTCGACGACCGGTTCGGGCTGGCCGCGAAGAAGCCCGCCGGGCTGGCCGACCTGCCGAAGTTCCCCGGCGAAGCGCTGCTGCCGGAGATCTCCGGCGGCGACCTGTGCATCCAGGCCTGTGCGCACGACCCGCAGGTGGCCGTGCACGCGATCCGCAACCTGGCCAGGATCGGGTTCGGCCGGGTCTCCGTCCGCTACTCCCAGCTCGGCTTCGGCCGTACCTCGTCGACCTCGCGCGCCCAGGCGACGCCGCGCAACCTGCTGGGCTTCAAGGACGGCACCGCCAACCTGAAGCTGGAGGACACCGCGATGCTCCGCGACCACCTGTGGGTGGCCGACGGCGACGGCGCGGCCTGGCTGACCGGCGGCAGCTACCTGGTCACCCGCAAGATCAGGATGCACATCGAGACCTGGGACCGCACCTCCCTGACCGAGCAGGAGGCGATCTTCGGCAGGAACAAGGGCGAGGGCGCCGCGCTCGGTCACCACAAGGAGTTCGACGCGATCGACTTCACGAAGAAGGGCTCGGACGGCAAGGCGCTGATCGCCGACGACGCTCACGTACGGCTCGCGCACCCGTCGAACAACAAGGGCGCCAGGCTGCTGCGCCGCGGCTACAACTTCGTCGACGGCTCCGACGGCCTGGGACGCCTGGACGCCGGGCTGTTCTTCATCGCCTACCAGCGCGACCCGCACAAGCAGTTCGTGCCCGTGCAGATGGCGCTGGCCCGGCAGGACGCGCTCAACGAGTACATCAAGCACGTCTCCAGCGGCCTGTTCGCCGTCCCCCCCGGGGTCCAGGACGCGGGCGACTACTGGGGCCGGGCCCTGTTCGAGCGGTGAGTCCCGGCGCCCTGCCACCCGCCGGACGCGAAGGGGCGGGGCGTGCGGGCTCGGTCACGTCGGGCGTCGCGGCCTCCATCTCGCCGGAGGAGGCCGCGACGATCTCGAGGCGCTCGAGTCACAGCAGCGCGAGCGCCTTGGCCACGCCGGGGTCGCGCCCGGTGGCCAGGTCGAGGGCGGTCATGGGGGCGTAGTGGTCGACCGGCACGCCGATCGTGTCGATGATCTCGCGGGCGGGGCCGAGGTGCCGGACCTTGGGCAGGAGCAGGATGCTGCCGTCGTCGAGGAGGTACCCCTCGGAGGGACCGGAGACGGCCCCGGCGGTGCGGGTCCCGACGAGGGTGCCCAGGCCGTTGTCCTTGACGGCGGCGCTGAAGTCCTCGCAGGCCGAGGCGCACCCGCGGTCGGTGAGGACGACCAGGCGCAGGCCGAGGAGCGGGACGCTGTCGTCGGTCCTGTTGGGCACGCACCCGCCCTTGAGCGGGCAGAAGTAACTGGTGATCTTGCCATGCGCGAACGCGCCGAGCAGCCGCGTCACCTCGCGGGGCGAGCCGCCGCCGTTGCCGCGCAGGTCGAGGACCACCGCCTTCGGCTTGTCCCGCAACTTGGCGATGACCTGGTCGGCGGCGCCTTCGGAGAACCCGGGCAGCTGAACGTAGGCGACGCCGTCTGGCAGCGTCTTCGACGTCACCGCCGGAGGCTGACGCGTGATGGGGCCCTCCCTCAGCTCGACGGTGCGGGACCGTCCCGTCGTGGGGCGCTTGAGCGTCAGCCGTACCGTGCCGGAGGCGAAGGCGTCGAGGATGCCCTGGTTCGGGGTGTCCCCGATGAACACCGGCATGCCGTTGACCCTGACCACGATGTCGCCGGGTCTGATGTCGGCCTTGGCGGCAGGGCTGCCGGGCAGGACGCGGGTGATGAACAGCGGCGGCCGTGCCGCCGGGTCGAGCTGCGGGCCCTGCAGGGCCGACGCGCCCACGATGCCCGTTCCTGTCGGCCCGCCCTCCGGCGGCGGGGACGGCCTGACCCAGCGAGCGTGGTTGTCGTGCAGTCCTGCGACCATGCCGGTGATCGCGTCGCGCAGCGCGGCGGGGTCGCCGTCGCCGAGGACCTTCGCGAAGGCCGCCCAGTCGATGTCGCGGTTCCCCGTCAGGGCGGGCAGCCGGAGGTAGGCCCGGTCGGCGCCGCGCCGCACGAGGTTCTGGGTGTAGGCCGCGAAGGCGCTCTTCAGCAGGGACTTCGGAGCCATGACCGGGCCGCTGTAGTAGTTGTCGAGCACGCAGAAGTACGCCTGCCGGAGCGTGTTCACCGAGGTCGGCGGGGCTGAGTCCGGCGGTGGCGCCGTGATGGCGGCGCAACCCCCGCCCGAGGTGGCGGCCGGTGGAGACGGCGGCTGGGCCGTCGGTGCCGACGCGGGTACGGACATGGAGCAGGCCGTCACCAGGACGGCCGCGCAGAGGGCTCTGATCATGGCCGCCAGCGTGGCCGGCAGCGGGTTGCACGGTCGTGAACGGAACCGTTAACGCCGCTGTCACCCCGATTCGGGTACGAATGTCGACATGCGGGTTCTGGTGGCCGAAGACGAACGTGACCTGGCCGACCTCGTGGCGTTGGGGTTACGCCGCCACGCCATGGCCGTCGACGTGGTGTACGACGGGGCCGCGGCGGCGGAGCGGCTGGCGGTGCACGACTACGACGTTCTCGTGCTGGATCGGGATCTGCCCGAGATGCACGGCGACCTCGTGTGCCGTGAGCTGGTGGCGCGCGGGAACCGTACGCGGATCCTGATGATGACGGCGGCGGCGTCGGTGCCGGAGCGGGTCGCGGGTCTCGGGATGGGCGCCGACGACTACCTGCCCAAGCCGTTCGACTACGCCGAGCTGGTCGCGCGGGTGCAGGCGCTGGGGCGGCGCAGCCTGTCGCAGGTGCCGCCGGTGCTGACGCGGCATGGGATCGTGCTCGACACGCACCGGCTGCAGGCGTCGCGGGACGGGCGGCATCTGCACCTGTCGCTCAAGGAGTTCGCCGTCCTCGAGGCGCTGATGAGGGCGGACGGCGCGGTCGTGAGCTCCGAACGGCTGCTCGAAGAGGCGTGGGACGAGAACACCGACCCGTTCACGACCGTGGTGCGGGTGGTGGTCAGCCGCTTGCGGGCCAAGCTGGGCGACCCGCCGTGCGTCCAGACGATTCCCGGCGCCGGATACCTGCTGTGACGACCGTCAGGGTACGGCTCACGCTGATCTACTCCGGGCTGTTCCTGCTGACCTCGGTCGTGCTACTGGTCACGGTCAACCTGCTGCTGCGCGAGGCACTGCGCGCGCGGATCGCCGGGCTCACCCTGACGCCGGTGGCGCCGACGGCGCCGACGCGAGGGGCGCCGGACGACGGGCCGATGCCGCAGCTGCCCGGACTGGTGGACGACGTGATCGACTACCAGTGGGGGGTGACCGCGCTGATGATCGGGATCTTGGCGGTGGTGTCGGTGGTCGTCGGATGGCTGGTCGCCGGGCGGATCCTGCGGCCCGTCCACCAGATCACCGCCACCGCGCGGCGGCTGTCCGTGTCGAACCTGCACGAGCGGATCGCGCTCAGCGGGCCGAAGGACGAGCTGAAGGAACTGGCCGACACGTTCGACGCGATGCTCGACCGGCTCGAACGCGCGGTCAAGGGGCAGCGGCGCTTCATCGCGAACGCCTCCCACGAGTTGCGGACCCCGCTGGCCGTCCAGCGGGCGGCGATCGAGATCGGCCTCCCCGAGGACGTCGGCGAGATCCGCGACAAGCTCCTGTTCCACAACCACCGCACCGAGAACCTCATCGACGCCCTGCTGGTCCTGGCCCAGGCGGAGAACGGCCTGGACAACAGGCAGCCGGTGGCCCTGGACGAGGTGGTACGACTCGTCCTGGCCGAAGGGGGCTCGGACGAGGTCACCGTGACGACGCGGATCGAGCCGTTCGTCGTGGACGGGGATCCGGTCCTGCTGAGCCGGCTCGTCACCAACCTCGTCGACAACGCGGTCCGCTACAACCATCCAGGCGGAACCGTCGGGATAACGCTCTCTCAGGGGATTCTGACAGTCCGGAACACCGGCCCGGACGTGCCGAGGGAGCGTTGCGGCGATCTCTTCGAGCCCTTCCGGCGACTGCACACGACCCGTGAGCAGGGCACCGGGCTCGGGTTGTCGATCGTGGCGTCGATCGCGAAGGCGCATGGGGCCGACGTACGAGCGAACCCCAACCCGGGGGGCGGCCTGGAGCTCGTCGTGGTGTTCGCGGGATCGCGGGACGCCCGCGGAGTCGGCTCCCGCCCTTCGGGAACGGCATGACGGGGGGTCGGCGGCGCTCAGGGGCTCAGCTGGCTGGTGAAGCGCCTGAGCGCCCGCGCGATCAGCGGATCCTTCACCGGGCCCAGCAAGAAGTCGACCAGGCGGATGCCGGGCAGGCGCAGCCCGCCGAAGAAGGCGAACCTGGTCCCCTCCCCCTCCGGTACGGCGGCCATGCCGCCGAGCAGGAAGCGGCTCTGCATCAGGCACCAGCCCGGGCGCAGCACGATGTCGAAGCGCGCCCTCAGACCCAGGGGGCTGCGGGCCAGTGCCTCGAGGTGCTCCCCTTCCGCCGAGAGGACGGTGAAGGACCTGATGTCGGTGATGAGCATGGGCATCTGGCTCTCGAGATCGGAGGCGAGGGCCCAGACCCGGTCGTACGGGGCGGCGATCACCTGCTCCGCGTAGCTGATGCCGGGGGTGCTCCGGGCGATCACCCGTAGCCTGCGGACGCTGTCGAGCTCGGCTACCGGCCAGGAGTCGGTCAACGTTCCCACGCCTTCCTGAAGTTGCGGCGAGCCCGGAACAGCCGGGTCCTCACGGTGGGTTCCGGCACGCCGAGCAGGGCGCTGACGGCATGTTCGTCCAGCCCTTCGAGATCGCGCAGGACGAGCACGGCACGGTGCGCGGGCGACAGCCGTTCCAGTACGTCGCGCACGTCGGCGGCGAGCTGCGGGTCGTCCCTCGCGGGCACGTCGTGGAGTGGATCCGGTACGGCACGCCCGGCCGCGCGGGCCAGCCGTACCGCCTCCCGGACGGCGATCACCCGCGCCCAGCCGAACAGGGCCGCCGGTTCCCGCAGCTGCCCGAGGCGTCGGAAGATCACGATCAGCGCTTCCTGCGTGGCATCCGGGCCGTCCTGCAGCGCGATCGGGCCGCACAGCCTGCCTATGTAGGGGGTGAGCAGGTCGAGCAGCTCCTGCACGGCCAGGCTGTCGCCGCGCTGGGCCGCCCGCACGAGCGCCGCCAGTTCGGCCGCGCCCGTGCTGCCGGGGACCCCGGTGTCGGGGACCGTGGTCACCGCTCGCTCAGTCGGGAGAGGAACGGTGTCACCGTGGTCAGGAAGGTGTTCTTCTCCGGTGAGGCGAACAGCGGGTCCAGATGGGTCATGGCGTCGTTCCCCGCGTAGGTCGCCTCGGTGATCCGCGAGTGCGCCGCCACCCACCTCGCGGCCGTGTTGGCGGTGCCGTGCGTCAGGCCGCTCTGGAAGGAGTACAGCGGCACGTCCATCCCGCGAGTGTGCCACAGCCGCAGTCCCAGCCTGCGGGCGACAGGGGTGTCATCGAACGGGTCGGCCGCCTCCAGGTCGAGGCTGAGCCGGCTCGGCCAGTACCACTCCAGCATCGAGGGAACCGGGCCGGACAACGCGCCCGCGAAGGTGGCGGTCGAGGTGTAGTCAGGGTTCAGGCTCATGTCCGGCACCAGCGGATGGGTGACGTACAGCCACTTCACCAAGCCCTCGTTGGTCACCTGCGCCGGCGGGCGCAGCCGGTCGGGCAGGTGAGCGGCCAGAGTGGAGGGCTGGTCGGGGGCGGCCTGCGCGTACCTGCCGGCAAGCTGCTGCAGGATCGCGAACGTCTCGGTCCTTCCCATGGTGAGCGACTCGTCGAAGATCTCCCCTGCCGCGATCTTGCCGAGCCGGTCGTCCGCCTGGTCGGTGGTGAGCCGGTAGACGTAGCCCTCGCCGGCGAACGCGTCGTGCACACCCCCGTCGATCAGCACCAGGCCGGACAGGTCGCGGTATCCGGGCTGACCCGCGAAGTCCCAGCCTGCGTAGGCGAGAGCGGTGGTCGCGCCCCACGAATGACCGCCCAGCACCACCTGACGGCGCCCGCCGTCCCGGGCCGCGAGCACCACCCGCCGCAGGTCGGCGAGTTGCACGCCAAGACCCCAGTCTCCGACGTACGGCACGGTCCGCGGCGTCTGCGCCCGGTAGTGCCCGCCGAGGTAGTGGTCGGCGGCCCGGTCCGGCGAGCGCCGGAACCCGCGGAGGTCGGACAGGTTCTGCTCTCTGCGGTCGACTGCCCAGACCTGCGTGCCGGGCAGCCTGGCCGCCAGCTCCCTGGCGAGCGGGCCGAAGCTGCCCGCGGCACCGAACTGGCCCGGCAGCAGCACCAGGACCTGGCGGGCACGGGCCGAGCCGACTTTCAGCACGTGGATACGGTCGTGGGTCGCCGGGCCTGGCGCGTCATGCCCGGACATCGACACATACGACTCGGGCAACCGGCCGGCGGGCGCCGCCGCGGCGGTGCCGGGCACCGTCGCGGCGAGAGCCAGGCCTGTGACGACGGCGCAGCCGAGGCGCCTGGCCGAGCGGGCCCATGGGATTCGCACTGTTTCCTCCTCTGACGGGGTGTCAGCCAGGAAGAGCGCGCGGACCGGCCGAACGTTCCCCGTGTTCTGCGTCACATCTCCTGTCCTGCCGGTGATCGACGTCACAGGGAACGCGGGACCGGTTCCAGCCCTCTTCCGTCGTGCCGGCATTTCACGTCATCAGGAGGCGGTAGTTGTGAAAGATCGAACACGAGTGCGTGCGGGTTTCGCGGTGGTCGCGGTGCTGGCGGCGGACGCCATGGTGCACGTGTACTGGATGACCGGCAGTACCTGGCCGGCGCGGGACCCCGAGTCGCTGTCCCTGGCGGTGCTCAACTTCGTGGTTCCGTTCACGCCGCGGGGGCTCCTGCTGCCGTTGGCGCTGCTGATCGCGGCATCGACGCTGATCCTCATGGCCGTCGGCCGGCCCGCCCTGCTCAGCCGCAGGATTCCCGCCGCCGTCACCAGGCTGGGCGGGCAGGTGGTCGCCGCCGGGCTGCTGGTGCGCAGCGTCGCGGGCCTGGTCTGGGCGCTGGGGATCGGGGCGAGCCCCGAGACCCCGTTCTACTGGCTCAATCTCCTCGCGTACACGCCGGTGTGCCTGGCACTCCTCACGTGCGCGGTCATCGCGGCCGGGCCGCCGGCGGCCCGGCGGGCGTCTCCACGCGCATGAGGCGGCCCGCGACCCTGCGGCTTCCTTAGCCCCGTGCGCGCCTGCTGTTCCCTGTCACCGGAGCCGCTGCTCCGGAGTGCCCACGCGTGCCGGAGATCCCCCGCGCGAGGGATGCGACTCCCTCTCGCGCGGGAGACCGTTGGATCGTTTCGCGGTGAATCGTAAGGAGACATGCACGAGTTCTCCTTCGACTGGCCGTCCCCGCTCGATCCTCCCTCGCTGCTGACCAAGGCGAGCACAGAACCACCGGTGTTCCGGGTCCGCATGCCGTCGGGAGACGAGGGCTACCTGGTGACCCGCTACGACGATGTCGTCAGGGTGCTCATGGATCCGGCTTTCAGCCGTGCCTGGCTGTTCCGTCCCGACGTACCGCGGTACTCCGGCAGCCCGCTCGGCCTGCCCGAAAGCTTGCTCAACCTGGATCCCCCCGACCACACGCGGCTGCGCCGGGCGGTGTCGCGGGCCTTTGTGCCGCGGCGGGTCGAGTCGATGCGGGCCAGCGTGCGGGAGGTCGCGGAAGGCCTGCTCGATCGCATGGAGGCCAAGGGCGGGCCCGCTGATCTGGTCGAGGAGTTCTGCTCCCCTCTGCCGATCTCGGTGATCTGCCGGCTGTTCGGCGTACCGCAGGCGGACTGGGCGGCGTTGCGCGACTGGACCGACAGGGCCCTGTCGTTGACGGCCCACTCCCCCGACGACATCACGGAGGCGCTGACACGGCTGCACGCCTACTTCGTGGAGCTGGTGGCGGCCAAGCGGGCGGCACCGTCGGACGACCTGCTGAGCATGCTGATCACCGCTCCCGAACGGCAGGACGAGCTGAGCGACGCGGAGATGGTGAGCGTCGCGGGCACGATCCTGGGGGCGGGGTTCGAGACCACGGTCAACCAGTTGGCGATCAGCGCGTACGTGCTGCTGCGCGACCGCGAGCTGTACACCGGCCTGCGCGAGGATCCGGCACGCGTGCCGTCGGCGGTCGAGGAACTCCTGCGCCTGACGCCGACCACTCACGGCACCGCACGCATCGCCACAGCGGACGTGGAGGTCGGCGGCGTGCTCATCCCCGCCGGCAGCATGGTCCTTGCCTGGATCGCCGCCGCGAACAGGGACGAGCACGCCTTCCCCGAGCCCGTCAGGACGGACCTCGAACGCGCCAAGAACGAGCACCTCACGTTCGGCCGCGGGGCGCACTTCTGCTTGGGCGCCGCGATCGCCCGGTTGGAACTGCAGGTCGGCCTGGCGGCTCTCATCCGCCGGTTCCCAGACCTCCGGCCGGCGGCGGACCCCGCCGACCTGCGCTGGCGCAGCGGCATGGTCGCCTTCGGCCCGCACGACCTTCCGGTGACCTGGTGACGGGCGACTCGCCGAGGCCGTACCTGCTGGCCGCCGGTCAGGGCGAGCCCGCCACCACCCGGGAGCGCAACAGCATGACGATCAAGGCGTCCAGCGAGCTCACGGGCGGCGCGATCGGCATGTTGGAGAGCCTGGATCCGCCAGGCTTCTCCACGGTGCTGCACCGTCACGAGGTGGCGGAGCTCTGGTACATCCTCGACGGGCAGTACGCCTACTACGTCGCTGGGCGATGGCTGTCCGCGGAGGCGGGCGCGGTGGTGTTCGTGCCGCCAGGATGTCCCCACGGGCTGCGCGTCGGACCCTCCGGAGGGCGCAAACTGACGATCTTCGTGCCTGGCGGGACCGAAGGGTTCTTCCGGGAGATCCACCGCGAGGCGGAGACAGGCGACCTCTCGGAGCAGACCATGCGCGCTCTCGACGAGACGTACGGCATCACGACGCTGGGTCTCCTGCCTGATGTCGGCGGCCGAGTGGGATGATCCACCGGTTGCCCGTGGCGTGGAGACCAGGGAGGACAGGTGCTGGCAGGCGTGGCGGGTTCGGCGGGTGGTCGGCCACGCGTGGTGATGGTCTACGCCGGCGGTCTCGTGCTGGTGGGGCTCGGCGTGCGGACCGCGGTGACCACCACCGCGGTGTAGTGCATCGTGAAGCCGCCCCCCATGGCGTCGATGGCGGCCCCGATGCCCGCCAGCAGCTCCTCCAGCTTGGCCGGCGGCAGCTGGCTGTGCCCGCCTTGGGTGGGCAGCTGGTCCAGCCACGCGTCCCGGGTGTAGGACTGCTCCCAGTCGAATCGCCACTGCTCAGGATCGCCGAACGCGCCGGCCTCCCGTATCCCGTCGGTCGCCTTGGTGAACAGCACCGCGTACCCGTCCAGGGCGGGCATCGCCCGGCGGTAGGCCCGCGAGGCGAGTGTGTCGGGCACCACCTGGTCGTAGACCGCGGCGAAGGCTTCCGTCGCTTCGGGCGGGGGCTGGCCGACGTTCCAGAACGCTGCCAGCCGGCCGCCGGGCCGTAGCACGCGCGCCGCCTTCGCCGCTCCCACGACCGGGTCCACCCAGTGCCAGGCCTGCCCGGCGATGACCGCGTCGAAGTTCCGGCCGGCGGGGTCCCAGGCTTCGAACGTCGCCACCTCGACCTCGACCCCGCCGCGCCGCGAGAAGTCGGCCATCCGCGCGTCGGGCTCGACCCCGAGCACCTTGCAGCCGGCCGCTTGGAACTGCCGGGCTTCTATGCCGGTGCCGATGCCGACGTCGAGGACGTCGGGCCCCGGGCTG
Organism: Nonomuraea sp. NPDC049152; assembly: GCF_040648355.1. Taxonomy (NCBI): domain Bacteria; kingdom Bacillati; phylum Actinomycetota; class Actinomycetes; order Streptosporangiales; family Streptosporangiaceae; genus Nonomuraea; species Nonomuraea sp. NPDC049152. Next base: position 27,016 of record NZ_JBEZDO010000025.1, on the reverse strand, counting down.
GCGGCGATGATCCGGTCCACCATGGCGTCGGGGTAGTGGGGGCGGGTCCGGTCGTAGCGTTCGGCGTCCGAGCCGAACGACTCGGCCGCCTGACGGTGTCGATGAGGCTCGTTCTCGGAGAGAGGCGATCGCCCCGAAGGTATAGTGGGCATGCGCCCACCATAAGTGGGCATGCGCCCACTCGTCAACGGGCGGGCCACGCGAGCGAAGGGGAGACGCACCGTGCCGACAGGGGTAGCCATCCGCGACGCGCGTGAGCAGCTGTTCGACGCCGCCGAGCGCATCCTGCTCAGGGACGGGCCGAACGCGCTGACCAGCCGGGCGGTCACCACGGAGGCGGGCTGCGCCAAGGGCGTCCTGCACCGGCACTTCGCCGACTTCGACGCCTTCCTCACCGAGCTCGTGCTGGACCGCATCGGCCGGATCGGCGTCCAGGCCGCCGCCCTGCGCGACTCCGCCGGGACCGGCACCGTCGCCGGCAACCTCACCGACGCGCTGATGGACCTGTTCGGGTCGGTCGCCGTGGCGATCGTCGGCCTCATCACCTTCCGGGACGACCTGCGCGCCCGGCTGCGCCAGGCCACGCCGGCCGGCGTCCCCGTACTGACGGAAGCGACGGCCATGATCGCCTCCTATCTCACCGTCGAGCGCGAACGGGGCCGCATCGCGGCCGATGCCGACGTCGACACGCTCGCGCTCACGCTGATCGGCACCGGGCACCTGCTCTTCGCCGGCCGGGAGAGCACCCCGCCGGAGGCTGGAGCCGTCCACAAGATCGTGACCACCGTCATCGCCGGCGTCGCGCGAGAACCGCTGCCCTGAACGGCCCGGCAGCATTCGGCGGCAAGCGGCAGCTGTACCGCACGCGCGCTGGGGCTGCATGGTCTCCAATGCCCATGCCGAGGCCGAGGGCGGCGATCCGGAGGGGCCACTCAGTGGCCTGCCGCGTGAGCCATGCGCTCTCGGCCCGCACGGCCGACCTGGTCCTTTTCTGACCGCGCCGATGCGGCGAGATCATCGAGAAACCCCGACACCGGCGGGCGTTGTGCGATGGAACGTCGGCTTCACGGCGCTCGCGGCGACGGTCAGCTATAAGGGACCGAAAAAGCGGATCAAGATGCCCTTGCCCTGCGTCGTGGCGAATTGCCGCCACCACCTCTCGTGTCCTGCAATGGCCGCAAGCGCGCCAACAGGCCCAGACGCCTCCGGCTCTTCGTGGCCGGCGACTGCCCGGCGCGTCGCCATCTGATCCCACACGCGTGCCGACAAGGGGCTCTCCATGATCAGGCAAGACAAGCCAACCGATGACGGGCTCGTCCAGCTCACCTTCACCATGCCCGCGGACATCCCCGGGCCGATCTCGGTCGTGGGCGACTTCAACCAGTGGGACCCCTACGCCCACCCCATGACCCGCACCCAGCAGGGCGCGCACACCGCCGTGATCGAGCTGCCCCAGGGCAGCAGCATCTGCTTCCGCTACCTGGCCGAGGGAGGGGTCTGGATGGACGAGCCCGACGCCGACGAGCGCGACGAGCGCGGCTCGATCCTGCACGTCGCCACCGCCGCCGCCCACAACGGCAAGCCCGCGCGCGGCGCCACGGCGAAGACCTCCGCCACGACGGCCTGACCGCGTCGGTCCACCGGACGTGGGCACCGTCGCACCGGCGGCCGACGCCGTCCCGCCCCCGCGGCGACCGGCCGAGCGGCTGAGACGACCACGTTTCCCACCCCACCGCGGGGTAGCTGACCGACTCACCACTTCAACACCAAGGAGCAGACATACATGACCGAGCCATGGAACTACCGCGAAGGCGTCGTCTCCGGCGGCGACCTCAGCCTGGTCGGCTTCGACGTCGAGGCCACTGACGGCAAGATCGGTGCGGTGGACGAGGAGAGCAACGTGGTCGGCGACAGCTACGTCGTCGTCGACACCGGCTTCTGGATCTTCGGCAAGAAGGTCGTCCTGCCCGCCAGCACGATCATCCGGGTCGACCCGCAGGAGAAGAAGGTCTACCTCGCCCGCACCAAGGAGGAGATCAAGGACGCTCCGGAGTTCGACGAGAGCACCTACAAGGAGCCGGGCTACCGCCAGCAGGTCGGCGACTACTACGGCCGCTTCCCGAACCTGCCGTAGACGGCGACGCCATCACCGCCGTGCCGGGCTCCCCGCCATCGGGGAGCCCGGCACCGGGCGAGCCCGTCATGGTCCCGGCTGGAAGCCGTGGGAGTCGGCCATGCTGAGCGACGAGGGGACTTGATGGCCGTGACAGCACTGACGCAGGAGACGCTTTCTGCTCTTCCCGAGGAGGTGGCGACCCCCTCCTATGACCGGTCGGGCCTCACTGTCGGGATCGTCCATATCGGGGTGGGGGGATTCCATCGCGCGCATCAGGCGATGTACCTCGACCGGCTGATGAACGAGGGCAAGGCACACGATTGGGCGATCTGCGGTGTCGGCGTCCTACCTGGAGACGCGCGGATGCGGGACGCGCTGACCGCGCAGGACGGCCTCTACACGCTCATGCTGAAGCACCCGGACGGAACGCGTGAGGCCCGCGTCATCGGTTCGATCACCGAATTCCTCTTCGCGCCCGACGACCCTGAGGCGGTCATCGAGAGGATGGCCGATGCGGCGGTGAGAATCGTCTCGCTCACGGTCACCGAAGGCGGCTACAACATCCACCCCGTGACCGGGGAGTTCGCCGCGGAGTCCCCGGCGATCCGCGCGGACCTGGAGCCTGGTGCGGTCCCCGCGACGGTGTTCGGGCTCGTCACCGAGGCTCTGCGCCGCCGGCGCGACCGAGGGCTCCCGCCGTTCACGATCATGTCGTGCGACAACATCCAGGGGAACGGCGACGTCGCGCGTCGCAGCTTCACCGCCTTCGCCCGGCTGGCCGACCCCGGCCTCGGGGCCTGGGTCGAGGATGCCGTCGCGTTCCCCAATTCCATGGTCGATCGCATCACGCCCGCCACCACCGACCAGGACCGCGAGACCGTGGCCGTGCGGTTCGGCGTCCACGATGCCTGGCCGGTCACCTGCGAGCCGTTCACCCAGTGGGTGCTCGAGGAGCGCTTCTCCGCTGGACGTCCCCCCTTCGAGGAGGCCGGAGTCCAGGTCGTCGCGGACGTGGAGCCGTACGAGCTGATGAAACTACGCCTGCTCAACGCCGGACATCAGGCGCTGGGCTACTTCGGCTATCTCAGCGGCCACGTGTACGTCCACGAGGCGGCCACCGACCCCGCGATCGCGAAGTTCGTTCTCGACTACATGGACCTCGAGGCCACGCCGACGCTCCGGCCGGTGCCGGGTGTCGATCTGGACCTCTACAAGCGGACCCTCATCGAGCGGTTCTCCAACCCCGAGGTGCGCGACACGCTCGCGAGACTGTGCGCCGAGTCGTCGGACCGGATCCCCAAGTGGGTGCTTCCCGTCGTACGCGAGCGGCTGGCCCGTGGCGGTGAGGTCGCCCGCGCGGCCGCCGTGGTGGCCAGTTGGGCGCGCTACGCCGAGGGAGTCGATGAATCAGGTGAGCCGATCGCGATCGTCGACCGGCTGAAGGACCAGCTGACGGCCATCGCGAGAACGCAGCGGGGACAGCCCACGGCCTTCATCGACAACCAGGACCTCTTCGGCGACCTCGCCGGCGACAAGCGGTTCGTCGAACCGTACCTGCACGCCCTGGAGTCGCTGCACGAGCGGGGCGCGCGTGCGACGGTGCGGGAGCTCGCGGGAATGCGCGCGTGAGCGTACGGCGGCTCAGAGCGCGTGCCGGGCGTACTGCTCCCGGATGACGGGGCGGTAGTCGGGTGCCGGTTCGGCCGCGATGGACAACGGCCAGCGCGGACGCGTCCCCGTGAGGGCCCATGCCGCCTGGATCGCGGCCCCGTCTGCGACGTATTCGCCTGGTCGGGGGACGACCACCGGCGGCTCGAACGTCTGGGCGGCGATGTCCTGCACGGCGGTGTTCTGGGCCGCCCCGCCGATCAGCAGGATGCGCTCGGTCTCGACTCCCTGCCCGCGGACGGCTTCGAGAGCGTCGGCCAGGCCGCACAGCATGCCCTCGATGGCAGCGCGTGCCAGGCACGGGCGAGTCGTCGACTCCAGCGTCAGCCCGAACAGCGTGGCCGTGGCGTCGGGCAGATTGGGGGTGCGTTCCCCTTCGAAATACGGCTGGAGCACGAGGCCGTGCGAGCCGGGAGGGGCTTCGAGGGCGAGCCGGCCGAGTCTGTCGTGATCGACGTCGAGGACGCCCGCCACGGCATCCAGGACGCGTGCCGCGTTCAACGTCGCGACCAGCGGCAGGAACAGGCCGCTCGCGTCGGCGAATCCGGCGACGATGCCGGTGCTGTCGCGGGTCGGCCGGTCGGTCACGGCGAAAACGGTGCCGCTCGTCCCGATCGACACGACGACGTCGCCGCGCGCCGCGCCGAGCCCGAGCGCCGCTCCGGCGTTGTCGCCCGCGCCGGCGCCGACGACGATCGAGGTTCCGGCGGCCGTGCCCGCGCGTTCGGAGGGCCCGAGGATCCGTGGCACGATCGCCGCGTGCCCGAGCGCCCGCTCGAACAGCTCCCTGTCGTACCGGCCGGTGGACGGGTTCCAGTACGCCGTGCCGCTCGCGTCCGATCGGTCCGTGACGAGCTCGCCGAGATCGGGCCCGAGCGGACTCGAACCGGCAGGGCCGTATCCGCGCAGCCGCCAGGTCAGCCAGTCGTGCGGCAGCGCGACGGCGGCGACCTTGGCGGCGTTGCCCGGTTCCTGATCGCGCAGCCAGCGCAGCTTCGCGGCGGTGAAGGAGGCCACGGGCACGGTTCCCGTCCTCCGGGCGTAGGTCTCCGCGCCCGTTTCGGCGACGAGGTCGCGCGCGGCCGCGGCCGACCGCGTGTCGTTCCACAGGAGCGCCGGCCTGATGACGTGGCCGTCGGCGTCGAGGGCGATGAGGCCGTGCTGCTGGCCCGCTATCGCGATCGCCGCGACCTCGTCGATTCCGCCGGCTCGCGCGATGGCCGTCTGCAGCGCTTCCCACCATCGCGCGGGATCCACTTCGGTGCCGTCCGGATGGGCCGCCCTGCCGGAGCGCACGAGATGTCCCGTCGCGGCATCTCGGATCACGACCTTGCAGTTCTGGGTCGAGGAATCGACGCCCGCGACGAGTGTCATTGCTGCCTCATTCGCCGAGCCTAGAAGCCGGTGACCCCATAAGAGGCTGGTCATCCACGATGGCGGAGTCAAAATCTCATATTATTTGTGAGATTTTCTCACATATTAGTTTACATCGGCTTTTTCCGCGGAGTAAACCTGCCTCATTGCCCTTACCTGCTGGAGTACGGGGGTGAAGTGGACAGTGGACCGCTATCCGCCCGAGCCGAGTAGGCGTGCTGTCCTTCGTGGCGCATTGGCCGCCGGGGCGGCGCTTACCTTGTCCGGGAGCGTGAGCTCCTGCGGATCGCGCGCCGACGCGCCGCGAACCGCCGGCGACCAGTGGCGCCAGTTCCAGGGCGCCACCCTGAACTTCATCTCGGAGAACACCGCTCCCACCGCGGCCATCGCCGCGAACACCCGCCCGTTCAGCGACCTGACGGGGATCGATGTCAGGATCGTGACGCTCGAGCTGACCGCGCTGGTCCAGCGGGTCGCTCTGGACCTGGCCTCGGGCCGGGCCCAGTATCAGGTGATCTACGCCGACCCCTACCAGGTGCTGGCGCCATACCAGCGAGGGCTGGTCGACCTGCGATCGATGCAGGCCGATCCGAACCTGCCGGACCTGCCCGGCGGCGTCGCGGACTTCATCCCCGCGCAGATGGACGCCGCCGGCCGCTTCGTCGATCCGCAGGCGGTCTTCGCCCTGCCGTACGACGCGCCGACGATGATCTGGCAGTACCGGCACGACCTGTTCGACAAGTACCACGACCGCATGGCCAATGATCTCGGGTTCGATCCCACGCCGAGCGGCGAGCGGACGTGGGAGGAGTACTTCCGCATCGCCCAGTGGTTCAACAAGAACGGCACGTCGGACGTCAAGTACGGCACCGGCCACCAGGCCCGGCAGCACGACTCCCTGATGAACGACTTCAGCAACGTGCTGTGGTCCTTCGGCGGCGACTACTTCGACAACGGCAAGCAGGTGGGGCGTCTGGGGTCGCGCGACCCCGGGCCGTGCCGCCTCGACTCCGCCGCCGCGATCGCGGGCGCGGAGTTCTACCAGCGGCTGCTCAGCATCGCCGACCCCGCCTCCAAGACGTGGGACTGGGACGGCGTGGGCGCCGCCTTCCGCGCGGGCCGGCTGGCGATGTGCCCGAACTGGCACGAGTTCGCGGCCAGCAACGAGCAGGTGATGCCCGGCAAGGTCGGCTACTCGGCGCTGCCCAAGGGGCCGGTCAGCACGGCCAACATGTACGGCGGCACGGGCCTGGCGATCAGCGCGAACACGCTGCCTCACGAGCGCGGCGCGGCCTGGCTGTTCCTCGTGTGGGCCACCTCGCCGCAGACGCAGCTCGCCAACCTCAAGAGCAAGGCAGGCGGCGGCACCCCCACGCGCACCTCCGTGTACGAGCTGCCGGAAGTCCGCGCGGCCGAGAAGCGGCCTTCGCCGATGCCCAACATGCTCACGGCCGCCGCGGTGCGGGAGGCCTGGCAGGCCGACAAGATCGGCCTGCGGCCCAAGATCCCGATGTGGAACGAGTGCAACACCGCGATCTTCACTCAGCTGTCGCGCATGCTTACCGGAGGAGCGTCACCGGAGGAAGCGATGCGTTCGATCAAGTCACGGGTCGACCAGATCGTGGCGCGAGGGTGGGTGGCCTAGATGACGCACGCCGCGGACTACTCATCGGCGATCGACCGATCCACCAGGCCGAAGGCCACCGCTCCCAGGGAGCCGAGGCTCGGCTTCGAGGGCAAGATGATGTCACCGGGCCTGCTCCTGCTGGCCGCGCTGTCGATCGTGCCGTTCCTCGCCCTCGTCGCCATGAGCTTCTCCCATGTCCGGCTGCTGGGCGGGGTGCGGCTCGATCTGGTGGGCGTCACCAACTGGGTGCGCTTCTTCACCGACGCCGACATGTGGATGTCGTGGCTTCGCACGATCATCTACTTCGTCCTCACCGTCGGGCTGGAGATGGCACTGGGCGTGGGTATCGCGCTGTGCCTGTTCCGGGTGCTGCGCGGCCGTAACATCATGCTCAGTCTGCTGCTGCTGCCGATGTTCGCCGCGCCCTCGATCGTCGGCCTGCTGGGCCGCTACCTCACCGACTCGACCTTCGGGCTCTACGCGTGGGTGCTGCGCTCGTTGGGCTACACCGGCGACGTCCTCGGCAGCCCGGTCAGCGCCTTCGCCGCGGTCGTGCTGATGGACGTATGGGAGTGGACTCCCCTGATCGCCCTGATCACGCTGGCCGGTCTTTCCAGCGTGCCGCAGTCGGTGCGGGAGGCCGCGGCCGTCGACGGCGCCCCCGGATGGATGACGCTGCGCTACATCATCTTCCCGGCGATCTCCAACGTGCTGCTCGTCGCGCTGCTCATCCGGTCGATGGATGCCATCCGCTACTTCGACATCATCTGGGTCACCACCAACGGAGGACCCGCGGACGCGACCAAGATCGTCCCTGTCCGGCTGTACGAGACGGCGTTCCGCTTCTTCGACCTCGGCTACGCGGCCGCCATCGGCCTGGCGATGCTGGCCTTCTCCATCTTCATCGCCCGCACCTTCGTCCGGCTGCTGGACGTCAGGGGGTTGACCCGATGAGCACCGCTCAGGTCGCGCAGACGAAGGGGCAAGCGGTCACCGCCGCCCCGCGAGGGACACCGCAGTCGCCGCTCGAGGCGACCAGCAAGCGCACGCGGTGGGTGGTGGCGCTGCTCCTCGTCGTGGCCCTGCTATGGACGCTGGTCCCGCTGCTGTGGATGCTGCTGTCCTCGTTCAAGAACCGCACGGACGTGACCTCGGCCACGCCGCAGCTCCTGTTCGGGCCGACGCTGGACAACTACCGCAACCTGTTCACCGGCTCGAACAACCTCTGGCCGTACATCCTGCACAGCGTGCTCGCCGCCGGGATCTCCGCGGTGCTCGCGGTCGGCCTGGGAGCGCTCGCCGGGTACGGCCTGGCCCGTACCCAGATGCGAGGGAAGAGGCACCTGGCCTTCTGGATCATCTCGACCCGTATGGCGCCGATCGCCGCGGTCGTGGTCCCGCTGTTCATCATCTTCCGCGGGATCGGCCTGATCGACTCGATTCCCGGGCTGGTGCTGGCCTACCTGACCTTCAACCTGCCGTTCGCCATCTGGCTGATGAGCGCGTTCTTCGCCGAGGTGCCGCCCTCTCTGGAGGAGTCCGCGCTCGTCGCCGGCTGCACCCGCTGGCAGGCCTTCCACACGGTCATCCTCCCGCTGACGAAGTCGGGTCTGGTCACCACCTTCGTCCTGTGTCTCGTCTTCGCCTGGAACGACTACGCCTTCGCCGTGGTCTTCTCCGGGCCGAACTCCCAGACGCTGCCCATCGCCGCCTCCCAGCTGGTCACCCAGACGGGCGTGGACTGGGGTCAGCTCACCGCTATCGGCACGATCGTGGTCGTCCCGATGATGCTCGCGGGGCTCGCCGTGCGCCGCTGGCTGGTCACCGGACTCACCCTCGGCGCCGTCACGGGCGAGTAGGAGGGAAGTCATGCGCGCAGCCGTACTGCACGGCGTCGGCGAGATCGTTCTGGAGGAGCGGCCCAGGCCCGAGCCCGGTCCTCGGGAGGTCCTCGTGCAGGTCGCGTCGGTGGGGACGTGCGGCTCCGACGTGCACTACTACGAACACGGGCGGATCGGCGACTTCGTGGTGACCTCCCCGCTGGTGCTCGGCCACGAGCCGTCGGGGACCGTGGTGGCGGCCGGGCCCGGGGCCGGCCGCCATCGCCCGGGGCAGCGGGTCTCGCTGGAGCCTGGAGTGCCCGACTTCACCTGCCCCCAGTGCAGGGCCGGCCGGTACAACCTCTGCCCGCGGATGCGCTTCTTCGGCACCCCGCCGATCGACGGCGCCTTCTGCGAGTACGTCGTGGTGCACGAGGAGTTCGCCTACCCGGTCCCCGACGCCGTGTCCGACGACGCCGCCGCCCTGATCGAGCCGCTGTCGGTGGGCGTGTGGGCCTGCGGGAAGGCGCGGGTCGGGCCCGGCACCCGCGTGCTCGTCACCGGCGCGGGCCCGATCGGGCTGCTGTGCCTGCAGGCCGCGCTGGCCTTCGGCGCGACCGACATCCTGGTCACCGACGTCAACCCGGCCAGGCTGGGGCGGGCCCGCGACCTGGGCGCGAGCGAAACCCTCAACGTGCGCGAGAATCGCTTGGGGGACGCCAGGTTCGACCCCGACGTGCTGCTCGAATGCTCGGGTCATCCGGCCGCGATCGGGGAGGCCGTCCGAGCGGTGGGAAGGGCCGGGCGGGTCGTCCTCATCGGCATGGGCGGGGACGAGATCCCGCTGCCGCTCTCGCACGTGCAGACGCGCGAGATCGAGGTGACGGGCACGTTCCGCTACGCCAACACCTGGCCCCAGGCCATCGCGCTGGCCGCCTCAGGACGCGTGGAGCTGGACGCCCTGGTCACCGGCCACTACGGCCTGGCCGAGGTCGAGAAGGCTCTCACGGCGGGCTCCCGCGATCCCGAACTGGTCAAGGCAGTCGTGCGGCCGCAGGAGTGATGGCATGGCGAGAGCGCGAACCACGACCGCCGGCCTCGAGGAGAGGCGGCGGGCGGTGCTCGCCCGGGTCGCCCAGGTGGGGCAGATAGGCATCGCCGAGCTGGCAGGCGAGTTCGGCGTCAGCCTGATGACCATGCACAGGGACCTGGACACCCTCGTCGGCCGTGCGCTGTTGCGCAAGTCCCGCGGCCAGGTGGCGACCGTCGCGGCCGTCATGGTGGAGGTCTCCTCGGACGTGCGGAGGCAGGCGCGGCTGGCGGAGAAGGAAGCCATAGCCGAGGCCGCGCTGAAGGAACTGCCGCCCAGGGGAGTGCTCCTCATGGACGACTCGACCACGCTGTTCCCGCTGGCGCGACGCCTCGACGAGTGCGGCGGCTACACGGTGATAACGAACTCCATCGGGATCGCGCGCATCGTCGCCGCCACCGAGCGCAGTGACGCGATCCTGCTCGGCGGTGACTATCACAGCGCCTTCGACTCCACGGTGGGGCCGGAGGTGTCCCGTGCCCTGCAGCGCGTCCACGCGGATCTCGCGCTCATGTCGGCGGTGGCGATCACCGGCGGCCGTCTCTACCACCCGGTGCAAGGCTACGCCGCGATCAAGGAGGCGATGCTCGACGCGGCCCAGCGGCGCCTGCTGCTCGTGGACTCCTCCAAGTTCGGCCGCCACGCCCCCTTCAGCCACCGCGACGTGAGCGCCTACGACATCGTGATCACCGATCGGGGTGTCCCGCAGGACGAGGAGCGAACCGTCCGCAGGCTGGGCACTCGCCTGCTTCTCGTCAGCGTCCAGAACGGCCGGCCGACGGCCGCCTTCACCGAACCACTTCCGGCGAACTCGTAAGGAGACATCGATGGCCAGAGTTCTCTACGACGAGGCGACCCGCGTCTACCCCGGATCCGAACGACCCGCGGTGGACGCCCTCGACCTCGACATCACCGACGGCGAGTTCCTGGTCCTCGTTGGTCCGTCCGGCTGCGGGAAGTCCACCTCGCTGCGCATGCTCGCGGGACTGGAGAGGGTGGACGGCGGGCACATCAGCATCGGTGAACGTGACGTCACCCACCTGGCGCCGCGCGACAGGGACATCGCGATGGTGTTCCAGAACTACGCGCTCTACCCGCACATGTCGGTGGCCGACAACATGGGCTTCGCCCTGCGGGTGATGAAGGCGCCCAAGGAGGAGCGCGACCGGCGGGTCCTGGAGGCCGCCCGCCTGCTGGACCTGGAGGAGTTCCTCGACAGGAAACCGAAGGCGCTCTCCGGCGGACAGCGGCAACGCGTGGCCATGGGCAGGGCGATCGTGCGCGAGCCGAAGGTGTTCCTCATGGACGAGCCGCTGTCCAACCTGGACGCCAAACTGAGGGTGCAGACCCGCACCCAGATCGCCGCCCTGCAGCGCCGGCTCGGGGTGACGACGGTCTACGTCACCCACGACCAGGTCGAGGCCATGACGATGGGCGACCGGGTGGCCGTGCTCAAGGACGGGGTTCTCCAGCAGGTCGACACCCCGTTGCGGCTCTACCAGCATCCGGCCAACGTCTTCGTCGCCGGCTTCATCGGCTCACCGTCGATGAACCTGGCCGAGTACCGCGTCGAAGGTGACGAGGCGGTCCTCGGGCAGGTGCGGATCCGGCTGACCCGCGAGGCGCTCAAGGCGCTCAAGGACGAGGGCAGCGACCGCGTCATCGTGGGGTTCCGGCCCGAGGGGGTGGACGTGGTCGGCGAGGGCGGCACCGACGACTCGACCTTCCCGATCGACGTCACGGTCGTCGAGGAACTCGGCTCGGACGCCTTCCTCTACGGCCAGTACGCCGGCGCGACCGACCCTGTGATGCGAGAGCAGACGGTCATCGCGCGAGTCGACCCCAACGCGCCGCCGGCCAAGGGCGAGCAGGTCCGCCTGCGGATCCAGCCGGGCAAGGAACGGCTCTTCTCCGCGGTCACCGGCCAACGGCTGTCCATCTGACCACGGGCATCAGGACAGGGGGCCCAGCACGTGATCGTGTCCTGTGGTGAGGCACTGGTCGACCTGGTCCCGCGGCGGGACGGCGACGGTTACGCCGCCCGGCCGGGGGGCAGCCCTGCCAACGTCGCCGCCGGTCTCGGCCGCCTCGGCGTCGACGTCGCGCTGCTCGCCAGGATCGCGGACGACGGGTTCGGCCGGCTCCTGCGGGCGCATCTGACGGACTCGCACGTCGACCTGAGCATCGCCATCCCCGCCGACGAGCCGACGACGCTGGCCGTCGTCACCCTCGGCCCGCAGGGCGCCGCCGAGTACACCTTCTACGTCGAAGGCAGCGCCGACGGCGCATGGGAGTCCGGCCAGCTGCCGTCGAAGCTGCCCGACGGCGCCGCCTGCCTGCACGTGAGCGGGTCGCTCGCGCTCGCCGTACCCGGCATGGGCGACACCCTCGAGTCGCTGCTGCGGCGGGAGCGAACCCGGCGCACTCTCACCTTCGACCCGAACCTCAGGCCCAGGCTGTCCCGCGATCCCGCCCAGCTGCGCGCGCGGCTGGATCGCTGGATCACTCTGGTGGACCTGGTCAAGGTGAGTTCTGACGACCTCGCCTGGTTCGCCCCCGGCGAGCCGGTCGAGGCCGTCGCGGCCCGCTGGCGAGGGCGCGGCCCCACTCTCGTCGTCGTGACGCGCGGGGCCGCGGGCGTCCACGCGCTCGGGCCTGACGGGCCGGTCGACCTGCCCGCACCCCGGGTGCGGGTCGCCGACACCGTTGGGGCCGGAGACGCGTTCATGTCCGGTCTGCTCGCCGCTCTCGACCAGGGTGGGAGGCTGGCCAGGGACCGGCTCGCCACCATCCCCATCGACACGCTGACCGCGGCGCTCACCCATGCCCAGCGCGTGGCCGCCCTCACCTGCACCCGCGTGGGCGCCGAACCGCCCTGGCAACGGGAACTGGACGCGGAGCACGCGGGAAACCTTCGAGCAAGCCGTCCCCGTGCAACCGGGCAAGGCGGAGTGGGGTTACAGGGACACATGGGAGACGGGTTACCGCCTCTCACCTGAAGCTCACTCACGACAGGAGTCCGGCATGACTGCAGTTCTGGACGGCAAGGCGGCGCTGGTGACCGGCGGAAGCCGCGGCATCGGCGAGGCGATCGCGCTCCGGCTGGCCGCGGACGGGGCGGACGTCGCCGTGACCTACCAGCACCGCGCCGACCAGGCCAACGAGGTGGTCGAGCGGGTCAAGGCGCTGGGCCGCAGGGCCGTGGCTCTGCGGGCCGACGCCGGTGGCCCTGAGGCGGTGGCGCACACCGTGCGGCGGGCGGCCGCCGAGTTCGGCCGGTTGGACGTCCTGGTCAACAACGCCGGGGTGTTCCCCTCCGGGCCGCTGCAGGACGTGAGGCCGGAGGACTTCGACCGGGTGCTGGCCGTCAACGTGCGCGCGCCGTTCATCGCCGCCCAGATCGCGGCGGGACACATGACCGAAGGCGGACGGATCATCAACATCGGCAGCTGCCTGGCCGGCCGTACGCCTTTCCCCGGCATCACCCTGTACGCGTTGAGCAAGACCGCCCTCACCGGGCTGACCAAGGGCCTCGCCCGCGACCTCGGTCCGCGCGGCATCACCGCCAACGTGATCCACCCAGGCCCGATCGACACCGACATGAACCCGGCCGACGGACCCGGCGCCGACGCCCAGAGCGCCTACACCGCCCTCGGGCACTACGGGCAGCCGGCGGACATCGCCGCGACCGTCGCCCACCTGGCCGGTGAGGGAGGCCGGTACATCACGGGCGCCTCCATAGCGGTGGACGGAGGCGTCACCGCCTGACGCCGAGCCGATAAGCGAGTCGTCCTCCACCGCCGGCACCCGCGTCATGCTTCGATGGCAGACGCGGGTCGGCGTCGGCCTCGACCACGGGGGGCCGGCCCCCGGCCAGGACTCCCGTGGTTCGGCTACGCGTTTCCGCGCTCTCCAGATGGGGAGTGAAAGAGTGGGCGATTATGAGCGATATTGAGGTAAATGTCAGGAATCATGTGGTGGTGACCGGCCGCGAGGACGGTCCGACGGTGATGCTCTCTCACGGGTTCGGCTGCGATCAGAACCTCTGGCGCCTGGTGGCGCCGGCGCTGGCCAGGGACTTTCGGGTGGTGTTGTTCGATCATGTGGGATCGGGCAGGTCGGACCTGTCGGCCTGGCAGGCTGAGCGGTACGCCACCCTGGACGGGTACGCCGACGATGTGCTGCGGATCTGCCGGGAGCTGGACCTGTCACAGGTGGTGTTCGTGGGGCATTCGGTCAGCGCGATGATCGGCGTGCTCGCCGCGGCCCGGGAACCGGAGAGGTTCGCCAAGCTCGTGCTGCTGGTCCCCTCGCCCTGCTACATCGATGACGACGGCTACCGGGGCGGGTTCAGCGGAGCCGACATCGAGGAGCTGCTGGCGTCGCTGGACAGCAACTATCTCGGCTGGTCCGCGGCGATGGCCCCGGTCATCATGGGCAATCCTGACCGTCCCGAGCTGACCCAGGAACTGACCAACAGTTTCTGCAGGACCGACCCGCGGATCGCCAGGTCGTTCGCTCGCGTGACGTTCCTGTCCGACCACCGCGCCGATCTAGCCCACGTGAGCGTGCCGACGCTGATTCTCGACTGCGCCCAGGACGTGATCGCACCACCCGAGGTCGGCGCGTTCGTCCAGAGCCAGATCAGGGGAAGCCGACTGATCACGCTGCCCGCGACCGGTCACTGCCCGCAGCTGAGCGCCCCGGAGGCCACCAGCGAGGCGATCGCCGCCTTCGCCGCGGGCCATCGGAGAACATGAACGGGCACGAATCGGGGCGGCGCGACCCCGGCGACGAGTACGGGGCGGCGGCGTTCCCCTCGCTGCTGGAGGACAGCGCCGAGGACCTGTACGACAACGCGCCCTGCGGCTACCTGTCCACCCTTCTGGACGGCCAGATCGCCAAGGTGAACGCCACGCTGCTGACCTGGCTCGGCTACACCAGGGAGGAACTGGTGGGCCGCCGGTCCTTCTCCGACCTGCTCACCGTCGGCGGCAGGCTCTACCACGAGACGCATTTCGCGCCCCTGCTGGCGATACAGGGCGAGATCGGCGGCGTGGCCCTGGAGCTGCGCGCCGCCGACGGCAGCCGGCTACCGGTCCTGGTCACCTCCACGGTCAAGACCAGCGCGGACGGGCAACCCCAGCTCATCCGCACCACGATCTTCGACGCCTCCGACCGCCGCTCCTACGAACAGGAACTGCTGCGCGCACGCCAGGAGGCCGACCGCGAACGCGAACGGCTCCAGCGCCTGGTCACCACCCTGCAGCGCAGCCTGTTGCCGTCCTCGCTGCCTGCCGTACCCGGTCTGGAGGCCGCCGCCCACTACCACATCGCCTCCCGCGACGAGGTCAGCGGCGACTTCTACGACCTGTTCCCGCTCTCCCGCGACCGGTGGGGCTTCTTCCTTGGCGACGTGTGCGGCAAAGGCGCCGAGGCCGCGACGGTGACATCCCTGATCCGCTACACCCTGCGCGCGGCCGCGGTCTACGATCCCGACCCGGTCACCGTGCTGGACACCCTCAACACCGCCCTGCACCGGGAATACAGCGGTGACGATCCCCACTACTGCACCGCCGTCTTCGGCATTCTCACCCCCGACGGCGACGCTTTCTCCATCACGCTGGCCGGCGGCGGCCACCCCCCATGTCTGCTGCTGCGCGCCGACGGCACGGCCGACTACCAGCCCACCCCGCACGGCATGCTCATCGGCATCCTGCCCGACGCCACGTTCAGCGCCAG
Source organism: Nonomuraea sp. NPDC049152 (assembly GCF_040648355.1). NCBI lineage: Bacteria > Bacillati > Actinomycetota > Actinomycetes > Streptosporangiales > Streptosporangiaceae > Nonomuraea > Nonomuraea sp. NPDC049152. The sequence goes on along the minus strand of NZ_JBEZDO010000025.1, from coordinate 11,579 downwards.
GACGATCCGCCTGTCACCCGGAGACACCCTGCTGCTGTACACCGACGGGCTGACCGAGGCCCGTACCGGCGTCACCGGCGTCGCCGTCGACCGCTACGGAGAGCAGGCCCTGCACGCCTTCGCCACGCGCCTCGCGCCCACCACCGCGGCGGTCGCCATCACCGCACTGTCCGAGCTCCTGGACAGCTTCGGCACCGGCCTGGACGACGACACCGCCATCCTGGCGCTCAGCGTCCCACGTCCCGAGGAAGAGCCGCCATGACCGGCCTGACCGTCACCGCCCGCGGCATCGACAGCGGCGCCCTGCTCGAACTCGCCGGACACCTGGACCACCGCACCGCTCCCGAGGTCCGCGCGGCGCTGGCGGACATCACTCTGACGGCAGGCCAGCAGCTCATCATCGACCTGTCGGACCTCACGTTCTGCGACTCCAGCGGCATCGCCACCTTTGTCGCGGCTCGTAACCGCGCTCTGGCCGCCGACGCGGCCGTCGCGCTGGCCGCCGTGCCTGCCAGGGTCACCCGGGTCTTCCGCCTGGTCGGCCTCGACCAGGTCATGGCCACCTACCCGACCGCCCAGGCGGCGGCCGAGGACTGGACCCGCACCACTCACTGACGGCACGCGGCCGCCGGCCGGGGAGCCGGTACGGCTAGAGGCCGCGCAGCGCGGGCATGAGGTCCTTCTCCGCCCACTCGAAGAACGGCTGCTGCTGATCGGCGCCGATCTGCACCAGGGCCACGTGCGTGTAGCCCGCGTCGGCGAACTTCCGCACGGCCCGCACGACCGCGTCCACGTCGTTGCCGCAGGGAACGCTCTGCGCCACGTCCTCGGGACGGACCGACCCGGCCGCCGCGGCGAAGTTCACCGGTCCAGGCAGTTCCGCCATGACCTTCCAGCCGCCGACCGCGGCCCAGCGCCACAGCTGGTGCGCCCGCTGCTCGGCGACCTCGGCGTCGCGGTCATAGGCGATGGGGAGCTGACCGTAGACGGGTTTGCCCTCGCCTCCCGCGGCCTGGAACTGCGTGACCACCTCCGGCATCGGGTCGTTGACGACCAGGACGTCGCCGTGCTCGGCGGCGATCCTGGCGGACCTGCCGCCGGAGGCGGCGATGCCGATCGGGACCTGCTCGTCCGGCAGATCGTAGAGCTTGGCCGAGTCGACGTTGTAGTACTCGCCCTGGTAGGTGATGTAATCGCCGCTGAACAGCTGCCTGATGATCTGGACGGCCTCGGCGAACATGCGATGCCTGGTGTCCACCGCCGGCCAGCCCTTGCCGATCACGTGCTCGTTCAGATTCTCGCCCGCGCCCAGCCCGAGCGTGAACCTACCCTCGCTCAGCACGCCCATCGTGGCGGCCTTCTGCGCGACCACGGCCGGGTGGTAGCGCATGATGGGGCAGGTCACGTACGTCATGAGGGGTAGCCGCGTGGTCGCCTGAGCGACGGCTCCGAGCACCGACCAGGCGTAGGGCGAGTGCCCCATCTCCTCCACCCACGGGAAGTAGTGGTCGGAGATGACCGCGTAGTCGAAACCGATGCGCTCCGCCGCGGCCGCGTAGTCCACGAGCTGCCGCGCCGGAGTCTGTTCGGACATCAGGGTGTAGCCGATTTGCACCATGGGGTCGTGATAACCCCATGCGGCCAAGGGTAGGTGCCGGCGACAGAAGATCAATGATGAAGGTCCGCCGTCCGGCTTCGCGGCCTGCGAAGGCCTCCGAGCGGCGCGTTCACTCCGCGCGGGAGGCGTTCTCGGTCCCTGGCCGGCACAGCGGGAGGCGCAGGACGAGACGAGCGCCCTGGGGATGGTCGGCGACGTACAGGCGACCGCCGTACGCCTCGGCGATGGCGCGCGCGATGGGCAGCCCGAGTCCCGAGCCGCCGGGGTCACGGCGGCGGGCCTCGTCCAGACGGCGCAGTCGCTCGAAGACTCCTTCCCTGTCGGCAGGGGGAATGCCCGCCCCATCGTCGATGACTTCGAGGACCGCGTCAGGCGGGTCGGTGGTGACGATGATCTCGATGGTGGTGGAGGTGTGCCGTTCGGCGTTGGCCAGCAGGTTGCTCAGCAGCCGGGCCAGCCGAATCCGTGAGGCCCGCACCACCACCCCCTGATCGAGTCGGGTGCGGATGCCGGCGGCCGGGATGCGGCGTTGGAGCTCTTCCGCGACGAGATACCCCAGGTCAACCTCATCGGGGGCGTCGGGCGTGATGCTGTCCATCCTGGCGAGCTCGAGCACGTCGGCCACGATCTCGTTGAGCCGCTCCGCGTCGCGCAGCAGGTTGCGCAGGATCTGCTGCAGGTCGATGACAGGTTCCGAAAGGGCGACCTCCAGCTCGGTCAGCAGCCCGGTGATCGGGTTGCGGAGATCGTGGGACACGTCGAAGACCATTTGCCGCTGCCGCTTGATGGCCTCGTGCAGCGCTGTGGTTATCTCGCGGTGTTGGCTGTGCGCCTGCTTGAGCTGTACGCCGAGGTTGTGCAGCTCGCGGGCTCGGGCGTAGAGGTCGACGTCCACCTCCTGCCGTTGTGCCAGCTTGCCGTGGGCCGCGCGTTGGCTGCGCTTCAGCACCTGGACGACGTCGGTGACGTCCTCGATACTGAGCATGAGCCATTTCACGTCGCCGTCCGGGCCGAGGATGGGCGTGTTGACCGTGGTCCAGTACCGCTCCTCGAACACCCCTGGCCTACCGGCCACCTCGCGGTCGTATCTCTGCAGTGGCATGCAGTCCGGCTTGCCGGTGGCCATCGCGTATTCGAGCGAAGCGCGCAAGACCTCCACTCCCTGCGACTCCGGATCATTGGCCGTGTGCGGATTGGCAGGGAAGGCGGTGAAGAGATTCTGGCCGAGCAGGTCCGGCAGGGTACGTGGGACGACCTTCAGATAGGAGTCGTTCGCCGCCACCATGACGAAATCAGGCGTCAGTATCAACGACGGGGTCGGGCTGGCCTTGAATACCGCCTCGTAGTCGATATGCACGCCCATCTCCCTTACGCCGCTTTACCTCCTATATGTCCAGATTAGGTGGCTATGGGCTATGTCACAAAAGGCGCTGACGCGCCGGACTCTCACGAGGGTGGCGGGAGGTGCTGGACGGCGTCGTCGGGCGTGTCACTGAAGGTGAAGGGCGTAGGGCTGAGGGCGGCCAGCCGCTTCTTGAATTCCTCGGACAAACCGACCAGGAACATCGCTCCCGCCGACGTCTCGTCGATGCGCTGCTGCGCCGTGACGAGAGCGGCGATGCCGATGGCGTCCCAGAAGGTCACGGCGGTCAGGTCCAGGATGAGCCTGGGCGCCGGATTCTCGGACAGGAGAGCCCGGACAGCGGCGCCGACCTCGTGAGCCGCTCGCTGGTCGAGGTCGCCGGCCAGCGAGAGGACGACGTGGGTGTTCCTCGAGTGACGGACGAGCCTGAAGGAGTCGGAGTGATCATTGGCCGGCAGGGCGAAGGTGACCGTGGCGGTGGTCCCGCCGGGGCCGGAGCTCACGGCGAACCGGTCGGACAGATAACGTGCGATCCACAGGCCGTGTCCGTGCTCGTAAGGCCACTTCTCCGCGGGCTGCACGTCCGTCCGGGGGGTTCCGTCGTCGCTGACCTGGCAATGCAGTGCCCTGGCGTGTCCCCAGACCCTGACCCGTCCGGCCCCCGCGCCGTGCAGGACGGCGTTGGTCGCCAGTTCGTGGACGGTGATCACGAGATCGCCCGCTCGGCCTTCGGGCAGCCCGGCCTCCGTGGCGTGCGCCTCCAATGTCGCCCGTAGCGCGTAGAGCGAGTCGCCGTCGAACGCCTGGTCCACGAGCAGCGGCGTGCCGGCAGGGATGTCGCCCCGCCGGTCTGTCGCGGCCGGTGGGTTGTTCAGCGCTTTGTCACCGGTCATGAACGGTCACCAGACTGACACCGGGAATGCCGGTAGCGCCGAGCAGCACGAATCTCGCCGCGACCGTGCTGTTGCAGTACAGGACGACCTTGCGGGCGGGGGCGACGCTCCTGGCCGCGTCAATGATCATCCGGGCGCACAGCAGGTCGATGAACGACAGCTCGACCATGTTGACGGTGATGTCGCCGTCGACCCGGATGGCTTCGGCCAGCGCCAGCGCCAGCGAGTCCTCGGCGGTCCGGTCGATCTGGCCGGCCAGCCGGATGCCAGGTGGCGCGTACTGACGGCAGATCCGCAGCAGAGGGTCGTAGTGATAGGTGGCCGCGGCGACAGAGCGCGTGTGGTAGGCGGACACCGAGGCGAGGGTGACCGGGTCGAAACGGTCGCGGTCGTACTGACAGAGGACCGATGCTCTGGTACCCGACAGCGCGGCGGCGATCTCCTCCTCGAACATCGGGAGCTGCTCGATCCCGCTGATCGGCCGTAGCGCCCAGCTCATGTCGAGGGCGACCCGCAGACCTGAGTAGCCCTCACTCTCGGTGAGCGCCATCTGGGCCCGCAGCCAGCCCATCGCGTGCTCGACGGCGAAATTCTGACCGGCCAGCAATCCATCCTGGCAGGCCGCGATCTCCACCCGTCCCGTGGCGGCGGTGGAATCCACGGCAATCCCCCGGCGACTCAGCTCGATCAGCGCTCCCTGCGGCTCCTCGCTCAACCATACGACCCGAAGCCCAGCGGCCAGTCCGTCCCGAATGTACGCGGCGGTGAGGTCGAGCAGTTCTTCGGACTCGCCGAAAGTGAGGCAGGCGTGATCGTTGAGTCTCAAGTCCGTGATCTGGGTATCCGCATCCAACGTCACCACGCCACCGTCCCCACCGCGGCCTGGGCCGCAAGCCGCACCTTCGAACACCCAAGGATAGTGATCAGCTGGCGCCGCGAGAGTACCGATGTCGCATCGTCCCACGCGCTCTCACCTCGGCCTCCGGACTGCCCGACACGCCTGACCCGCATCACAGAGCAGACCTGCCCCATACCCTCCGATCCGCCGGGCTCACCCGTGACGGCCGCTCATGCGGGAAAAGGCTTGGCTGTTGTGCACCGACGGAGCCCACGTCGCGGCCTCGAGAGCCGTGCGGATCGCCTCGGCCTGCATGGCCATCACCTCCGGACTCCAGCCCATCACGCGACCCGCGCCTCGTTCAGGGCCGAAGGTCCCGCGTCATCAGGGTCTTAAGCGGTCGATGCAGCACGAAGAGCCAGAAGGGTCACCTGGCCGGCATGTTCCTGATCGCCGTGACGGTCTGGCGGGCGATCTCCCATTCCTCGTCGGTGGGGATGACGAGGACGGCGACCTCGCCGTCCGGGGCGGAGACCGCCCGCTCGCCGGTGGATGGCTCGTCGTTGCGCGCGGGATCGAGGGTGATGCCCAGGCGGTCGAGCCCGGCCATGGACATCGCGCGCACGCCGGAGTCGTGCTCGCCCACTCCCCCGGTGAAGACGATCGCGTCCACCCTGCCGAGCACCGCGTAGTAGGCGCCGACGTACTTGCGGATCCTGTGGCAGTAGACCTCGCGGGCCAGGCGGGCGTCCTGGTCGCCGTCGTCGGCCCGCTGCCGTACGGCACGCATGTCGGAGACGCCGGCCAGCGCGAGCAGGCCGCTGTCCCTGGTGAGCGCCTCGTCGGCGTCGATCCCCCGGGTCCTGGCGAGGTATCCGGCCAGGCCGGGGTCCACGTCGCCGGAGCGGGTGCCCATCACCAGGCCCTCCATGGGCGTCAGCCCCATCGAGGTGTCGGCGCTGCGGCCCGCGCGGATGGCGGTGGCGCTGGCGCCGTTGCCCAGGTGCAGGACGATGAGGTTGGTCTGCGAGAGCCCTCTGCCGAGCATGGCCGACGCCCGCTCGGCCACGTAGGCGCACGAGGTGCCGTGGAAGCCGAAGCGGCGCACCTGCCATTCCCGCGGGACGGCGTAGGTGGAGGCGTGCGGAGGAAGCGTGTGGTGGAAGGCGGTGTCGAACACCGCGACCTGGGGCACGCCGGGGAAGGCGCGCTGGGCCACCCTGATGCCGGCGACGTTCACCGGGTTGTGCAGCGGGGCCAGCGGTGCCAGCCGTTCGACGGCGGCGATCACCTCCTCGTCCACGACCACCGCTTCCCGGAAGCGCTCCCCGCCGTGGACCACGCGATGGCCCACGGCCTCAGGAGAGATGTCGCCGAGCACCTGCAGGATCGCCTTCAGCGCGGCCTCGTGGTCGGCGAAGCGGTCCTTGACGGAGCCGTTGTCGTGGGTGAGCAGCCCTTCCTCCTCGCCGATGCGCTCGACCAGGCCCTTGGCCTGGCGCTCGCCCGTCTCGACGTCGATCAGCTCGTACTTGACGGTGGAGGAGCCCGTGTTCAGCACCAGGACGCTCACGGCCAGGTCCAGTCGCGGATCTCGGGAGCGTCCTCGCCGTACTCGCGGGTGTGGGCGCGGGCCCGAAGGCGGCTGTCGGACATCCGCTGGCGCAGGTGGGCCGCCGTGGTGCCCAGTCCGGGCACGCGGTCGATGACGTCCATCACGAGGTGGTAGCGGTCGATGTCGTTGAGCATGGCCATGTCGAAGGGGGTGGTCGTGGTGCCCTCCTCCTTGTAGCCGCGCACGTGGAGGTTGTGATGGCCGTGCCGGCGGTAGGTGAGCCGGTGGATCAGCCAGGGATAGCCGTGGAAGTTGAAGATGACCGGCCTGTCGGCTGTGAACAGGGCGTCGAACTCGGCGTCCGACATCCCGTGCGGGTGCTCCGACGGCTGCTGGAGCCGCATGAGGTCCACCACGTTGACCACGCGGACCTTCAGTTCGGGCAGGTGCTCGCGCAGGATCGCGGTCGCGGCCAGCGTCTCCAGGGTCGGCACGTCGCCCGCGCATGCCATCACGACGTCGGGCGCCTGGCCTTCGTCGGTCGAGGCCCAGGGCAGGACGCCCAGCCCGCGGGTGCAGTGCGCGACCGCCTCTTCCATGGTGAACAGGTCGAGCACCGGCTGCTTGCCCGCGACGATCACGTTGATGTAGTCGCGCGAGCGCAGGCAGTGGTCGGCGACGGAGAGGAGGGTGTTGGCGTCCGGCGGCAGGTAGACGCGCACCACCTCGGCCTTCTTGTTGACCACCACGTCGAGGAATCCGGGGTCCTGGTGGCTGAAACCGTTGTGGTCCTGCCGCCACACGTGCGAGGACAGCAGGTAGTTCAGCGAGGCCACCGGGCGGCGCCAGGTGATCTTCTTCGACGACTCCAGCCACTTGGCGTGCTGGTTGAACATGGCGTCGACGATGTGGATGAACGCCTCGTAGCAGTTGAAGAGCCCGTGCCTGCCGGTGAGGAGATAGCCTTCGAGCCAGCCCTGGCACAGATGCTCCGACAGCACCTCCATGACCCGTCCGCCTGGAGCCAGGTGCTCGTCGGTCGGCAGCAGAGAGGCGTTCCACGCCCTGTCTGTGACCTCGAAGACGGCCGAGAGCCGGTTGGAGGCGGTCTCGTCCGGGCCCATCAGCCGGAAGCTCCGCGGGTTGGCGGCGATCACGTCGCGCAACAGGCCGCCCAGGACCCGCGTCGGCTCGCTCGACTGCGTCGCGGGCGCCTTCATCTCTATCGCGTAGGCGCGGAAGTCAGGCATCGCCAGCGGGCGCAGGATCTCTCCCCCGTTGGCGTGCGGGCTGGAGCTCATCCTGAGCGAGCTGTCCGGCACGTTCCGGAGTACGTCGGGCACCGGGCGGCCTTCGGCGTCGAACAGCTCCTCCGGCCGGTAGGAGCGCATCCACTCCTCCAGCATCGCCAGGTGTTCCGGGTTGTCGCGCACCCCCGACAACGGCACCTGGTGCGCGCGCCAGGTGCCCTCCACGGGCAGTCCGTCCACGGTGCTCGGACCGGTCCAGCCCTTCGGGGTCCGCATAATGATCATCGGGAGCCTGGCCTGGTCGCCGTCCTTGTAGGCGGCGATCTGGTCGAATACCTCGTCCAGCACCCGCGCCATCTCCTGGTGGTCGGGGCCGACGAGATGGGGGCGGTAGCCGTACCCCTCCATCAGCTTGACCAGCTCCTCTTCGGGGATCCTGGCCAGGACGGTCGGGTTGGCGATCTTGTAGCCGTTCAGGTGGAGGATGGGCAGGACGACGCCGTCGCGCTGGGGGTCGAGGAACTTGTTGGAATGCCAGCTCGCCGCCAGCGGCCCCGTCTCGGCCTCTCCGTCGCCGACGACGCACGCGACGACCAGGCGAGGGTTGTCGAAGGCCGCCCCGAACGCGTGGGCCAGCGCGTATCCGAGCTCGCCGCCCTCGTGGACGGAGCCCGGCGTCTCGGGCGCCACGTGACTGGGGACGCCACCGGGGAAGGAGAACTGGCGGAACAGCCTGCGCATCCCCGCGGCGTCCTGCGAGACCTGCGGGTAGCGTTCGGAGTACGAACCCTCCAGCCAGGCGTGCGCGACCGCCGCGGGGCCGCCGTGACCGGGGCCCGCGATGTAGATCATGTCCTGCTCGCGCTCGGCGATGATCCGGTTGAGGTGCGCGAAGCAGAAGTTCAGCCCGGGTGTGGTGCCCCAGTGACCGAGCAGGCGGGGTTTGATGTGCTCGGGCCTGAGCGGTTCCGTCAGCAACGGATTGTCGAGCAGGTAGATCTGGCCCACGGACAGGTAGTTGGCCGCGCGCCAGTAGGCGTCGATTCGCTGCATTGCCGTCATATGCCCGACGTTCCACGATCTATCACAGCACTACTAGGGTCCTTGGTCCCTCGTCGGCAAGGCCTATGCCGGACCCCGTCGCCGGACCCCTTCCTTCACCTGCCGCCGCCGCGCGCGGCGGCGTCGAGGAGGTGCGCCCCCGCATCGTGCAGGGTGATGCCGAAACCGTCCGGTACGCCCCCTGGGGGCATCCACTCGTTCGTCGCGACGGTCGCCTTGAAACGGGTGTCGCGGGTCGGTCCGTCGCCGACCAGGTGGCCGCACAGGTGGCCTTCGCGGTCGTACACGGCCCAGCGGCCCGCGCCCACCTGTGGCATCGCGGCCGGGTTGTCCTTGAGCCACTGCGCGTTCGCCGCATGCTCGGCGCGCTCGTCGACCTCATCGCGCTGGGCGGAATCCGTGGCATCATGATCATTGTTTGTGCGAGCACTGCTCATGTCGCGTCTCGCTCTCAGGTAGTGGCCGAGGTCCCCGCAAGAAGGAGCACCTCACGCCTAAGCGCATCGTATCGGAAGCGCATCGCGCGCCCGGCTACCGCCAGCCTGGGCCAAACCCACACAAAATGGCTTATTCACGCGATGTTGCCACGTACCCCACCCGGTTGACTGAAGCCCTACAGCAAACGAAGGGGAATGACCATGGCTTTCATCACCACCGCCGACGGTACCGAGATCTTCTACAAGGACTGGGGCAGCGGCCGGCCGGTCGTGTTCAGTCACGGCTGGCCGCTCAACGCCGACGCCTGGGACGACCAGCTTCGCGCCGTGGCCGACAACGGCTTCCGCGCGATCGCCCACGACCGGCGCGGGCACGGCCGCTCCACCCAGACGTGGACCGGCAACGACATGGACACCTACGCCGACGACCTGGCCCAGCTCATCGAGACCCTCGACCTGCGCGAGGTCGTCCTGGTCGGCCACTCCACGGGCGGCGGCGAGGTGACCCGCTACATCGGCCGCCACGGCACCTCCCGCGTCGCCAAGGCCGTGCTGCTCGGCGCGGTCCCTCCGTTGATGCTCAAGACCGAACATCACGCGCGGCAGATCGAGCGCGGCCCGCGCGATCTGCAGCCGCCACGCGTCTTCCTCCTTCCCTGCCACGACGAGCGAAGCGTCCAGCGCCTCGAGCAGCGTGTCCCTGGCCGCCCGGGCATCGATCTCGGCCAGGATCCGCGCCGCGTCGAGCAGCAGCCCGACCCCGCCTTCCCTGCCGAGCATGACGCTGAGCAGCCCGCGCAGCCGCATGGCCTGCGCGTCGAGCGCCGGTACGCCCAGGTCCTGAGTGACCCCCGGCTGACCCGCATCACCGAGGAGGAGTCCAGGCAGCTGTGCGAGACCTTCTCCGTCCCCGCTCCCGGCGCTCCCCTGTTCCAGGCCGTGGGGAGTCCTCGGGCCTGCCGCCCGAGTTGTCGTTTCCGCATCAGCCGTCCGGGAAGCGGATGTGGTCGGGGCTGCCACCGGGCGGCCGCATCTCCAGGTGGCGCGCACGAGAGGGGGGTTCGCCAGGTTGCGCGCCGTACGCGGCTAGGCTCGGATATGTCGAAACGTAGGCGCGAAGGGATCCGATCATCGTCAGCGACTCCTTTCCCCCTTCGCAGGATCCGCCACGACCCGTACGCCGCCGCGTCACCGAGGCGGCGATCCTCAACACCCGCGACCAGAGCCGGGCAGACCTCGTCCAGTGGACCTGCCCGCACGGCCAGCACGCCGGGCACGGCTGCGTCACCTGCTACCACGCCTCAGCCGAAGCCGATCCGGCACTGCCGTTGTGGGAGGTCGCGGCGTGGTTCACCACGGCGAAGCCGATCCCGATCAGGGCCCTGCAGGACGTCCACCGCCACGACCGCAGCCTCGCGCTCACCCAGCCGTCGACTCCCCTCGTCTACCTCCTGAGCGGACAGGTGAGAGCCGCTCTGGGCGCGGAGGCGGTGGCGGGCGTGGTCGGGTTCCTGCTGCAGAACAGGCACATCGTCGACGAGTTCACCGTTACGGAGATCCGCGCCGCCCACTCATGACCGGTGTCGGTCAAGGGGCTGTTCGCTGCCGCCGGCCACCGTGACGAGGCATGCCCACCCACCGAGTCCGTAGCCAAGCGTCGGTGAAGGTTGCCGACGTACTGGGAGGCTGCCACCCACTTTCCAGCGGATGAGGAGCACCGCGAGCCTGCCAAGTCGGTCCTACGACTGACCGATCCATGGGTGATCGTCTCCGACACAGACGAGCGCGTGCTCATCGGTTCCGGTGAGACGATGACCCGGAAGAGACCACGCGGTGAGCCATCGGCGCGGATCATGGTCCTGAGATCGAGCAGCCGCCTGCCGTACACCCGGATGGCGGAGACGAGAGCAACGCGGCGTCAGACCGGCGATCGCAGCCGGTGATGAGGCTTGCTGACATTGGACGTTTCCGCGGACCCGCCGATCACGTTGACTGGTAGGTGATCAGTCGACGCACTCCGCGTCACTGTCGCTGTGAGGGGGTCGCCATGACCCTGAACATCCATGGCATGCATGTGACCGCGCGCGGCGGTCTGAACGGTCAGGCGCCACGCTGCGACCACGATCTGGTTCCCGTCGCCGAGCGGGGCGCGCCCGAGTGCCAAAAGTGCCTGGCGTCCGGCTTGACCTGGTCACGCCTCCTGGTGTGCCTGACGTGCGGGTGGGTGGCCTGCTCCGACGACTCGCCGGGCGGTCACGCCAGGGAGCACTACCGCGAGACCGACCATCCGGTCGCTGCCGCGCTGGAGCCGGGAACGACCTGGCGATGGTGTTACGTGCACGGTCAAGCCGTGTGACAGAGACGGAAGAGACCATGACCATTTCTGAACGAGCGGAGAGACGCCGGGAGGACTACGACGGCGTTTCCCCCTTCCCCTCGGCCGCCCAACACGCTCCGGCCGGCAGAGCACAGATAGCGCTGATGGCGACGATCGTCGTTCTGCCGTTCGTCGCGTTGGGAATCGCGATCTTCCTGGCGTGGGGGCAGGGAATCGCGCTGACCG
>NZ_JBEZDO010000024.1:0-169592 GCF_040648355.1 Nonomuraea sp. NPDC049152 | reverse complement strand
AGACCGCGGGCGAGGTTCCCCTGGCCACCGAGGGGAAGCCCGAGAATGCGTAGTTATCACCTCGACAGCGGTGCCGGAATCGACGGCCTGGCGATGCGGTGGGACGACGATCCCGTCCCCGGTCCCGGGCAGGTCCTCGTCGCGGTGCGTGCCGTCTCGCTCAGCTACCGCGAGCTGATGGTGCTGCGCGGCGACTACGTGCTGCCGGTGAAGCCGGACGTGGTGCCGGTCTCGGACGGAGCCGGTGAGATCGTCGCGATCGGCTCCGGTGTCCGTACCGCGCGAGTCGGCGACCGGGTGACGGCCACGCTCTTCCCGAGCTGGCAGGACGGCCCGTTCGGCGCCCAGCACCTGCTGCAGCGGGGCGGCTCCCTGGACGGTATGCTGACCGAGCTCGCCGTGATCGACGAGGACGCCCTCGTGCCGATTCCCGATCACCTCTCCTACGAGGAGGCCGCGACACTGCCCTGCGCCGCGGTCACCGCCTGGAACGCCCTGACCGGTGACGGCGACGGCCTCCGGCCAGGCCAGACACTGCTCGTGCAGGGATCTGGCGGGGTATCGCTGTTCGCGCTCCAGTTCGCCAAGGCGCTCGGCGCCCGGGTGATCGCCACGACCAGCAGCCCGGCCAAGGCCGACCGGCTGGCCGAACTCGGCGCCGACGCGATCATCGACTACCGAGCCACCCCCGACTGGCCGGACATGGTCCGGGAGCTGACCGCGGGCCAAGGGGCCGACCGCATCGTCGACGTCACGGGCCTGCTGGATCAGTCACTCAAGGCAGTGGCGATAGCGGGCCACATCGCCTGCGTGGGCTTCGTCTCCGACACCGCGCCGCCGATCGACCCCCGGGTGCTGTTCGCCTCCGGCGCCACGGTGCGCGCCGTCGCCGTCGGCAGCCGCGCCCAGTTCCTCGCGATGAACCGCGCCATAGAAGATCACCAGCTCCGGCCCGTCATCGATCGGGTGTTCGCCTTCGACGACGCCTCTGACGCCTACCGCTACTACGCGTCGGGCAAGGCATTGGGCAAGGTCGTGATCAGGCTCTGAAGCACCTGACCGCAGCCAGGGTCAGCCGCCCAATGCCTCGATCAGCGGTGATCGACATGAGGACTCCCCCGGCCTCGCCTGGACATACGACCACGAGGACGAAGGTCTTCCCGCATCCTCCGCGTCGGCCGGACCGGGCGGGAGGAACATCCCACCGGGCCTCCTCAGGCGTGGAGACCGTGATGACGGCCGGGATGTCGGACGGCGGGTACTCCCCTCCGTGCTCCTTCCACTATCCGGCCGACGCGCGGCGCCGGTCAACGCCTCCGGTGATCCCGGGCGCGGCCACAGTGGAGCAGACCGGGAAGTCCGCCTAACCTGGGAGGGCGAGGGGAGTACTTCCCAAGAGTCGGCCCGGTCAGTACGGACGTGACCTCGTCCCCGGACGGCCGCCCGCGCGATCGTGGGTGAAGGAGACCTCGAACGGCCCGTCGCGTTCGAGGAGGTTCCATGCCCGTCCATACGAGTCTGATCACGGCTGCCCCGCTGGAGAGCATCGGCTCACCGCACCTGTGGTCGATCACCGTCGCGGCTCTCGCGCTGTTGCTGGCCGTGGACTTCGTCCTGACGCGGCGCCCGCACGAGGTGCGGATGGGTGAGGCGGTCGGCTGGTCGGTCTTCTATCTGGCCCTTCCTCTGCTCTTCGGCGTCTACGTGTGGCTCGCGTTCGGGCCTGGGGTGGCGGTGGAGTTCTACACCGGCTACGTGGTGGAGAAGTCGCTGTCGGTGGACAACCTCTTCGTGTTCATGCTCCTGCTGTCCGCCTTCGCAGTGCCGAGCCAGCTGGCCCAGCGGGTGCTGCTGTACGGCATCATCGGGGCGCTGGCGCTGCGTGCGGTCTTCATCGCGCTGGGCGCCGCGGTGTTGGCGAGCGGCACCTGGGCGTTCCTTCTGTTCGGCGCCATCCTGATCATCACCGCGTGGAAGCTCCTCAAGGACGCGCTGAGCGGCAAGGAGCAGAAGGTCGACATCTCCTCCATGCGCACGATCCGCCTGCTGCGGCGCTTCATGCCGGTCACCGACGACTACCGCGGTTCCCACCTGATCGTCCGCGAGCAGGGACGGCGCGCCCTGACTCCGCTGGCACTGGCCATCGTGGCCGTCTTCGCCACCGACATCGTCTTCGCGGTCGATTCGGTGCCCGCGGTGTACGGCGTGACCGAGGATCCCTTCCTCGTCTTCATCACCAACGCCTTCGCCCTGCTGGGCCTGCGGGCACTCTACTTCGTGCTGTTCGGCGCTCTGGCGAAGCTGCGGCACCTGAACCACGGGCTCGGCGTCATCCTGGCCTTCATCGGACTCAAACTCGTCCTGCACTGGGCGCACGGCATCTGGCCCGCAGTCCCGGAAATCCCCACTCTGGCCTCGCTCGGGGTCATCATCGGTGTCCTGGCGACCGTCACGATCACGAGTGTGCACGCCAACCACCGCGAAGCCCGGCGTGTCACCGGCTCACGCTCGAACGGTTGACTCTTCTGATATCCCGCGCTGCGGCTGCGGACGCCCAGGTATGCGCGCACGCCGACGCCTGGGACCCGTCCCGGCTGGAGTACCCCTTCGGCGTGTCCGCCCCGTCCGGTGAGTCAGACGCGCAGGGCGGCACCGAGGTGGTGCTACGCGCTCCGGCCTACCACCACGGCACGCTGGACTGGCACGCCCTCGAACGCAGCGGCGAGACCCGGCTGTCAAGCCGAACCCCGGCGACCCGCCGGCACCGCAGGTGGCGCCGACCCGAAGCGTCTCGACCTTCGTCCCCACCCAGGTGGTCTTCGACGGCATGCCGCACACCCGGTGGTGGGCCTTCGAGGACCGCCGCACGAACTTCGCCGAGGTCTCACCCGACACCACCGACGTCGGCAAGCTGATGCTGATGGAGTTCGCCCTCGTCTTCGCCAACGACTGGTTCGTGGTGCCGTGGACCCTGCCGGTCGGGGTGCTTGCGCGCGTGCGCGGCATCGCGGTCACGACGGTGTTCAACGAGCGGCTATGGGTGGAGCCGGTCGACCAGCTCGCCGGTACGCAGGAGTGGCAGTCGTGGAGCATGTTCGCCCTCACCTCACAGGGCGGCGGCAAGCCGGAGCCGGAACTGGCGCTGCTGCCAAAGGCGCCGAAGGTGCAGAAAGGGCCCGGGCTCGTCGTCCCGCCCGGTGGGTAGGCCCTGCCGACGCTGAACCAGCGGCTGATCACCGCCACCACCCAGCTCGAGCACCGCGGCCCCGCGAAGCCAGCTCCACACCAGCTCGGTGTCGAACACGTGCGCCGGCCCTTCCATCTCCGGCTTCGCATCGACCAGCCACACGGCCTGCCCCGCCTGCCCTTGCGTCGGCGAGGCGAGCGTGGTCATGACCCCGTTGGGCGTCTCGATCCGCCGGCTTCTGCGGCTTTCACCATGCTCATCATGTACTCCCTCAGTGACCAGGTCAGGCGATCCACGCCGGGACGCCGAACTCGGTGCCGTCAGCCCCGAACGCCCGCGCCTCAGCAGGCGCGGTGACCACGGCCGTGTATCCCGAGCCGGCGTCGGCCAGCACCCGCCGAGCGGTCCTGGCCGGCATGATCACCGTGTCCCCCGCGCCGACGACGTACTTCTCCTCGCCCAGTTCCACGGTGGCGCCGCCGTCGAGCCAGACCCACACCTGCTCGGCGTCGAAGTCGTGCAGCGGCCCGATGGCTCCAGGCTTGGCGTCCACCCGCCACACCGAGCGGCCGGCGCCGCCCTGCGTCGGCGAGGCGAAGGTGGTCATGACCCCACCGGGAGTCTCGGACCGGCGAGCTTCGGCACTGCGAATGACAGACAACTCTGTGCTCCTCTAAGATGGACAATCAAGTTGTCTATATAGTGAACCAGGTTGTCTATCGTGTCAAGTGATTCACCGGGCTTCGAACTCCCGCTGCGCCTCCTCATGGGCTTCCGCGCGATCATCGACGAGCTCCACGCCGAACTCGCCCGCCAAGGCCACCCCGACCTACGCCCCATGCACGGCTTCGTCATGCAGGCCGTGGGCCAGAGCGGCACCACCGCCGTGGAACTCGGCCGCACCCTGGGCGTCTCCAAACAAGCCGCGGGCAAGACCATCGAAACCCTCGAACGCCTCGGCTACGTCGAACGCAGCGTCGACCCTTACGACACGCGCCGCAAAATCGTCCGCCTGACCCCGCGCGGCATCGACTCCCTCATCCGCTCCGCGCGGATCTTCGACGACATCCGCAACCGCTGGGCCGCCCGCCTGGGCAAGGACCGCCTACGCGCCATGGAGTCCGACCTACGCCAGGTCACCCCACCGGACTTCTTCCGCCTCGACATCCCCGGCTGGTTCGGCACCCTGTAACGCCGCATGAAGGACCCAACGCCCCCTCCCGGCACGGCACACATCGCACGCGACCAAACCACCGTCGCCAGCACACCCAGTCACAAGTGCGGCAAGCCGCCCCACCTGCCTCCCGCCGACCGGGGCTGAGGACACTCCAGGGCCCCGCTCACCGGCGGCACCGGGCCGGGCGCCGTAACGGCGCCCGGCCACGCGCACACCAGTGCCGTGAAACGGACAGACCCCAGCCACGTGCGGCGGGCAGCGGGTGGAACGGCTTGCCGTAAAGATCCTTCCAGCCGAGCTTGTCGAGCATCTGGTGTGTGAAGCCGAACCGCAGGGCGTCGGTCAGGATCGCCTCGATCTCGTCGAGCTCCGTCGGCGGGAGAACCTCGTCGTGGTCGGCGTCCATCGTGTGCCAGATCGTGTCTTCGCCGTCATGGACGGCGAGCAGCGCGACACGGCTGCCGTCGTCGGCCGACGGGATGACCTCGCCCACGTCGGCCGCCATGGCGGCCGCCTCGGGAAGGCTGTGGCGGATCAGGTGGGTGGCGTGGGCGAGGCTACGCTGCAGCAGGGCGGCGCGGACAATGGCGGCGCGGGCCATCACGTCTTCGACGTCGGCGGCCAGCAGTTCGGGCGCGGCCGGTGTGCGGGCAGATGTGCTCGGGGCCGGGACGCCGGGCGGGGACCGGGGGCGGCGGTCGGACAGGAACAACGGGCCGCGCGGCGCTTTCCGGGTCGCGGACCTACCAGCCGCGGCTCAGCAGGTGACGTGCGGTGGCGCCGCCCTGCCGGCCGGTGGCACCGATGACCGGAGCCACACTCATGACATCACCACCGGGGTGGTCTGGGCCAGAGCAATCCGCCACGTGCCGTCGTCCTTAACCAGCACGAACGTCAGCGCTCCCGTGCGGTCGTCGTTGACGTGCTTGACCAGGTTGGCCAGCGCCACGTCCGGCCGCAGGAACGTGACGTCGAGCAGCTCGTTCTTGGTCAGCACGTCCTTCAATGGGGTGCGCAGCGCCTTGGCCATGACCTCCTTGACCTGCTCGCGGCCGCGCAGCCGGATCCCGGTGAAGTTGACCAGGGACACCTCCTCGGTCAGCAGCCCAGTGAAACCGGCCGCGTCGCTCTGCAACTCTTCGGCGTCGCGGACGACCTGCTCAATCGCCTCGATGTCAGGATTCATGTCGCATCTCCTCAAATTCCGGAGCGATTTGCTCCGCCTTGAGACTATACCGGAGCAAATCGCTCCGCAAATGAAAAGTCTGTGGCGATGACCACACGCAAAGACGTCGCAGAGCGCAACGACCGCGCATTGCTCCAGGCCGCCCGCGACATGCTCGCCGAAGACGGCGCGCACGCGTCCGTCGCCGCCATCGCCGCCCGGGCAGGTGTCGGCATCTTCCCACGCCCCGCACGGAACGAAGTGGGAGAACAGGGCGATGTAGGAGTCGGAGACGAATCGCATGGCCAGCCCGCCATAGCCCCCGTACCGGATGTGCGACTCGGCCAGTAGGTTGTTTTCCCAGGTGCCCATCTGGGAGCCGTCCACCGCGACGACATGGTCGTCCGCGCGGTCGCGCACGAATCCGCCCGCACCGCCGCCGTCGTCGCGGTGCTCAAGGCCACCGGCTGCCGCATCGGCGAGCTCACCGCCGTCCAGCTGGACGCTCTGGGGCACGCCGGCGACAACCGGATTCTCACCCTGCCCGCCAAGGGCGGCCGCCTCCACCGGGTCGTCATCGACGACCATGCCACCGGTCCCCTGCTCGATGCCTAACTGGCCGAGCGTGGCGCGGCACCCGGCCCGCTGTTCGTCACCCGCACCGGCGCCCAACTGCAGCGCTCCTACGTCCTGGACCTGCTGAAGCGGCTCGCGGGTGCCGCCGCCATCCCAGACCCGCACACCCTCACCCCGCATGCCATCCGGCACAGCGTGGCCACCGCGCTGCTGCAGGCAGGAGAACCACTCGACGTGGTGCAGGCCCTGCTCGGCCACGCCGACCCGCGCACCACCAGGCCTACCTGCACGTCGACCAGCTGGACCGCAGCCCCGCTCACCGTGCCGGTCGGCCATCAGCATCCCGCCAGTTCCGCGCTGACGGCTGCCACCGGACGTTCACTCGTCATCGGGTGCCACTGATGATTCGCTGCGGCTCGCTAAATGGTCAGTGATCGTCCGAGGTCGACGATGAAGCGGGCGAGCCCGGCCCGCTTGCGGAAGAGCTCGTGCAGCTCAGGAGTGGGCTCCTGGCCCAGCCGGTCGAAGGGGATCGCGGTCCAGGCGCTGCGCAGCACGAGCGAGGCGACGTAGCCGAAGGAGACCTCGCCGGCGCTCGCCATGGCGGTTACCGAGGCGGCGTACGCGCCCTCGATCGCCTCGTGGACAGCGGGCAGGTCCTCGGGGGCCAACTCGCCGGTGTGGGCCCGGCCGATCAGCAGCTGGCCGAGGTCGTAGCCCACGGCCGCCGGCGACGGCCAGCTCCAGTCGATGGCCACGAACTCCGCCGAGCCGTCGGCGGGGACCAGCAGGTTCCCGGGGCCGGCGTCACCATGGACGAGGGTGTGTGGGAGCCGGTCCAGGGCCTCCACCAGCGGGTCGATCCGGTCGGCGAGCGCCAGCAGGTCGGCCCGGAGTAGCGGGTCGGCGTTCCGAGCGACCAGCGGGTGCCGCCACGTGTCCGGATCACGCACGATCGGCAAGAACAGGTTGGCGACCGGGGTCGACAGGTAGTATCGAAGGTCCTGATTGAGCGGCTCACGCGCCCCCGCCACCGGGTATGCGGCGGCAAGCTCGCCGAGTAGGCGGGCGGCCGAGCGGTAGCGGTCCAGGTCCCATCCATCGGGCGCGACCCGGACGTCTTCCAGCCACATGGCTAGCCGGTCGTCGCCCAGGTCGTCCAGCCGATACATTCGCGGCATCCGCAGCCCGCCGGGCAGCGCGCGGCCGGCCAGGTAGACGTCCGCATCGGCCCGCCAGGGGAAGTGCGTGACCAGTTCGTCTCGCACCTGCTCGGGAACCGTCTCGAATCCGGCCCAGTGCCGGACCGAGTGGACCGACTTGACGAAGAACGACCAAGTCACGCCCCTGGTCGTGGTGCCGTGCACGCGATGGAGCGAGGCCGTCGACAACATCCCGGGACCGTGGTCGAGCAGCTCGACCCGGTGGTCGGCGATCTCCGCCAGCGGGTCGCCGAGGTTCTCGCGAACGAGGCTGGTCAGGTCGCCGATCAATGCCGTGGTCATAGGCAAAGCATGCTAAGCCGCCAAATGCGCTCGCATGAGCATGGTCTACTCAAATACGCTCCTATTCGTGACACTAGGCTCCTGGCCGTTTACCGGGCGTGCGGCGCAACTCGCGCAGATCAGGTTGGCTACCAGGGGCGTGGTCGTCGCCGGCCCGCCGGGGACGGGCAAGAGTCGTCTGGTGGCGCAGGCCGTACACGATCTCGATGGGGTGGCGTGGGTGCGGGCGACCGCGGCCGCCGCGGAGCTCCCGCTGGGCGCCTTTGCGCCGCTGCTTCCCGCGACGCCGCCCGCGGGCAACCCGCTGGGCTGGGCGGCCGCCGCATTACGCGCGCCCGTGCTGGTCGTGGACGACGTCCACCTGCTGGACGCGGCCTCTGCAGTACTCGTCCACCACCTCGCGACGCGCGGCACCCGGGTGATCGCGACGCTCCGCAGCCGAACGCCGGTGCCGGACGCGGTGCTCGCGCTTTGGAAGGACGATCTGGTGCCGCTGCTGGAGCTCGAGCCGTTCACGCTGGAGGAGACCATGGCCGTCCTGCGGGCGGCGCTGGGCGGCCAGGTCGAGGCCGCGACCGCGACCCGGCTGTGGCGCGCCAGCCAGGGCAACGTGCTCTACCTGCGCGAACTCGTGCTGTCCGGAATACTCACCGACGACCGCGGGCTGTGGCGCTGGCGCGGGCCGCTGACGATCACGCCCACGCTGCGCGAGACGATCGCGGGCCGCATCGGCGAGCTGACCGCGCGGGAGCGGGAGGTGCTCGAGCTCCTGGCGTATGGCGAGCCGCTGGGCGCGGACCTGCTGGCCGCGCTCGGCTCCCTCGACGCCGTCAACCACCTGGAGGACCGGCAGCTCGTGATGGTCGAACCGGACGGCCGACGGCTCCAGGTCCGGCTCGCCCACCCCCTGCACGGCGAGGTCATCAGGGACGGCTGCGGGGTGCTGCGCGCGCGCTCGCTGATGCGCCGGCTGGCCCAGGCGGTCGCCGAGGCCGGGCTACGGCGCCGCGAGGACGTCCTCAGGGTGGCCGTATGGCGGCTGGACGCCGGCATGACCGGCGACCTCGAGCTGCTCTTGGCCGGCTGCGAGCACGCGAGGGTCGTCAGGGACCTGGAACTGGCCGTACGGCTCGGGCGCGCGGCCGTGGCCGCCGGCGGCGGGACGCCCGCGCTCGCCGCGCTGGCCACGGTGCTGTTCTACACCGACCGGTACGGCGAGGCCGAGCAGATGTACGCGACCATCTGGGAGGCCGAGCTAGACGAGCCCGCCCGGACCGATCTCGGCATCCAACGGGCGCTGAACCTGACCGTGGGGCTCGGGGACGTCGAGAAGGCGCTGGCCGTACTCGCGGAGACCACCCGTCTCGTCAGCGCGGTCGACATGCGGCAGGCAACGTACATCATGCGGGCCGTCGTGACCACGATCGCCGGCGACCTCACCGTCGCCGAGGAACTCCTCGCGCGGGCGCGCCGCCTGGGGGCGCTCAGCCCGCACGGCGAGCGCGCGATCAGCGGCGCCGACTCGGCCCTCATGGTGGCGCGCGGCCGCCCCACGGTCTGCCTGGCCCTCGTAGCGAAGATCCGCGCCGGCCTGGACAGGGAACCGAACGCCATGGGCAGCCTCAACGCCGCGCTGATCGCGCAGGCCACCACGGCCGCGCTGCTGCTCGGCGACCTGGAGGCCGCCGAGCGGCTCGCCGGGGAAGGGTACGGGTTGGACGGCCAGTTCGGCACCTGGACCCGGGCGATCCTGGAGTTCGGCACGCTCAAGGCCCGCGTGCGGCGGATGCGCGGACGACTCGGCGACGCCCTGGCTGGAGCCCGAGACACCGCGGCCCGGCTACCTACCCCCAGCACCTTGGCGGGGTCCTGCCTCGGCGAGCTGGCGCACGCGCACGCGCTCCTGGGCGACCTCGACGCGGCGGAGCAGGCGCTGGCGCAGGCGGAGGCCACAGGCCTGCCGATCGGCCCCTCCGCCGTCGTGCCCCTGCGATTCGGCCGAGCATGGACCATGGCAGGACGCGGCAACGTGGCGGGGGCCGTCGAGCTCTGCCTCGAAATCGCCGAGAACGCGCTTTCCTGCGACCTGCCGTTCGCGCTGCACGACGTCGTCCGGCTCGGCCATCCCGAGCTGGTCGCGGCGCGGCTCGCCGAGGTCGACGTGGAGGGCCCGCTGGTGGCGCTGTTCGCGCGCCACGCCGCCTCCCGCGACGGCGCCGAACTGGACGCGGTCTCTGAGGGTTTCGAACGGCTCGGCCTGCTGCTGTACGCGGCCGAGGCGGCTGCCCAGGCGGCCGCGCGCTACCGGGACGCGGGCTTGCACCGCGGCGAACGGGCCGCCGAGACCCGAGCCTGGAGGCTCGCCCAGCACTGCCAGGGGGCCCGCACGGTCGCGCTCATGAACCTCGACGCCCCCGAGCTGACCCCCAGGCAGCGCGAGATCGCGGTGCTGGCCGCCCAGGGGCTGACCAACCGCGAGATCGCCGAGCGACTCATCGTCTCCATCCGCACCGTCGCCAACACCTTGTACGCCGTTTACGACAAGATCGGCGTCAACGACCGCACCGCCCTGGCCGCCTTCCTGAACCCGCCGCCCGGCTGAGCGCAGGACTGTTCACCGCGCACCTGGCCTACCGACGGCTCCTCGGCGCCAGCGACAAGGACCGTTCTTCGTCCACCCGCAACCCGGGCCGATGGCAAGCGGGTGGGCTATCTGGTGGACGGTGAGCTGCAGACCTCCAATCCCGGTGAGAGGACGCCGGAGAACACCTACGCGTTGCTGGCCTCGCTGCCGACCGACCCCGACGCACTCCTGGCCACATACCGTGAGCTCTACCAGGATGCGGGCCCTATCGACGACGAGTGGATCTTCCTGCGCTTCGCCGTGACCCTGAGCCAGAACCTCGTCGCCCCGGAGCATGAGGCCGCGATCTTCCGGGCGATAGCCAAGCTGCCCGGGGTGACAGTGGACGAGACGGCGATCGACACCGAGGGACGTCCGGCGCTGTCGGTCTCCCAAGTCGCCGAAGGCCGGCGCAAGGTCGAAATTCTCCTGGACCCCGTGACCTACGCCTACCGGGCGCGGCGGGAGACGGCGATCACCGACCACGAGGAGCGTTACCCCAAGCCGAACGGCGTCCAGATGTTCACCATGAAGGACGGCAAGCAGGTTCCCGTTCCCCCTCATCTGGAGTGGAGCATCGAGAAGGGAACGACCTGGTCGATCTCCACCCGCGTCGCGATCGGCGTCGTGGACCAGGCCGGGGAGCGGCCATGACCCTTTGCATGTCGTGCTCAGGCGAGAGTTGCTGATCTTCGATCAATGCGGCTTTCGAGCGCCCGGGCGGCCAAGGAAGCCCGCGGTCTGCCCACCGGGCGGCCGCCCAAGATGACTCCCCAGCAGGCCCGCGCCAGCGGCCGGTCACCTACCGCGCCGTCATGAACGAGCTGACCGAGGCCCGAGCCGCGCAGGCACCGTCTGACACCTATGAGTCTCGCCGAGCCGCGGAGGCCGCATCCGTGCTGGACCCTGCTGGTCAACTCGGACTCACGGGTCCGGCTGGTGATCTGATGGTGTTGGCCGGCGAATGCGTCCGCGCCGTGTTCGAGGCGTTGGCGGTGTCCGCTCCCGGCTGAGGGGAGCAGGTGTTGGAGGTGCCCGGCTGGGCCGTGAGCCGAGGCACTGGACACGATGCCATGCCGTTCACGATCGAAACGACGGTGACGGGGTCAGTGGTTTTCGGGGAGTGATCTAGTGAGGGCGTCGAGGATCATGTTGAGCCCGATCTCGAACTCGTCGCCGAAGTTGTAGCCGGGCTGGAGGATGTGCTCGGTGGCCAGCTCCATGAGGTGGGGGTACTCCCCGGTGGAGAACTGCCGCATCATCGGTTCGGCGACTTCGGCAACGCTCTCGGGACCCTCGAACGGCAGCGAGGCCTCCTGCAGCGCGAAGCCGTACACATAGCTGTCGATCAAGGCGTAGGCGTGGGCGGTCATCTTCACCGAGAAACCCGCGCCGCGCAGAGTGCCGATGATCGCGTTGTGGTGCCGCAGCGTCGCAGGGCCTGGGCTGGTGCGCGACTCCATGAGCCCGATCGCCCAGGAGTGGCGCTTCAGCACGCCACGAGCCGAGATCGCGCGACGGCGGAGCTCCGATCGCCAGTCGCCATGGGCCGACGGTAGTTCGATCTCGCTGAAGACCATATCGACGATGCCGTCGAGGACCTCGTCCTTGGTGGCGATGTAGTGGTAGAGCGACATCGGCTTGACGCCGAGTTCTTGGGCGAGCGAGCGGATCGTCAGCGATCCGACTCCCCCCGCGTCGGCGACGGTGATGGCGCCGCGCAGCACTCGTTCTCGGCTCAGCGACCCTGATTTGGGCATCTTGCTCCCGGGCGATAGCAATTTCGTACTTAGTACCATATCGTAGCCGTACTTAGTACTATTACGTCCGGCGCACGAGAAGCCACTCGCGGCCGATGCCTGCCACACCCGAACGCTGGGACTCACCATGGCTTCACCCGTACGGCTCGCGCGAACCGTGGGCGTCTACTACCTGGTCGTCGCGGTCTTGGGCGGCTTCGCCCACGGCTACGTGAGGGGAAACGTCTACGTGCCGGGCAACGCCGCCGTCACCGCGGACAACGTCGTGGCCAACGCCTCGCTCGTCAGGATCGGCTTCGCGGCCGACCTGGTGCAGGCGACGCTCATGCTGTTCGTCGTGATGGCCCTCTACCGGCTGCTGCGGCACGTGAGCACCGACACGGCGCGCGCCATGGTCATCTTCGTGGTGGTCTCCACCGCCATCACCTGCCTCAACATGCTCAACCAGCTGGGCGCCCTGCTCGTGGCCACCGAACCCTCCTATGCCCGCGCCTTGGGCGCCGACGGATCCGACGTCCTGGTCCTGCTCCTGCTCGACCTGCAGCACGGCGGGTACCTGATCGCGCAGATCTTCTTCGGCCTATGGCTGTTCCCCCTGGGGATGCTGGCCTACCGATCCGGCATGTTCCCCAAGCCGTTGGGGGCCGTGCTGATGCTCGGGACCATCTCCTACCTCCTCGACGTGGCACTGCAGTTCCTCGCTCCAAACCTTGCGGACACGATCTCCGCACCCGTCCTCGTACCGGTGGTGATCATCGCCGAGGTCTCGATGCTCGGCTACCTCCTGATCAAGGGCGTCAAGACACCCGCGCACGCCGACGCACCGCCGCCTCCCGCCGACCACATACTCCTCACGCCCCAGTGAAAGCAGAAGTCATGTCAACGAGAACAATC
Organism: Nonomuraea sp. NPDC049152; assembly: GCF_040648355.1. Taxonomy (NCBI): domain Bacteria; kingdom Bacillati; phylum Actinomycetota; class Actinomycetes; order Streptosporangiales; family Streptosporangiaceae; genus Nonomuraea; species Nonomuraea sp. NPDC049152. Next base: position 156,705 of record NZ_JBEZDO010000024.1, on the reverse strand, counting down.
GGACGTGTTGTAGGTGCTCTCTTCCTGCTGGCGTTCGTCGTGTACATCGCGGGCGGCGCCCTTGTCGATTCCGCTACAGGCGCCGCGGAGATGAAGCTGTCGGCAGGCGCGCTACTGATGCTGGTCAACTCGGTCGTCGTCGCGGCCATCGGAGTCCTGGCGCTTCCGATCCTGAAACCCCACAGCGAGATCTCTGCCTATGCGTACCTGATCTCCCGAACGGTCGAGGCGGTGATGCTGACCGTGGGGATCCTCTTCCTTCTGCTGCTGATACCGCTCGCGAAGGAGTACGCAGGCGACGCTTCCGTTCTGCCGGCGGTGGCGCGTGTCGCCCGGGAGGGAAACGCCTACTCCTATCACATCGCCATGATCTCGCTGGGGGTCGGCGGCCTGCTGTTCTGCCGCGTCCTGTTCCGAGCCAGACTCGTACCCAGGTTCATGGCCGTATGGGGAGTCGCTGGATATGCCCTCTTCCTGACAGGGACGATCCTTGAGTTCCTCGGGTACGGCGTCGGCCTGGTTTTGTCAGTCCCCGGCGGCCTCTTCGAGGTCGCCGTGGGGGTGCTGCTCATCGTTAAGGGGTTTCCCGCGAGGCAGGGCCGAGACATCACCAGAGCCGAGGTAGCCGCCGCTCACTGATCTCACTACCCGCACCCTCAAATTGCATGGAGCGCCGCGGCGTAACGGCTCGGCGCTCCATGCATCGCATCGTGCGCGATCGCATCGCCTTCGCTGTAGGAGGAGGTGTCGGTCACGATCGTCTCCGGGCGGCGGCCGCCGTCACGGTAGTACAGCACGTCCAGCACATACAGCGAGTCGCGCGGGGTGCCGGCCACGACCTTGCCGCCCAGCCCGGCCGCCTGGTCGTTGATCATGTTGAGCCAAGTCGCGCCGTCGCGGCGGCCGAAGTAGCGAGAGTTGGGGCGCGCGTACACCGACGGGACCGGCACCACGAACCGCATCCCGTCGATGGAGGCGACCAGCCCGCCGCCCCACGCCTTCGCCAGGCCGATCGACTGCTGCGCGGCGATCAGTGCGGCGTTGGCGGCCCGGTAGGTCGCGTGCCGCAGGCAGGTCTGGTCGACGTGCGAGAGCCGGTCCCGCGTCAAGGGCTCGGCCGAGGCGAGCACCGGGGTGTAGCCGACGTTGCAGCTGTGCGCCACCAGCAGCGCGGCGATGGTGACGTCCAGGTCGGCCAACCTGGCCTCCCCACCGGTGATGGAGGTGAAGGCCGCATCGGCGCCGGTCCAGGCGGCGCCCTGACTTCGCCAGTGTCGTAGTTATGACATGACCGATAACGCCACCGTCTTGGGCTTGTCGGCGCATGCTCTGCTTGATCGACTCTCCTCGTCAGGGAGAGAGGAAGACAAGCATGGTAGGCAGAACGTTGGTCGCGGCGGCTGTCCTGGCGGCGGCACTGGCCGCGACCTCGTCGGCGAGCGCCGAAACACCCCCACCCGACGCTGCCGCTGCGAAGAGCGTCACACTGGTCACCGGTGACCGGGTCAGCGTGGAAGGCGGCCGGATCAGCTTCACGGCCGGTCCCGGCCGGCCGAACGTCCGCTACATCACCCAGGGCACCAAGGACGATTGGACGCTCATCCCGCTCGACGTCGCGGGCGATGTGGCCAGGGGTGTGCTTGACCGCAACCTCTTCCGGATCCCGCAGCTGATCAAGGACGGTCTCAGCGAGAAGGCACTGCCGCTGATCGTGCAGTACCGCCAGGGGGCGGCGCCGATGACAGCGTTGTCCGGGGCGCGTCCGCTGGCCTCCATCAACGCCGTCGCCACCGCGGGCGCCCCCTGGGCTCAGCTCAGTCAGGACCGGTCGGTGCAGAAGGTGTGGCTGGACGCGCCCGTCAAGGCCACACTCGACCGCAGCGTGCCGCAGGTCGGCGCGCCGCAGGCATGGCAGGCCGGTTTCACCGGTGAGGGCGTCAAGGTGGCCGTGCTGGACACCGGCGTCGACGACCGCCACCCTGACCTGGCCGGGCGCGTGGAGGCGGCGGCCAACTTCAGCCAGAGTGCCGACGCCGTGGACCGCCAGGGGCACGGCACCCACGTGGCCTCCACCATCGCCGGTCAGGGCGTGGCGGGCACGCCCGCGCGCAAGGGCGTCGCGCCCGGCGCCCGGCTGCTCAACGGCAAGGTGCTCGACGATGCGGGCAGCGGCTACACCTCCGACATCATCGAGGGCATCGAGTGGGCTGCCCAGCAGGGCGCCAAGATCGTCAACATGAGCCTAGGCGCCCCCGACCAGGCCGGACTGGACCCGCTGGAGCAGGCCGTCGAGCGTTACTCCGCCGAGCGCGACATGCTCTTCGTCATCGCGGCGGGCAACGAAGGCCCCCGCGCGGGCAGCCTGGGCAGCCCCGGCAGCGCCGACGCCGCGCTCACCGTCGGCGCCGTGGACTCCGCCGACAAGCTCGCGAGCTTCTCCAGCCGCGGTCCCCGGGCGGGCGACTTCGCGCTCAAGCCCGACCTGACCGCTCCCGGCGTGGCCATTGCCGCGGCCGAGGCGGGCACCGGCGGGCACGTGCGGATGTCGGGGACCTCGATGGCCACCCCGCACGTCGCGGGCGCCGCGGCCATCCTCGCCCAGCAGCACCCCGGCTGGACCTCGCGAGAGATCAAGGCCGCCCTGGTCGGCTCGGCCAAGACCGGCGAGAACGTCTGGGAGTCGGGCACCGGCCGTCTCGACGTGGCCAAGGCGGTACGGCAGAGCGTCGCCGCCGACACCGGCACGCTCGCCTTCGGCCACCTGCGCTGGCCGTATGAGGAAAAGCCCATCGAGCGCACCCTCACCTACCGCAACACCGGCAGCGCGCCCGTCACCCTGAACCTCGCCCTGGAGGCCACCGACCTCGCAGGGAATGCCGCGCCGCAGGGTGTGTTCACGCTGAGCGCCGCGCGGGTCACCGTCCCGGCGGGCGGCAGCGCGCCGGTCACCGTGACCGCCGCGCCCAAGGCGGCCTCCACCACCGCCTACGGCGGGCGGATCGCCGCCTCGGCCGAGGGCGTGGCCCTGTCGACGCTGGTTAGCTTCGGCAAGGAGCCGGAGAGCTACGACCTGCACGTCAAGCTGATCGACCAGCTCGGCACCGTCCCCGACGACTCCGAGGACTTCATGCCGATGACCTTGATGCCCGAGGACGGCGGCCCGCTCATCGACATGGGCATCAACCACGGCGACAGTGAGGGCCCGATCCGCGTACCGGCCGGCCGCTACCTGGCCTACACCGTCATGCGGACCGTGTTCCCCGACGGGCACGGGGAGCTCAGCGTCGTGCCGATCACCGGCCTGGAGGTGAAGGGCGATCGCGAGGTCGTCTTCGACGCCCGCACCGCCAAGATGATGGAGGTCAAGACCGACCGGCCTGACGCCAAGACGACGGGAGAGGAGTTCGTCTTCTTCCAGAAGCGGACGGACGGCCAGGAATGGGCGGCGAGCTTCTCCATCGACCGCTTCTCCCTGCCGCGCAACGTCGCACCCGACCCGCTGCGCTTCCGTGTCGCGCCCACCACCGCCAAGGCGCCCGGGTTCCGCTTCGAGAAGTTCACCCAGCTCGCCGCCCAGCGCTCGGACGGCACGTTCACCGACAGCCCCTATGTCTACAACCTCGTGCTGCGCAAGGACGGCGTGGTGCCGGGCGAGCTGCGGGTGCGTGATCGCGAGCTGGGCAAGGTGCGCGCCGACCTGGCCACCTTGCGGGCGGACGCCATCGGCGCGCCGGGCGCCGGGCCCACGGCGGGCGGACCCCTCGGCGACGGCTACACGGGCTGGAGCCAGACGATCACCGCCTTGCCCGTGACCCAGTCCTGGCACTTCACTCCCGGCATCCCCTGGGAGCGGGCCCTGGAGACGATGCCGAGCGGGCGGCTGCATCAGACGATAGAGCACGCCGACGCGCGCGCCTACCGCGCCGGTCGGCAGGAACACGAGCGGTGGAACTCGGGGGTGGTGGGTACGGCCCTGCGGGATCGGACCCTGGTGACCAGGACCGATGACGCGATCAAGGTCGGCAGCCTGCCCTTGTGGCACGCGGCCGGGCGCGACCGCGTCACCGGCAGCAGCGACTTCGGCGAGGGCACGACCACTCTGCTGCGCGACGGCAAGGTCGTCGCGACGGCCGAGCAGTTGCCCAACTACACCGTGACCCTGCCCGTCGCGCCCGGCTCGGGGCGTTTCCAGCTGCGTGTCGAGGGCACGGCCGACCCCCGGGCCACCGAGCTGTCGTCCAAGCTCACAACCGAGTGGTCGTTCACCTCGGCGGGCGCCGGCCCGGTGCCGCTGTTCGTCCTGCGGGCCGAACCCGAGCTCGACGTGAACAACGCCACCCGCCCCGGTCTGATGGCACTGCCACTACGGCTGCAGCGCATGGAGGGCGCGACCAAGCCGATCACCAAGGTCACCGTCGAGGTCTCTTCCGACGGCAAGTCGTGGCATCGGGCCGCGGCCGTGCCGACGGGCCGTGACACCTGGCGTGCCCTGCTGCTGAACCTGCCGCGCTCGGGCGACTCGGTCTCCCTGCGGCTCACGGCCCGCGACAGCGCGGGCGCCACGGTCAGCCAAACCGTCGAGCGCGCCTTCCTGGTGCGTTGAGCCCCTCGAGAGCGTGCCGGCGCACGAGCGTGTGCGCCGGCACGCTCTCTTGCCGTGCCGCGCGGGCAGACGGCCCAGAGCGCCTGCCCCGAGAGGTCCCTTGCAGCGTCTCCTCCGGGCAGGCGCGCCAGCCGTCCTGCGGCCCCGGCATGTCGGCTCCCCGGCCAGCACGGGCGGCAGCGATGCTGGATCCCGCGCCAGCCTGTGGGTGGGTTCGGTCGCCCTACGGTGACCGGGCGAGCCAATTCTCGGCGCGAAAAAGCCCGGCCTTCCATGCGGAAGCGCCGGGCTCGATCGACCTCGTCCCCGAAAGGATGTCCATCATGGAGAGCACGGGGAAGAAGAAACGTCCTCGCCGCTCGTTCACGCCGGAGTTCAAAGCCGAGATCGTCGACCTGTGCCAGCGCGGTGATCGCTCGATCGGTCAGGTGGCGCGCAGGCGTTGACGAGGGCGCTGCTCGGAGCGGGCGACGACCGGCAGGGCAGGACGCCCTCACGGTTCTGCTGACCACGGCGCCGGGCGGGGCCGAGCGGGGCCGGCGCGTTCGGCGCGGGTTCGCCGCGGGCGTGAAGGAGTGCGCGTGGGCCTACGACAGTCCTGAGCGCACCGTCAGCGGGAAGGGGTTGTCCGGCAGCAGGATGAGCCTGCGGCTGTCGCCGCGCTCGGCCGCGTCCAGGTGCAGCAGCGCCGCGCCGATGCCCGCCGCGCCCACCATGTAGCCGGTGTCGGCGGTGACCTCAGCGGGCCGCAGCCTGCGGTAGGCCTGCCACCACCGCCCCTGCCTCGCCGCGCCGACCAGGTGCTCGCCGAGGGTGAGGGCGAAGGCCCGGTACTCCTCGTGGCCCGTGGCCGCCCACAACCCGACGAACAGCTCCAGCAGCCCGGCCGCGCCGCAGCACTGGCACATGACGTTCCAGAACCCCGGAGTCCGCCGGTACGGCACGCCGCTGGTGAGGATGCCGTGTGCCAGCCGCTCCACCCATGCGGTGTCGCCCAGCTCGTGGAACATCCTGGCCACACCAGCCGAGCCCGAGCAGAAGCCGAGGTAGTGCAGGTGGCGGCCCTGCGGAACGTGGTGGGGCACCAGCGCGCAGGAGCCGTTGACCTCGCTGACCGCCCTGACGAAGCCGGCGCCTCTGGCGGCCGCGTCGTGGAAGCGGGGCTCGCCCGTCACCGCGTGGAGGCGGGCCAGGAGGAAGGCGGTGCCTGCCGTACCGGACAGGAAGCCGGGGGTGACGGCGTCGACGGGAAGGTCGGCGGGCGGCTCGGCGCCGAAGCGGTGGCCCGGGACGGGCAGGTCGGCGATGCGCAGGCCCGCCTCGACGGCGACCCGCTCGTAGGCGGGTTCGCCGAGCAGGGCGGAGGCGTGCAGCAGGGTGAGGATGATGCCGCCGTCGCCGCGCTGGCACGGATCGCCCGTCCAGGTGGGTCCCGCGGCCGCCAGCACATCGGCGGCGCGGGAGGCGGCGACGGTGAAGGCGTCGTCGATGACCCAGCCCGCCTCCGCCAGCGCGAACACCACGCCCGCCAGGCCGTCGTGGAAGGTGGGGTCGCTCTGCTCGGGCCAGACGGCCGCCAGGTACCTGGCGCCTTCGGCGGCGTCCTCCAGGTAGGAGTCGTCTCCTGTGGCCGCGGCCAGCTCGAGGAAGAACAGCACGATGCCGGCCGCGCCTGAGTAGAGCGAGGCGGGCCTGTGCGGGAGCGCCGCGCGTTCGCCTGCTTTCCAGTGGCGGCCTCGGGCATCGTCGACGGCGCACGCGCGGATCCACTGTGCGGCCTCAACGGCGGCCTGCACAGGGGCCTCGATCGGGCTCATGCCACCAGTCTCCCACCCCGTCCAATAACCCGCAAACCTAATAGGTTTAATGTGTTTTAGTACAGTGGCGGGCGATGACGAACGATGACAAGTGCACCGCATGCCTGGGTTCCACGCAGGAGGAGGTCGTGCCCGGCCTGACCCGCGCCTGCCGCGCGTGCGCGGGCACGGGACGCCGCCGCGAGCAGCTGATCTGGGAGCTGGCCCACCTCGAGGCCGAGCAGCTCATCACGCTGCCGGTCGTGCGCGACCTCGTACGGCAGGCCAGCGGCCCCTTCCACCTGTCGGAGGTCGCCGACACCGTCAGGGCCATGCTCGACCTGCCCCCCGGACGGCTGCCCGTCGGGCCCAGAGTGCGCGACCTGCTCCTTCAGATGGAGGCCGTGGGCGAGATCGTGATGGTGTCGGCCCCCGACGAGCTGCTCGACGGGACCGAGGTCGTGCTGCACCGCGATCCGGCTTGGGAGAGGGTCCGCACGCTGGGCATCTAGTCCGGCCGGACGCGGCAGAGGATCTCGCCGTGCAGGATCGACATCCATCCGTCGCCGGACGCGGCCCATTCGCGCCAGCCGTCCGAGATCCGCTGGAGGTCGGACCGAGTGGCCGCGCCGGAGGCCAGGGCCTGGCGCGCCATGTCGGAGCGCAGGATCCGCTCCGCCCACATGCCGCCCCACCATTGCCTGTCGCCGTCGGTGGCGAAGCACCAGGTGGAGGAGGTGGCGGTGATGTCGGTGAAGCCGGCCTCGCGGGCCCATGACAGCAGGCGCCGTCCCGCGTCGGGCTCGCCGCCGTTGGCGCGGGCAAGGCGCTGGTAGAGCTCCATCCACGCCTCCAGCGCAGGCAGTCGCGGATACCAGGCGAAGGCCGCGTAGTCGCTGTCGCGGACCGCGACGTACCCGTCGGGCCTGGTGACCCTGCGCATCTCGCGCAGGGCCCGCACGGGGTCGCCGACGTGTTGCAGCACCTGGTGAGCGTGGACGACGCAGAAGGTGTCGTCGGGGTAGTCGAGCGCGTGCGCGTCGGCGACGGCGAAGTCGACATTGGTCAGGCCGCGCGCCGCGATCTCGGCCCTGGCCAGCTCCAGCGCCTCGGCCGTCACCTCCGTCGCGGTCAGGTGGCCGACCATGGCCGCCAGGTCCGCGCTGATGGTGCCAGGACCCGCGCCGACCTCGAGGACCTTCATGTGCGGCTTCAAGTGAGGCAGCAGGTAGGCGGCCGAGTTCTCGGCGGTGCGCCAGCGGTGGGAGCGCAGGACCGACTCATGGTGGCCGTGGGTATATATGGCGTTCATGGGACAGCACACTAGCTCCGCTTCTCATATTTTAAGAAGATATGTCTCATATATAGAGACGCTGTGTTGAAATGTCCGATGAGATAGGAATAGCGGACGACAATGCCACGTTGGCTTCCTGTTGTCCTCAATCCCAGGAGTCGCGCCTTGCTACCGTCCGTGGTCGCTCCGCTGGAGCTCGCCGCCCGCGCCGTCTACACCGCGGGTCCGCTGGCCGCGCCGCCGCGCACCCTGCTCGACATCCTCGAGGAGACGACGACGGCCCACCCCGACGCGCCCGCCCTCGACGACGGCCAGGTCTCGCTGACCTACCGGGAGCTCGGCGCCCGCGTGGCGCGGCTGGCGGGCGAGCTGGCCGAGGCAGGGGTACGGCGCGGCGACAGGGTAGGCGTGCGGGTGCCGTCGGGCACGGCCGAGCTGTACATCACGATCCTCGCCGTGCTGACCGCGGGCGCCGCCTACGTGCCCGTGGACGCCGACGACCCCGACGAGCGCGCCGAGCTGGTCTTCTCCGAGGCGGGCGTCCGCGCGGCGGTCACCGACCGGATCACCGTGTACGGCGAGCCGGCCCCCTTGACGGCCGGCGGCAGGCCGGCCCCCGGCGACGACGCGTGGATCATCTTCACCTCTGGCTCGACGGGCAAGCCCAAGGGCGTGGCGGTCACGCACCGCAACGCCGCCGCCTTCGTCGACGCAGAGGCGGGCCTGTTCCTCGCCGAGCGGCCTCTGGGTCCTGGCGATCGCGTGCTGGCCGGGCTGTCGGTGGCCTTCGACGCCTCCTGCGAGGAGATGTGGCTGGCCTGGCGCCATGGCGCGTGCCTGGTCGCCGCCCCCAGGTCGCTGGTGCGCACCGGCATGGACCTCGGTCCTTGGCTGGTCACCCACGGCATCACGGTCGTCTCGACCGTGCCGACCCTGGCGGCGCTGTGGCCGGCCGAGACGCTCGACGACGTCCGCCTGCTGATCTTCGGCGGCGAGGCGTGCCCTCCCGAGCTGGCGGCGCGGCTGGCCGTACCCGGCAGAGAGGTGTGGAACACCTACGGCCCCACCGAGGCCACGGTCGTGGCGAGCGCGGCGCTGATGACCGGCGAAGGCCCGGTGCGGATCGGCCTGCCGCTGGACGGCTGGGACCTGGCGGTCGTCGACGAGCGGGGCGAGCCGGTCGAGATGGGCGGCACCGGCGAGCTGATCATCGGCGGCGTCGGACTGGCCCGCTACCTGGACCCCGACAAGGACGCCGAGAAGTACGCACCGCTGCCCAGCATGGGCTGGGAGCGCGCCTACCGCAGCGGCGACCTCGTGCGCGCCGAGCCCGAGGGGCTGGTCTTCGCGGGCCGCGCCGACGAGCAGATCAAGCTGGGCGGCCGGCGCATCGAGCTCGGTGAGGTGGACGCGGCCCTGCAGGCGCTGCCAGGAGTGGCCGGCGCGGCGGCGGCCGTGCGCGGCCAGCTGCTGGTCGGCTACCTCGTCGCGGCGGAGGATTTCGACCTGGCCGAGGCCAGGGAGCTGCTGCACGAGTCCTTGCCCGCCGCGCTCGTCCCCCGTCTGGCGGTCGTCGAGGACCTGCCGACCCGCACCTCCGGCAAGATCGACCGCAACGCGCTGCCGTGGCCGCTCCCCCAGCGGCAGGCGCAGCACGGATGGCTGGCCGAGCAGTGGGCGGCCGTGCTCGGCGTGGCGCCCGAGGGTGCGGAGACCGACTTCTTCACCGAGGGAGGCGGCAGCCTGGCCGCGGCGCGGCTGGTGTCCGCCCTGCGCGTCCGCTACCCCGAGGTGACCGTCGCCGACCTCTACGAGCACTCGACGTTCGGCGCGCTCCACGAACTGCTGGGTGACGAACAGCCGCAGCAGGCCCGAGGCCGGGCGCGCGAGATCGCGCCCATGCCGCTGCGCGCGTCGCTGGCGCAGGCGGCGCTCATGGTGCCGCTGATGACCGTGACGGGGCTGCGCTTCCTCGTCGTGGTCGCGGCGCTGGTCAACCTGCTGTGGACGCCGGTGTTGTCGTGGTGGTGGGTCGCGGCGGGCGCGCTGGCGCTGCTGTCGCCGCCGGGACGGCTCGCGCTGTCGGCGGGCGTCGCCCGGCTGCTGCTGCGTGGACTCAAGCCTGGGCGCTATCCGCGCGGCGGCGCCGTCCATCTTCGGCTGTGGTTCGCCGAGCAGTTCGCGGCCAGGCTCGGACTGCCCGACCTGGGCAGCGCGCCGCTGATGTCGTGGTACGCCAGGCTGCTGGGCGCGCAGGTGGGCGCCGACGCCGACCTGCACTCGGCGCCGCCCATCACCGGCATGCTCAGGCTCGGCAGGGGCGCCTCCGTCGAGCCCGAGGTCGACCTGAGCGGCGTTTGGTACGACGGCGACCAGGTGCGCGTCGGCGAGATCAGGATCGGCGTGGGCGCGTCGGTCGGATCGCGCTCGACGCTGCTGCCCGGCACGAAGATCGGCAAGCACGCGCAGGTCGCGCCGGGCTCGGCGGTCCAGGGCGCGATCCCCTCCGGCACGAGGTGGGCGGGCGCGCCCGCCACCAGGCAGGGCAAGGCGCGCAGGGCCGATGAGCGGCCGTCCAGGTCGCGGTTCTGGGTCGGGATGTACGCGATCTCGGCGCTCGCGCTGAGCCTGCTGCCCGCCGTCGGGATCGGCGCCGCCCTCGCGGTGCTGCTGGCGACGAACACGCTGTGGGCGCTCCCCTTGGCCACGGTCGCGGGGATGATGGCGTTCGCGCTGGTCACGCTCGTGGGCGTGCGGCTGCTCGCCATCGGAATGGTTCCCGGCCAGTACCCCGTGCACAGCCGGGCGGCCTGGCAGGCGTGGGCGACGGGCAGGCTGATGTCCTCGGCCAGGGTGTGGCTGTTCCCGCTGTACGCCAGCATCCTGACGCCGAGCTGGCTGCGCGCCCTCGGCATGAAGGTGGGCCGCGACGCCGAGCTTTCCACGGTGCTCGCGTTGCCTTCCATGACCTCGGTCGGCGACGGCGCGTTCCTGGCCGACGACACGATGGTCGCCCCGTACGAGCTGGACGGCGGGTGGATGCGGATCGCGGAGGCCCGCATCGGCAAACGCGCCTTCCTCGGCAACTCCGGCATGACCGCTCCGGGCCGCAAGGTGCCCAAGGACGGCCTGGTCGGCGTGCTGTCGGCAACGCCGAAGAAGGCGAAGTCGGGCTCGTCCTACCTGGGTATGCCGCCGGTGGAGCTGCGCCGTACCAGCCAGGGAGGCGACCGCAGCCGCACCTACGACCCGCCCGCGCGGTTGAAGGCCGCTCGCGCGCTGGTCGAGCTGTGCCGCCTGGTGCCGGCCACCTGCACGGCCGCGCTGGCGGCGCTGACCGCGGGCGCGCTGCTGTGGATCGCCTCCACGTACGGCACGGCCGCCGCCGCCCTGCTGAGCGGCGTGGTGCTTCTGGCGGCGGGAGTGGTCGCCGCCGCGGTGGCCAGCCTGGCCAAGTGGGCGCTCCTGGGCCGGATCGCCGCCGGTGACCGGCCGCTGTGGAGCTCGTTCGTGTGGCGCAACGAGCTGGCCGACAACTTCGTCGAGATGCTGGCCGCGCCCTGGTTCGCCGACCCGTGGCTGGGCACGGCACCGCTGAACGTGTGGCTGCGCTCGCTCGGGGCACGCATCGGGCGTGGGGTCTCCTGCCACACCTACTGGCTGCCCGAGGCGGACCTGGTGAGCCTCGGAGACGGCGCGTGTGTCAACCGCGGTTGCGTCCTGCAGACGCATCTGTTCCATGATCGGGTCATGAGCATCGACACCGTCGACCTCGCCGCCGGCGCTACGCTGGGCCCCCACGGGGTCGTGCTGCCCGCCGCGACGATCGGCGCGCACGCCACTGTCGGCCCCGCCTCATTGGTGATGCGGGGGGAGAACGTGCCCGAGGGGACTCGCTGGTTCGGCAACCCCATCTCGCCATGGCGGTGACGCCCTACTTCCCCGGGCATGGGGACCCGCGTTTCGGAGTCACGCACTACGACCTCGACCTGCGCTACCGCGTGTCGACGAACTGGCTGGGCGCCCTGGCCACGCTGTCGGTCGAGACCGCGGAGCCGGTGAGCGACCTGGAGCTCGATCTGGGCCCGTTCACCGTGAACTCGGTCAAGGTCGACGGCGTCCGCGTCCTCCACGTCCACCGGGCGGGCAGGCTCAGGGTGCCGCTCGGCAGGTCGCGTCCCGCCGGGGCGGCGATCGGCGTCGAGGTCGCCTACGCGGGCAAGCCGCAGCCGGTCTCCAGCCCCTTCGGCGGCGTGGGCTGGGAGGAGCTGACCGACGGCGCGCTGGTGGCCAGCCAGCCGATCGGCGCGCCCTCGTGGTTCCCCTGCAACGACAGACCGGACGACAAGGCGACCTACACCATGACGGTGACGACCGCCTCGCCGTACCAGGTGCTGACCAACGGCTCCCTGGCGCTCAAGCGGCGCGCGGGGGGCAACACCACCTGGATCTTCTCCCGTACCGACCCGATGGCCACCTATCTGGCCACCGTCCAGATCGGCCGCTACCAGATCGGTGACGGGCTGGCCTACCCTGCCAGGCTCGCCGCCCGCGCCAGGAACGACTTCGGCCGGCAGGGCGAGATGCTGGCGCTGTTCAGCGACAGGTTCGGCGCCTACCCCTTCGACGCCTACACCGCGGTCATCGCCGACGACGAGCTGGAGATCCCGATCGAGGCGCAGGGCCTGTCGATCTTCGGGCGCAACCACGTCGACGGGCGGCGCGGCTCCGAACGGCTGGTCGCGCACGAGCTGGCCCACCAGTGGTTCGGCAACAGCCTGACCATCGGCAGCTGGAACGACATCTGGCTGCACGAGGGCTTCGCCGCCTACGCCGAGTGGCTCTGGTCGGAGGCCTCGGGCGGCGAGCCCGCCGCCGCGCACGCCAAACGCTGGCACCAGAGGCTGGCGGTCATGCCGCAGGACTTCACGCTCGCCGACCCGGGGCCTCGCCGCCTGTTCGACGACCGCGTCTACAAGCGCGGCGCGCTCACGGTGCACCGGCTGCGGGAGGAGATGGGCGATCCGGCCTTCTTCGGGATGGTGCGCGCGTGGACGGCCGAGAACCGGCATTCCACCGTGACCACCGACGCGTTCGTCGCCCACGCGCAGCGCCACACCTCCCGCCCGCTCGCCCCGGTGTTCTCCGGCTGGCTGTACGACCGGACCCTGCCCCGTTTCTCCTGACCGCGTGCGGGCAGGCGGCCCCACATGATTCGTGAACTCGCCAGAGGGGCGCTCGCCGGGGCCACAGCCACCACGGCCATGAGCGCGGTCATGCTCGCCGGCGACAAGGCCGGGTTGATGCGCGAAAACCCGCCCAAGCGCGTCGTCCGCTCCCTGCTGCCCGGCCATCCCCGCCGGCCCAAGCCCGGTGAGAAGCAGGTGGCGGTGCTGGCGCACTACGCGTTCGGCGCGGGCGCGGGGGCGTTGCTCGCGCTCGTGACCAGGGGCCGGGGGGCGCCCCTGCCGGTCGGGGTCGCGTACGGCCTGGCCATCTGGCTGGCCAGCTACGAGGGCTGGGTGCCCGCGCTGACCTCGATACCGCCCATCCATCGCGACCGGCCCGGCAGGCAGCTGGTGATGGGCCTCGCGCACGTCGTGTTCGGCTCGGTGCTGGCCGCGTCCATGCACCGCAGGGCGGCGGCGGGAACCCTCTAGGATCTGAGCGCGGAGCGCGGCTTCACCTCTTCAGGAGGTCTCCGCAGAAGAAGCCGATGGCGCGGTTGACCACGCTCGGCTTCTCCCAGGGCATGAAATGGCCGGCGCCCGGCACCCAGAACGGGCCGACGACCTGCGGGAAGGCGATCGCGCACCGTTCGGCGACGTGCTCGCCGACAGTCACCTGGTCGGGGCCGATGAGCACCAGCGTCGGCTGCCGGACCGGCCTGTCGGTCAACTCCGGGCCCGACATGGGGCGGGTGCCCATCACCACCTCGTAGTCGGCGAACGAGGCGCGCAGCCGGTCGGCGTCGGCGTACGGTTCAGTGAGCACGGCCAGGTCCGCGTCACTGAACGCGTTGGGCGGACACCACATCCGGTGCCCGAAGAACTCGGCGATGTAGCGTCGCCGCCGTTCGGGGGTGTCCAGCTCGGCGACGAGCTCGTCGGCGTGCAACCCCTGGCGGCGCTGGTAGTCGTAGATCGCCGGTTTCGGGACGCCCGCGGGGATTCCGGCCGCGGCGAAGGCGTCGGGAAGGTCGGGCATCGAGTCGTCGAGCACCACCAGGCGGTCGACCCTGTCCGGGTGGCGGTTGGCCAGGTCGATCGCCACCATCGCTCCCAGATCATGGCCCGCCACGACGGCGCGCTCCCAGCCGAAGGCGTCCAGCAGGCCGGCCAGGTCCGCGTTGAACGCCGCGAAGTCGTAGAAGCCGTCTGGGGCGAAATCCGAGTCGCCGTAGCCGCGAAGGTCCGGCGCGGCGACGTCGAACCCGGCCTCGGCCAGCGGCTCGATGTTGTGGGACCAGATCAGGCTCGTGCAGGGAAAACCGTGCAGGAGCAGCAGTGGCACACCGCCGTGGCCGCTGCGTCGGACCGCCAGCCTGTGGCCCTCGCTGACCGTGACGAGGGTGGGAGGAAGAGGCACAGGGCATGCTCGCACAGGCCACCGACAATTCATGGCGGTCGCCGGTGCCAAGGGGCGTGGCCCGGGTAGCGGGACGGCATGAAGGCACTCACCTGGCACGGCAAGCGAGACGTCCGGGTCGAGGACGTTCCCGACCCCGCCATCAAGGAACCCACGGACGCGATCATCAGGGTCACCTCCGCCGCGATCTGCGGCTCCGACCTGCACCTGTACGAGGTGCTCGGCCCGTTCATGGGCGAGGGCGACGTCCTCGGCCACGAGGCGATGGGCGTGGTGGAGGAGGTCGGCTCGGCGGTGGGCGACATCCGGCCCGGCGAGCGGGTGGTGGTCCCGTTCAACATCTCCTGCGGGCACTGCCACCTGTGCCGGCTGGAGCTGTACGCGCAGTGCGAGACCACGCAGGTACGCGAGTACGGCATGGGCGCCGCCCTGTTCGGCTACACCAAGCTGTACGGCGAGGTCCCCGGCGGTCAGGCGGAGTACCTGCGGGTCCCGCAGGCCCAGTTCGGCCCGATCGGCGTGCCGGAGGGTCCGCCCGACGAGAGGTTCCTGTTCCTGTCGGACGTGCTGCCGACCGCGTGGCAGGCCGTGGAGTGGGCCGACGTCCCCGACGGAGGCAGCCTCACGGTCTTCGGCCTCGGCCCCATCGGCCAGATGTGCACTCGCGTGGCCAAACATCGCGGCTACCGGGTGATCGGCGTCGACGGCGTCGACGAGCGCCTGGAGATGGCCAGGCGGCACGGTGTCGAGGTGCTGGACGCCCGCGACCGGGACGTTCCCGGCAAGGTGCGCGACCTGACCGGCGGCAGGGGCACCGACTCGGTCATCGACGCGGTCGGCATGGAGGCGCACGGCTCGCCCGTCGCCAAGCTCGGGCACGCCGTCACGGGCCTGCTGCCCGACGCTCTGGCCGCGCCGCTGATGCGCACCGCGGGCATGGACCGGCTGGCCGCGCTCAACGACTGCATCGACGCGGTACGGCGCGGCGGCACGGTCTCCATCTCGGGCGTCTACGGCGGGATGACCGACCCGCTTCCCATGTTGAGGATGTTCGACAAGGGGCTGACGATCCGCATGGGCCAGGCGCACGTGCGCCGCTGGATTCCGCGGCTGATGCCGTTGGTCATGGACGATTCCGACCCGCTCGGCGTCCTTGACCTGGCCACGCACAGGCTGCCGCTGGCGGAGGCGCCGCGCGGCTACGAGATCTTCCAGAAGAAGCTCGACGGGGCGATCAAGGTGCTGCTGACGCCCTGAGCGTTCGCGGGCCCCGGCCATGGCACCGGGGCCCACGGGTCTGCGGAGGAGCCCGCTAAGGCTTGGCGCCCACTCCTGTGGTGAACTCCTCCTTCAGGTGGCCGGGCGCCAGGGGCGGGGTGTCCATGCCCGCGCCGCCCGCCAGCCCGTCGAGCATCTCGCGCATCGCCTGCGCCGCGCCGTACTGGGGCTGCCAGCCCAGTTCGGTGCGCGCCCTGGTGGTGTCGAGGATGGGCAGGTTGAGCGCCATCTCGAGCAGTCCTGGCGAGGAGGGGATGAGGCGCGCGTGCCAGCCGGCCGCCACGGCGCTCCTGGCCAGCCACGGCGAGAGCGGCACGAGGCGGGCGCCGAACAGTTCGGCCAGTTCGGCGGGGCCGAGGACGGGTTCGGCGGCGAGGTTGAAGGCCCCCGACACGTCGGAGACGATGGCGAGGCGGTAGGCCTCGGCGGCGTCGGACGCGTGCAGGGCCTGCACCCGCAGACCGGGGATGTCGGGGATGAGCGGCACGCGGCGCATCATCTTGCCCGGCAGGAAGGGCCCGCCGAACAGCCGCCGCTGCTCGCTGGCCGCCTCCCTCTTGAAGATGAACGCGGGCCGCATCCTGACGACCCTGGTGTCCGGATGATCGCGTTCGAACACGTCGAGGACGCGCTCGACATAGGCCTTCTCCCTGCCGTAGGCGGCGCGCGGCCAGCCGTGGGTGGGCCACGACTCGTCGACGCGGCGATCCTTCGGTCCCGGCGAGTAGGCGCCGACGGAGGAGGCGTGGACCAGCACGGGCACCCTGGCCTGGGCGACGGAGCGGAAGACCGCCATGCTGCCGAGGACGTTGGCACGCCAGGTGATGGCGGGGTCGCGGGTCGGCTGGAACAGCCACGCCAGGTGCACGACGGCGCCGGCCCCCTCGAACACCGCCGTGAGGTCGTCGTCGGCCACGTCGGCGGCATGCCAGGTCGTCTTGGGCCCTGGGCTCCATCGGGGGCGGCGGCGCGCGACGCCGACGATGGAGGTGACGAGCGGCTCGGCCTCGAGTGCCTGCAGAACGCTGGTTCCGACGTTGCCCGTCGCGCCGACCACGATGACTTTCATAAATCGCGACTGCCCAGGTGAACCAGGATGAAACCGGCATTAGATTGGGTGTGTGATCACCGTCGACGACGTGCGCGGCCTGGCTTCGCGGCTGCCCCGCTCCTCCGAGCATCTGATCCGCGATCGGGTGAAGTTCCGGGTGGGCTCGATCGTCTATGTCGCCTTCTCCAGGGACGAGACGACCATGGGGTTCGGCTTCCCCAAGGAGGAGCGCGAGGCGCTGGTCGCCGCCGAGCCCGGCAAGTTCTTCATGCCGCGCGAGAGCGACCTGCGCTTCCACTGGGTGGAGGCGCGGATGGCCGCCATCGACGTGCCCGAGATGCGCGAGCTGGTGACCGAGGCGTGGCGGATGTGCGTGCCGAAGAAGGTCTACGCCGCCTACATGGAGACGCTGCGGTAGAGGTCGCGCGCCAGGGTGGTGGTGCGCTTGACCGAGTCGCTCCACCTGCCGCCCGCGGGATGGGCGGTGAGCAGCACGAAGATGAGCCGGTCGCCCTTGCCGACGAGGCCCGTGGTGTGCAGGACGGGCCTGCCGAGGTCGGGCACCTGCGGGACCCGCGCCTGTGACTGGGGGGTGACCAGCGGGCCGCCCGCTCCGGTGGGTGAGCACTTGACCGGCGGGACCGTGCCGAAGCCGGACCAGCCCTGCTTGACCGCCCACGGCTTGGGCAGGCCGCGCGGGATGCCGAAGTACTGGTCGAAGCCGTCGGTGCCGCACGGGGTGGCCTGGCGCAGGTGCCCGATGATCAGGTCGCGGACCCTGGTGTCGGCTCGGTCCAGGAGATAGCGGTAGGTCCTGGCCACGTCGTAGGCGCTCAGCGAGGTGTAGCCCCAGAAGCCTGGCTTGGCGGCGGGCGGCGGGCTGGTGTCGGCCAGGCCGAGCTTCCCCGCCATACGGGTGACGATCTTCCCCTTGCCGCCCCTGTCCCACAGGGCCGAGGCCGCGTCGTCGTCGCTGGAGCGCAGCATGACCTTCAGCGTGGCCAGGTCGCGGCCGGTCGGCTTGGCCGTCCGCTCGAGGAAGTCGATCGCGATCAGGATCTTGATCACCGACGCCGACCTGAAGGCCCTGTGCGCCAGCCGATGGGCGACGATCTTCCCCGCCACCCTGTCGAAGACCACGTATCCCGCCGTCGTGCCCGCGGGAACCTTCGGCGGCGCCGCGGCCAGCGCGGGAGTCCCGATCAGCAGGGGTACGGCGGCCGCCACGGCTGCCCAGGGCTTGGTTCGCATCCGCACATATCTATCAGACCTTGACGTACCAACACATCCGGCTATAAACAAAGGGGAAACCAAACGGAAACGGCGGTGAATCAACAACATGTACGCCGAGGAGCGCCAGCAGCAGATCCTGCGCATGGCCCGTGACGCCGGTCGCGTGGACGTGGTGACGCTCGCCGAGGAGTTCGACGTCACGACCGAGACCATCCGCCGTGATCTGACCGCCCTGGAGCGCGCGGGCGTGCTGCGGCGGGTGCACGGAGGGGCGATCCCCGTCGAACGCCTGGGCTTCGAGCCCGCGCTGGCCGCCCGCGACGAGGTGCTGACCGCCGAGAAGGAACGCATCGCCAAGGCGGCGCTCGCCGAGCTGCCGGAGGACGGATCGGTGATCATCGACGCCGGATCCACGACCGGGCGCCTGGTGCAGGTGCTGCCCGCCGACAGGGAGCTGACGGTGGTGGTCAACTCGCCCCCGCTGGCCTCGGTGCTGGCCGCAAGGGCGAACCTCAACGTCATCATGCTCGGCGGCAGGGTGCGCGGCCGGACGCTGGCCACCGTCGACGACTGGGCCCTGCGCCCCCTGGCCGACCTGCACGTGGACGTGGCGTTCATGGCGACCAACGGCTGCTCGGTGGCCAAGGGCCTGACCACCCCCGACCCCGCCGAGGCGGCGATCAAGCGGGCGATGATCGCCGCGGCGCAGCGCAGCGTGCTGCTGGCCGACCACACCAAGTTCACCAACACGTGCCTGGCCAGGTTCGCCACCCTGGCCGAGATCGACGTGCTGATCACCGACACGGGCCTGGACGCGGCGACCGCCGCCGACGTCTCGGCCGCGGGTCCCCAGGTGGTGCGGGCATGATCCTCACGCTGACGCTCAACCCGAGCCTCGACCGAACGATCGAGGTGAGCTCGCTCGACAGGGGCGCGGTGATCAGGGCGGCCGCGGCCAGGCTCGATCCGGGGGGCAAGGGTGTCAACGTCTCCAGGGCGCTGCTGGCCAACGACGTCGCCTCGTGCGCGGTCGTGCCGTACGGGGGTGACGAGGGACGCCGGCTGATCGACCTGCTGTCGGCCGAGGGCCTGGACATGGTGACCGTACCGGTGCGGGGGGCCACCCGCTCCAACGTGACGCTGGCCGAGCCCGACGGCACCATCACCAAGATCAACGAGCCGGGCACCGCTCTGTCTGCGGCCGAGCTCGACACGATCGCCGACGCGGTGCTGTCGGCGGCGCACTCGGCCGACTGGGTGGTCGCCTCCGGCAGCCTGCCGCCCGAGGTGCCGCCCGACGTCTACGCGCGCCTGTGCGAGCGCTTCTCCAGCGCGGGCATCCACGTCGCCGTCGACACCAGCGGTCCGGCGCTGCTGGCCGCGCTGGCCGCGGGGCCCGCGCTGGTCAAGCCGAACCGCGAGGAGCTGGCCGAGGCGACGGGTATGTCCATCACCCGTATGGGCGACGCCGTCGAGGCCGCGGAGAAGCTGCGCGCCGCGGGCGCGCGCACGGTGCTGGCCAGCCTCGGCGCCGACGGCGCGATCCTGGTCACCGACGGCGCCGTCCGCTACGGCGAGAGCAGCGTCGAGGAGCCGCGCAGCACCGTCGGCGCGGGCGACGCCATGCTGGCGGGCTTCCTGGCCGCGGGCGCGAGCGGCGAAAGCGCCCTGATCGAGGCCCTGGCCTGGGCGGCCGCGGCCGTCGGCCTGCCGGGCAGTCGCATGCCCCACCCCTGCGACATCCACCGAGACCGGGTGCTCATGCGCCCCTTCGACCCCTCCATGCCTCTGGGAGCCACCACCCCGTAAGGAGCCACCCCCATGGCTGACACCTACACTCCCCCGGTCTACGGGACCGGCGTCAAAGCGACCATCCAGCGCATCGGCGGCCACCTGGCCGGGATGATCATGCCTAACATCGGCGCGTTCATCGCGTGGGGTCTCATCACCGCCCTGTTCATCCCCACCGGCTGGCTGCCGAACGCGTCCTTGGCCGCCCTGGTCGGCCCGATCATCACCACCCTGCTGCCGGTCCTGATCGGCTACACGGGCGGCAGGATGGTCCACGGCCAGCGCGGCGCGGTCGTCGGCGCGGTGGCGACCATGGGCGTCGTCGTCGGGGCGACGATCCCGATGTTCCTCGGCGCGATGGTCATCGGACCGCTGGCCGCCTACGTGCTCAAACTGGTCGACAGGTTCACCGAGCAGCGCACCAAGGCCGGCTTCGAGATGCTGGTCGACAACTTCACCGCCGGCATCGTCGGCGGCGCGATGGCGCTGCTCGGCGTGTGGGGCATCGGGCCCATCGTCAAGGTGGTCACCGAGGCGGCGGGCAGCGGGGTGGGCTGGCTCATCGGCCACAGCCTGCTGCCACTGGCCTCGGTGCTGATCGAGCCGGCCAAGGTGCTGTTCCTCAACAACGCGATCAACCACGGCGTGCTCGGCCCGCTGGGCGTCGCGGAGGCGGTGCAGCAGGGCAAGTCGATCCTGTTCATGCTGGAGTCCAACCCGGGCCCTGGGCTCGGCCTGCTGCTGGCCTACCTGTTCTTCGGGCCGAGGGCACTACGGCCGAGCACGCCCGCCGCCATGATCATCCACTTCTTCGGCGGCATCCACGAGATCTACTTCCCCTACGTCCTGATGAAGCCGCGCCTGATCATCGCGGTCATCGCGGGCGGCGCGGCCGGCGTCTTCACCTTCATGATCACCGGCGCGGGCCTGGTGGCCACCCCGTCGCCCGGCAGCATCTTCGCCTACCTCGCCGTCACGCCCAAGGGCGGCTGGTTCGGCGTGGCCGCGGGCATCCTGTTGGCCACCGCCGCCAGCTTCGCCGTCGCCTCCCTCCTGCTCGGCTTCGGACGCGGCGAGAAGGAACCCGACGAGGCAGCGCAGGACGAGACCGCATCGGAATACACGACCCAGCCCGCCGCCCAGGAGGCGTCATGACCAGCATCGACAGCAAGGACATCCACAAGATCGTGATCGCCTGCGACGCGGGCATGGGCAGCAGCGTCATGCTGGCCACCACCGTGCGCAAGCAGCTCAAGGACACCGGCGTCACGGTCGAGCACACTCCGGTCAACTCCATCCCCGCCGACGCCGACGTCGTGCTGTGCCACGCGGGCCTTGCCGCCCGCGCGCGGGCGGCGGCCGCGCCCGGCGCGGTGCTCGTGCCGTTCCAGATCTTCCTCGGCGATCCGGCCGTCACCCGGCTCATCGCCACGATCAAGAAGGGCGGGACGGTCGGTGCGTGACGTCCTGGAACGGCGGGCGGTGCTCCTGCACGAGCACGCCGACAGCCGCGAGGAGGCGATCAGGCGCTGCGGCCTGCTCCTGGTGGAGACGGGGGCGGTGGCCGAGCCGTACGTCGAGGCCATGCTGGAGCGCGAGCGCTCCATCTCGACCTACGTGGGCGAGGGGGTGGCCATCCCGCACGGCGTCAGCAGGGAGGCCATCCTGCGTGATGCCATCTGCGTGGTGCGCTTCCCCGACGGCGTCGACTGGGACGGCGAGCGCGTCACGCTCTGCGTCGGCATCGCCGCCAGGGGCGACGGCCACGTCGCGCTGCTGGCCGAGCTCGCCGAGATCCTGCTCGATCCCGAACGCGCGCGCACTCTGCGCGAGGCGAGCGAGGTCGAGACCGTCATGAAGGAGTTGTCGTGAAAGTCGCCCGATTCCACGCGCCAGGGGACCTGCGGGTCGAGGAGGCGCCCGAGCCGACCGCGGGCCCCGGCGAGCTGAAGATCAGAGTGCGCAACTGCTCGACCTGCGGCACCGACACCAAGATCTTCCACCACGGCCACCACCACATCAGGCCGCCGCGCGTCATGGGTCACGAGATCGCGGGAGAGGTGGTCGGCACGGGCGAGCGCGTGCAGGTGATCGCCGCCATCCCCTGCGGTTCGTGCGAGGAGTGCCGCAGGGGCAGGATGACCGTCTGCCCCAACCAGGAGTCGATGGGCTACCACTACGACGGCGGCTTCGCCGAGTACATGATCGTCCCGGCCAAGGTCATGGCCGTCGACGGCGTCAACCGCATCCCCGACGGCGTCTCCTTCGCCGAGGCGTCGGTGGCCGAGCCTCTGGCCTGCGTGCTCAACGGCCAGGAGCTGGCCAGGGTCGGCGAGGGCGACGACGTGGTCGTCATGGGCGCGGGCCCGATCGGCTGCCTCCACGTACGGCTGGCCCGCGCCAGGGGCGCCGCCAGGGTGTTCCTCGTCGACGTCAACCCCGCCCGCCTGGCGCTGGCCGCGGCCATGGTCCAGCCGGACGCCGCGATCGACGCCGACCCCGTCGAGCAGGTGCTGAAGCTGACCGGGGGACGCGGAGCGGACGTGGTGATCACCGCCGCGGCGTCGGGCACCGCGCAGGAGCAGGCGCTGCGGATGGCGGCCAGGCAGGGCCGCGTCAGCTTCTTCGGCGGGCTGCCAAAGGACGACCCGATCATCGCGTGCGACTCCAACCTCGTGCACTACAGGGAGCTGACGATCGTCGGCGCGAACGGGTCGAGCCCCGCCCACAACGCGCGGGCGCTCGGGCTGATCGCGGAGGAGGCGGTGCCGGTCGCCGACCTGATCACCCACCGGCTCGGCCTTTCGCAGGTGCTGGAGGCGATCGACCTGGTGAGCAAGGGCGTCGCCATCAAGGTCACGATCGAGCCGTGAAGGAGGAGTGATGGCAGAGCGCACCGTGGTGGTCGCCTCGCGCACGGGCCTGCACGCCCGTCCCGCCAAGATCTTCGTGCAGGAGGCGGTCAGGCTGGGCCTGCCCGTGCGGATCGCGGTCGGCTCGGGCAAGTCCGTACCGGCGACCAGCATGCTGGGGGTGCTGTCGCTCGGCGCGGTGCACGGCGTCGAGGTGACGCTCTCGGCCGAAGGTCCTGAGGGGCAGGCGGCCGTCGACACGCTGGCCGAGCTGCTCGCTCGCGACCTGGACGCCGAGGAGCCGGCTGATGGCTGAGCCTCCCGAGCGGTTGAAGGGACTCGGCGTCAGCCCTGGCCGCTCGGCGGGACCCGTCGTCCGGATGGCCGAGCCGCCGGCGCTCCCGCCCCTGCCCGCCGCCGACGGTCGGAGCCGGGACGGCGCGGCCGAGGAGCAGGCCGTGCGCACGGCGCTGCGGACCGTGGCGGCCGAGCTGGCCAGTCGGGCGGAGCGGGCGCGCGAGGGGCAGGCGCGCGACATCCTCGAGGCCCAGGCGATGATGGCCGACGACCCGATGCTGCTGGAGGCGGCGCAGGAGCACGTCGGGGCGGGCCTGCCCGCCGTCCACGCCCTGGACAGGGCCTTCGCCCGCCACCGCGAGGCCCTCGTCGCGGCGGGCGGCTACTTCGCCGAACGCGCCGCCGACCTCGACGACCTGCGCAACCGCGCCACGGCCGCCGCCATGGGCCGGCCCATGCCCGGCGTTCCCGACCCTGGCCACCCGTTCGTGCTGGTGGCCGAGGACCTCTCGCCCGCCGACACCGCCACGCTCGTACCCGACGTGCTGGCGCTGGTCACCGCCAAGGGCGGCCCGACCGGCCACACCGCGATCCTGGCGAGAGGCAGGGGCCTGCCCGCCGTCGTCGCCTGCGCGGGCGCGCTCGACCTGCCGCAGGGGGCGATCGTCGCCGTCGACGGCGGAACGGGTGAGCTCGTCACCGGGCTCGACGAGCAGGAGGCGGCCGCGATCAGGGCGCGCGAGGCCGGCAGGCGCGCCGCGCTGAGCGCTAGCAGCGGTCCTGGCAGGACGGCCGACGGGCATCCGGTCAAGCTGCTGCTCAACATCGGCTCGGCCGCCGACCTGGCCGAGGGCGCCGAGGGGGTGGGACTGTTCCGCACCGAGTTCCTCTTCCTCGACCGCAGGAGCGCCCCATCCTTCGACGAGCAGGTCGCCGCCTACGCCGCGGTGCTGGCCGCCTGCCCCGACGCCGTCATCAGGACCCTCGACGCCGGGACCGACAAGCCCCTGCCCTTCCTCGATCTGCCGCCCGAGCCCAACCCGGCGCTGGGCGTGCGGGGCCTGCGCGTGGACCGCGTACGGCCCGCCGTCCTCGACACGCAGTTGGCGGCCGTCGCCGAGGCGGCGCTGCGGACCGGCGCGAGCCCGCGGGTGATGGCGCCCATGGTGGCCACCCGGCAGGAGGCCGCCGCGTTCGCCGACAGGGCCAGGCGCAAGGGCATCGCGCACGTCGGCGTGATGGTCGAGGTCCCGTCGGCCGCGCTGCAGGCCGCCGAGCTGCTGGAGGAGGTGGATTTCCTCAGCATCGGCACCAACGACCTCAGCCAGTACACCTTCGCCGCCGACCGTCAGCATCCCGGCCTGGCCGACCTGCTCGACCCCTCGCAGCCGGCGCTGCTGCGGCTGATCGGCATGTGCGCGGACGCGGGCCGTACGGCGGGCAAGCCCGTCGGGGTGTGCGGAGAGGCGGCGGGCGACCCTAGGCTGGCGCCGGTGCTGGCCGGGCTGGGCGTGACGAGCCTGTCGATGGCGGCGATCAGCGTGCCCGCCGTACGGCAGGCGCTGGCCGAGCACACGATGGCCGAGTGCAGGCGGCTGGCGGACGCCAGGACTTTGCCGTGAGGCGCTAGGAGGGGCGGCGGCGCAAGCGCGGGTCGGTCAGGGCGGGCGGCTGCCAGCCCCTGTCGCCCGCGTTGAGCGTGACGCCGGGCGGGACGATCTCGTCGATCCTGTCGAGCAGGTCATCGGTCAGCTTCACGTCGGCGGCGGCGAGCTGGCTCTCCAGGTGGTCCATCGTCCTCGGCCCGATGATGGCCGAGGTCACCGCCGGATGCCGCAGGGTGAACGCCAGCGCCAGCTGGATCAGCGTCAGCCCCGCCTCCTCGGCGAGGACCGCCAGCGACTCGACCACCTCCAGCTTGCGCCGGTTGCCGGGCAGCGAAAGGTCGTAGCGCTCGGGCAGCCGCTCTGCCCTGCGCGAGCGCGGTGGCTCGGCGCCCTCACGGTAGGCGCCGGTCAGCCACCCTCCAGCCAGCGGGCTCCACACGATGGCGCCCATGCCGTAGCGCTGGACGACGGGCAGCACGTCGGCCTCGATGCCGCGCACCAGCAGCGAGTACGGCGGCTGCTCGCACACGAACCGCTCCAGCCCGCGCCGCTCGGCCGCCCAGTGGGCCTCGACCAGGTGGTAGGCGGGGAACGTCGAGCTGCCCAGGTAGCGGATCTTGCCCTGCCGTACCAGGTCGGTCAGCGCGCCGAGGGTCTCCTCGATGTCGGTGTCGGGGTCGGGCCGGTGGATCTGGTACAGGTCGATCCAGTCGGTGCCCAGCCTGCGCAGGCTGTTCTCGACGGCCTGGAAGATCCAGCGCCTGGAGTTGCCCCGCTGGTTGGGGCCCTCGCCCATCGCGCCGTGCACCTTCGTGGCCAGCACGATCTCCTCGCGCCTGCCCGACTTGGCCAGGGCGTGGCCGACGAACTCCTCCGACTGGCCACCGGAGTAGACGTCGGCGGTGTCGATGAAGTTGATCCCGGCGTCGAGCGCCCGTCCGATGATCCTGGTGGACTCCTCCACGGACGGCTCGCCCCACGCGCCGAACATCATGGCGCCGAGGCACAGCGGGCTGACCTTGAGACCGGTTCTTCCGAGGCCGCGGTGTTCAGTCACTCTTCCAAGAGTGCCCGAACGGCTGCGGCGATGGGCGCCTCGCCCCCCACCAGCTCCAGCGTCATGCCGGCCGTACGCGGCTCGTCGAGCAGCGCCACGACGACCGCGGCCACGTCGTCGCGCGGCACGGCGCCTCTGGGCACCGGCGGCTGCGCGAGCAACACCCTTCCTGTCGCCGGCGCGTCGGTCAGGCCCCCGGGCCGCAAAATCGTCCAGTCGAGGTCGCGCCCGCGCAGGTCGTCCTCCGCGGCGGTCTTAGCCGCGATGTAGGCCGCCCACACCTCGTCGGTGCCCTCCTCCGGCGGCGCGCCCGCGCCTATCGAGGAGATCTGCACGAACCTGCGCACGCCGGTCCGCTCGGCCGCTTCGGCCATCAGCACGGAGGCGCCCTTGTCGACGGTGTCCTTGCGGGCCGCCCCGCTGCCGGGACCCGCGCCCGCGGCGAACACGACCGCGTCGGCGCCCTCGAGCAGCTTCGCGACCTCCTCGACGCCCGCGCTCTCCAGGTCGCAGACGACGGCCTCCCCGCCCGCCGCCTCCACGCCGGCCCGATGATCGGGATTGCGGATCAGCCCGGCGGCCCGGTCGCCCCGCTCGGCCAGCCTCCGCTCCAGCAGGCGCGCGATCTTCCCATGTCCACCCGCGATCACAACACGCATGCCACCAGCGTTTCACACGGGTGAGCCATGCGTTCCGCACGGTCACCAGGTGACAGCGCGCACCTGCCGCCTGCGCGGCGCCGCCGGGAGTGTGAAGCCATGCCAAGGACCTCCACTCTCCTGTTCGCCAGGCACCACGGCGAGATGCCGCTCGCGATGATCATCGGCATGCTGCTCCTGGCCTCCGTCTGGGCCGCGGCCACCACTGGCCGCCCGTCGCCGAGATGGGCGCGGCGCGCCGTCGTGCCCCGCGGCTACGCCGAGTGGTGCGCCGTAGTTGACGCAGTCATCGGCCTCACCGTCATCTTCCTCGTGTGAGGTGCTCACAATGGACAGATGGACTACACCGAACCACCGGGCCCCGCCTTCCTGTTCGACCTCGACGGCACCCTGATCGACAGCGTCTACCAGCACGTCATCGCCTGGCGTGGCGCCCTGTCGCGGATGGGCATCGACCTCTCGGTGTGGCGGATCCACCGCAGGATCGGCATGAGCGGCGGCCTGTTCGTCACCGCCCTGCTGAGGGAGACCGGGCTCACGCTCACCCAGAACCAGATCGACGACCTCCAACAGGCTCACGCCGCCGCCTACACCGAGCAGATCGACACGGTCAGGCCGCTGCCCGGCGCGGTCGAGCTGCTGCGCGAGCTGACCGTCCGCCAGGTTCCGTGGGCGATCGCCACCAGCGGATACGCCAAGACCGCCCGCCTGGCCCTGTCCATGCTCAAGCTGCCCGAAGACACCCCGATGGTCACCCGCGACCTGGTACGGCGCGCCAAACCCGACCCCGACCTCTTCCTTGCCGGAGCCGCCCTGCTCGGCGTCGACCCCCGCCACGCCATGGTCGTCGGCGACAGCGTCTGGGACCTGCTGGCCGCCAGAAGGGCGGGCTCGCTGGGCGTCGGCCTGCTGTCCGGCGGGTACGGCAGGGACGAGCTCGAACGCTCGGGCGCCTTCCGCGTCTACGCCGACCCGGCCGACATGCTCAGCCGGCTGGACGAGCTGGGCGTGCGACTGGGGGAATAAGCACCCACCGCCAAACCGATCATGTGAAGGATGCGTATCTCCGCAAGAGGAGCTGACATGGATCTGGCAGACATCGGCGTCACCGGACTTGCCACGATGGGCCGCAACCTGGCCCGCAACTTCGCCCGCCACGGTTACGCCGTCGCGGTGCACAACCGCTCTCACAGCCGTACGGAGGCGCTGGTCAAGGAGTTCGGCGGCGAGGGCACGTTCCTGCCCTCCGAAGAGATGGCGGCCTTCGTCGCCTCACTCAAACGGCCGCGCAGGGCGATCATCATGGTCAAGGCCGGGGCGGGCACCGACGCCGTCATCGACGAGCTGGCCGCGCTGATGGAGCCGGGCGACATGATCGTCGACGGCGGCAACGCCCATTTCGACGACACCAGGCGCAGGGAGGCGGCACTGCGCGAGCGCGGCATCCACTTCGTCGGCACCGGCATCTCCGGCGGCGAGGAGGGCGCGCTACTCGGCCCGAGCATCATGCCGGGCGGCTCGCGCGAGTCCTACGAGGCGCTCGGCCCCATGCTGGAGGACATCTCCGCCAAGGTCGACGGCGTCCCCTGCGCGACCTACGTGGGCCCCGACGGCGCGGGCCACTTCGTGAAGATGGTGCACAACGGCATCGAGTACTCCGACATGCAGCTCATCGCGGAGTCCTACGACCTGCTGCGCCAGGCGCTCGGCGCCTCCCCCGCCGAGATCGCCCAGATATTCCGCGAGTGGAACGAGGGCGACCTCGAGTCCTACCTCATCGAGATCACCGCCCAGGTGCTCGACCATGTCGACGCCGAGACCGGACGTCCGTTCGTGGACGTCGTGGTCGACAGCGCCGAGCAGAAGGGCACGGGCCGCTGGACCGTCCAGAGCGCGCTCGAGCTCGGCGTCCCCGTCACCGGCATCGCCGAGGCGGTCTTCGCCCGCGCCCTGTCGGGCCACCCCGAGCAGCGCGCGGCCGCCCGCGGCCTGCAGGGGCCCTCGCTGTCGGGCGTCGCGGGCAAGGAGCTGATCGAGGACGTACGGCAGGCGCTCTACGCCTCCAAGATCGTCGCCTACGCGCAGGGCTTCGACCAGATCGCGGCGGCGTCGAAGGAGTACGGCTGGGACGTCGACCTCGGCGCGATGGCCACGATCTGGCGCGGCGGCTGCATCATCAGGGCTCGCTTCCTCGACCGGATCAGGGCCGCCTACGACGCCGACCCCGCCCTGCCCACCCTGCTGGCCGACGAGGGGTTCGCGGGCGCGCTGGCCGCCGCCCAGGACGCGTGGCGGCGGGTGGTGTCCACGGCGGTGAAGATCGGCGTGCCGACTCCCGGGTTCTCCTCCGCGCTGGCCTACTACGACGGGCTGCGCAGGGACCGGCTGCCCGCGGCGCTCGTGCAGGGGCTGCGCGACTACTTCGGCGCCCACACCTACCACCGGGTCGACAAGGAGGGCGCCTTCCACACCGACTGGTCGGGCGACAGGGCCGAGCACTCCGCGTGACCGGCCCCACCCCGCTGACCAGGCAGGCGGCCGGCCTTCGCCGCCGGGTCGGGTGATCGGCGTTCGCCTCGCTCGACCCGGCCGACCGCCTTTACATTGTAGATTTTTGGCCCCGCAGCGCCCGCGCTGCGGGGCCTGCGTCGTTTTCCCCGTTTTTACGTGACGTCCTGTAGGAGTGGAGGGGTACGAGCCCGATGTGACGGCGCGCGCCGAAGTCCTGCTGGAGTGGCGTGCATGGACAGAGGGTCACCGGTGACTACGGTGGGCTTCCTGGTGCTTGCCGTAGGGAGGCGGGCGCGTGAACGTCGGGTGACGACGGTCACCCGAGGGCGGGGCGGCGACGGAAGATGGGTGGGTGACATGGCCGGAGTCGGACGTGGTGGGGCCGTGCGTGAGCGATCCCGTGACGGTCTTCAGCACGGTGAGCAGGCGCGCCGACGGGGAGTTGGCGCACGAGGGCAACAGGGTGCCGGACCTCGCGGTGCTGGACGCCGACCGGCTGGTGGTGGGCTGGCGGGCCGGGGTGGCCGATCCCCTGGATCCCACGCCCAACGACCAGGGCTCGATCGGCTACGCCCGCTCGGCCGACGGCGGGCGCACCTGGGTCACGGGGACGCTGGCCGGCGCGACGGCCACACACCGCTACCACTACGTGATCTTCCTCAACGATTCTGGTGTGCTTTACGCCCTTCTGGGACGCATCACGATCGCCGAGGACCGCGACCAGGCGGGGAACGTGGACGGCTTCCCTGTCCGCATGGTCGCCAAGCGCAGTGCGGACGCGGGTGCCACCTGGCACGACTTTCCCATCACGGTCGACGTGCCGCCCAACAGCAGGGGTGTGGTGGTCGCGGGGAAACCTATCAAGCACGACGGAGTGTGGCTGCTGCCGTACTGGCGGCAGACGAGCGGCGGGACCCGGGCGGGAGTGCTTCGCTCGACGGACCTGCGGACCTGGAGCCCAGGCGGGTCGGCGCAGCCGCCGCCGGGCATCGGGGTGGAGGAGCCGCAGGTGGCACCCTCTCAGGAGGGCGGCCTGGTGATGGTGGCCAGGGCGCTCGACCTGCGGGGCGGCACGTCCCCGGAGGACAGGGACGCGAGGTACCGCGCCCATGCGGCCTACGCGGCGGTGTCAACGAGCGCGGACGGGGGGCTCACCTGGGCGCCGATGACCTTGGACCCCCAGATCCCGAATTATTACGTTAAAGGCTTCTTTGCCAGGGATGGCGAGGGCCGATACCTCACGATCTACAACACGCACGCGGGGCCGTTCCGCGGGGACAAGCCCGAGCAGTACCGGGAGGTGCTGCACTACAAGGTCAAGCCGCCGGGGCTGCCCTGGGGTCCAGGACGGCTGTTCGCCGACGGGACCAGGCTGACCAGCGGCGCGGCCCGCGGATGGGACGTCTACGCCAGCGCCGAGGAGTACGAGCCCGGCAGGTTCTTCGTCGTCTGGGAGCACAACCAGATCGGGATCAGGCTGGCCAGGCTCGACCTGACCCGTGCCTTCACCGGCGTACGGCTGGCGGGCCCCGGATCGGTGCCGCAGGCGCCCGCCGCCGGGTTCGTGGCCACGGTCGAAGGCGAGGACTTCCACCTCTCCGTGGGCGGCCGGATGGACCTCGCCGTGGGGCCGGGTGGCGTCCTCGTCGACGGGCGGCAGGTCCTCGGGCCCGGAGGCGGCCGGTGGCGCGTCGTCACCGACCGGCGCGGCCGCGCGGCGCTGTGGCGCGACGACGCCGACACGGGCGTGCGCTGGACGCTCCCCCAGCCCTCGGGACCTTCGGCGACCACCCTGTCGGGGCAGGCCGCGGCCGCGGTCACCGACAACCTGGGTGCCCTGTCGTGGGCGGACTGGAAGCTCTCGACCAGCACGATCACCGGCGGCGGGCTCAGGCTGCGCGGCTCGGCGAGCGTTCCGCTGGAGATTACCGAGTCGTGCGACTTCACCGTGGAACTGCGGGGCAGGGTGGTCACCGCCGCCACCCTCGACCCCGCCACGGGACGCGGCGTGAGCCTCGGCACGAAGGTCGCCAACGGCGCGCGCAGGCTCATGATGACCGTGCAGCGAGACGAGGTCTGGGCGATGACCAAGGGCTCGACCACCTGGCGCCGCGTGCACAGGGGCCGCGCGGGGCTCTGGCGGGTCGAGGTCGACAGCGCGGGCGTGGCCCGGCTGTTCGCCGACGGCGCCGACACCGGGGCGAACTGGGTCGTTCAGGACAACCGCGAGCGCCCGCACGTCTCCCACTGGGTCAGCGGCGGCGCCGAGGCCTTCGTCGAGTGGACGCTGGTCACCGCGACGCTCGGGTAGCAGGGTTCGCGACGGCGGTCACCACGCAGTAGCCGATCGGCCCCAGCGTGTCGTGCATGACGCACTGACCCAGTGCGATGCCGTCGGCGCTCAGGTGTCCCGACGCCTCCAGGCCGAGCTCTTCGCTTCTCGGCAGGCGGGCGAGCGTGAGGGTGAAGTCGGCGTTGATGAAGTGCAGGCCCGCCGAGCCGACGTTGCCGAGCGGGCTGGCGAAGTCGGCGGCCAGCGCGGCGTGCGTGAACGGCGTGGCCTGCTCGCCCTCCACCAGCGGGAACGCCTCCCTGACCCACGCCCTGTGCGGCCCCGGATCGACGCCCCACGCGGTGAGCTGCCACAGGTGGAACGGCAGGCGCAGCCCGCCGTCCAGCGGAGGGCCGTCGGGGACGGGCGCGTCCCACGCCTTGGTGTGGGTCGTCTCGCCCGGAGGCTGCTCGCCCTCGCGCAGGAGCACCGCGCTGGCCCTCGCGACCGGGCCCTGCTCGGTGGAGAGTGTGGCGTCGGCGACCCTGATCCTGCGGCCGTCCCTGACCCTCGACGTCTCCACCGTGATCGGCAGCAACGAGGTGTTGCGGAACAGATCGACGGTCAGCCGCGCGAAGCGCAACCCCTCGTCGCCGTGTTCGGCCTCCAGCGCCCTGGCGGCGAGACCGCCGAGCAGCCGTCCGTGCAGCATGTCGGTCGCCCATGGGCTGTGTGCGTGCGGGGCGGGGACGAACTCGCCCTTGGTGAGGGCGAAGAACGCCCCGTTGTTATCCACAGAATCGGATTCTAAAACGCCGGCGCGCGCGCCGGTGACGACAATCTAGATATGCGATTCGGCGTGCTCGGCTCCACGGAGGTGGCCGGCTTCCCCCTGCGGGGTGCCAGGCTCAGTGGCCTGCTCGTGCTCCTGGCGTTGGAGGCCGGGCGG
This sequence comes from Nonomuraea sp. NPDC049152, assembly GCF_040648355.1. Taxonomy (NCBI): domain Bacteria; kingdom Bacillati; phylum Actinomycetota; class Actinomycetes; order Streptosporangiales; family Streptosporangiaceae; genus Nonomuraea; species Nonomuraea sp. NPDC049152. The sequence continues at coordinate 124,867 of NZ_JBEZDO010000024.1, read as the reverse complement.
GTCGTCCCGGTCGAGCGGCTGATCAACGACATCTACGGGCCCTCGGGCACGGTCAACGCGCTGCAGTCGCAGGTGTCGCGGTTGCGCGGCCTGGTCGGGGTGCCGCTGGAGCTGGGGCCCGCGGGCTACCGGCTGGTGGTGGATCCGCTGGAGGTCGACGCGCACCTGTTCGCCAGGCTGGTCGCCGACGCGCGGCGGACTCCCGCCGCCGGTGAACGCTCGCGGCTGCTGCGTGAGGCGCTCGGCCTGTGGCGCGGTCAGGCGCTGGCCGACGTGCGGGGGTTGCCGTTCGCCGAGGGAGAGGCCGCCAGGCTGGAGGAGCTGCGGCTCGGGGCGCTGGAGGACAGGGTGGAGGCCGATCTGCTCGACGGGTCGGCGCCCGCGGGCGAGCTGGTGGCCGAGCTGGGCGGGCTGGTCAGGCGCCACCCGCTGCGGGAGCGGCTGCGCGGTCAGCACATGCGGGCCCTCGCGGCGGCGGGTCGCAGGGCCGAGGCGCTGGAGGCGTTCGAGGAGGCGCGCAGGACGCTGGCCGAGGAGCTGGGCGCCGATCCCTCCCCCGAGCTGGCCGAGCTTCACGTGCGTCTGCTCTCGCCCACCTCGTCTCACGGCACGGCGCGTTCCGGCGCCTCGCCTCCCGTCACCCTCGCTCCGACCACCCCGGTCGCTGGTGCCGTTCCCCCGGATGCCCGCCTCGCCGGCGTGGGCGGGGGTGCGTCCGCGTCGGGTGCGGCGGCGTCGGGCGCGTCGGCCGAGTCCGCCGGCGCGGGGGCCGTGTTGCGGCCCCGGGGGCCGAGGCAGCAGCCCACCAGCTTCGTCGGCCGCGAGAAGGAGGTGCGCCTGGTCCGTGAGCTGCTCGAGCAAGGCCGCCTGCTGACGCTCGCGGGCCCCGGAGGGGCGGGCAAGACCAGGCTCGCGGTCGAGGCGGCGGCCGGCCTCGGCGAGGTGTGTTTCGTCGAGCTGGCCCCGCTGGGCCCCGGCTCCGACGTCGCCCTCGCCGTGCTCACCGCGCTCGGCCTGCCGCAGGCCCACACCGAGCCGCCGGGCCCGCTGACCCTCCCAGGGGCCAAGCCGCCCGCCGACGTGCTGATGGCGGCGCTCGACGGCCATTCGGTCACGCTGGTCCTCGACAACTGCGAGCATCTCGTCGAGGCCGCCGCCCTGCTGGCCGACCGGATCCTCGCCGAGCGCCCGCGGGTGCGCATACTGGCCACCTCCCGCGAGCCGTTCAACATCCCGGGCGAGCAGGTCCTGCCGGTCACGCCCCTCCCCCGGCCGCCGCACGACCTGTCACCGGCCGAGGCGCGCGAGCAGCCGGCGGTGCGGCTGCTGGCCGACAGGGCGGGCGCGGTACGCCACGGCTTCGCCGTCACCGAGGCCAACCTCGACGCCGTGTCGCGCATCTGCCGCGCCCTCGACGGGCTGCCTCTCGCGATCGAGCTGGCGGCGGCCCGGCTGCGCGCGCTCACCCCCGAGGAGGTGGCCGCGCGCCTCGACGACAGGTTCGGGCTGCTGACCGGCGGCAGCCGTACCGCGCTGCCCCGGCATCGCACGCTGCGCGCCGTGGTCGCGTGGAGCTGGGACCTGCTCGACCCCGCGGAGCGCGAGCTGGCCGCCAGCCTGTCGGTGTTCGCCTCAGGCGCCACCGCGCACGCGGCCGAGCGCGTCTGCGGTGGCGACCTCGACCTGCTGGCCGCGCTGGTCGACAAGTCGATCCTGCAGGCCGACGGCGGGCGCTTCAGGATGCTGGAGACCGTCCGCGCGTTCTGCGCCGAACGGCTGGCCGAGTCGGGCGAGCAGGAGCGGGTACGGCTGGCGCACGCCGAGTGCTTCGCCGCGATGGCCGCCGCGGCCGAGCCGCAACTGAGGGGGCCCGACCAGCTGCGCTGCCTGGCCGAACTGGTGGCCGAGCACGACAACCTGCGCACGGCACTGCGCTTCGCGATCGACACCGGCAGGATCGAGCTGGCGTTGCGGCTGGTGGCCGACCTGTGGATGTACTGGTGGCTGCGCGGGATCAGGCACGAGGGCGCCGCGGTGTCGGTGGAGGTGCTCGACCTGGTGGGGCCCGAGCCGCCCCCGAGCATGGTCGAGGAGTACATCGTGTGCTCGCTGCAGCTGGCCGCGGGCGGCGGGCCGGTGCATCGTGAGCTGCGCGACCTGCTGGCCAACGCCGAACGCCTGGCCGAGGGGCTGTCCGAGCGACCGCGCAACCCGCTGGTGGCCATGGTCAGGCCGTACGCGTCGATCGCCGATGGCGACTACACCAGGCTGCTGCCCGCGCTGCTGGCGGGCACCACCGACTCCGACCCGTGGACCAGGGCCTTCGCCAGGCTTCTCGTCGGCTACCTGCGCCTCGGGGCGGGCGAGGTCGAGGCGGGCGAGCGCGAGCTGCGCATGGCGCTCGACACCTTCCGCGTGGCGGGCGACAGGTGGGGAGTGGGCCAGGCGATGCTGCAGCTGTCCGAACTGTCGGGCTGGCGCGGCGACCACGCGGCGGCGATCGCGACGGCCGAGGAGGCGCTGGAGGTGATCGCACCCTTCGGCGCGGCCGAGGACACCGCGCTGGTGCTCTCGCGCAGGGGTGCGGAGCTGGCCCGCGCGGGCGACCTGGAGGCGGCGCGGGCAGAGCTGGAGCGGGCCGCCGCGCTGGTCGGCCGCCTGCCGGTCTCGGAGGCGGCTTGCATCGCCACCTACGGTCTCGCTGAGCTGGCCCGGCTGGCAGGTGACTGCGCGCAGGCCGCCGCCCTCTACGCGAGGGCGCTCGAAGACTGCTCGGCGCACTGGCTGGGCGCCAACGAGACGCGCGGGCGCATCCTCATCGGGATCGGGCGCCTGGAAAGGTCGGGCCCCATCGTGCGGGAGGCCCACGACCTGCTGGTCAAGATGATCGACCTGCCGGGAGCCTCGGGGGCGGTGGAGGCGATGGCCGAGCTGACACTGCGCGAAGGGGCGGCGGCGCGGGCGGCGTTCCTGCTGGGGGCGGCGGAGTCGCTGCGCGGCGTCTCGCTGCGCGACGGGCCAGACGTGGCACGAACGGCCGGGGATGCGCGAAGGGAGCTGGGTGACGCGGCGTTCGACCGCTCCTACCGGAGAGGCCGCGAGACACCTCGCGACCAGATCGCCGACCTGCTTCCCTACTGATCGTCCGGCGCGAGATCATCGAGACTGCGCAGACCGCTGGTGAGGACTGCGCGGCCGAGCGGGGAGAACGCGACGAAACCGACGCCGATCGTGCTCGTGATGCCGCAGCGCCTCGATGCCGACATCGACCACCTCCGCGGCCCGGCCGATCGTGAACCCTTCTGGCGGCTCGTGCACCTCGCGTTCGGGAGCCTGGCTCGTGCGCGCGACGCCGTCGGCGCTCAGGTGTAAACGACGCCTGGAAGGGGGGCGGCCGGGGTCAGGACCGCCGCGGGGCACGGCGGGCCTTGCGCTGGGCGAGCTCGTCGTCGTCCACCAGGGTGAGCATCGGCTTGCCGGGTTCGCACAGCATCGTGACGGCGAAACGGAGCGGGATGTCGTCGCGGTTGTTGCCGTCCTGGTAGTGGATGACGTCGCCACCCGGCTCCCAGAACGCCTCTCCGGCGCGCACGACCCGCTCCGGCTCGCCTTCCACCTCCAGCAGCATCTCGCCTTCGAGCACGTAGCCGAAGGCGGGGCCGGAATGCCGGTGTGGCGGCGTCCCGGGGTCGCCGGGCGGGAACGCGACGACCACGGTCATCACGTGAGCTCCCGCCGGGATGAACGGCGGTTCCGCCTCCTGCAGCACGGTGAGCGCCGTCTGCCACGCGGTCGATCTGGGCTTCTGCTCGGTGGTTCTCGGATCGGTGCCCGGCATGGGATCTACCTCCGTGACGAAATGGTCGGTGGAGCCGGGCCGCTGCCCGGCGTTGGACGCGCCACATCCCGGCCGCGGTCCGGCCGGGCCAGAGGCTGTACCTGATCTCGCCGAGAGTCGCGTCATCGCCCGGCATCAGAGTCCGCTCACCCGGCTCGGTCCCGAAGGAGCGCGTGCGGTCCCTGACCACGGGCGATCCCACCGAGGTCCTGCCTGTGACAACTCCGGCGAAACCTCTGCGAGTTGCGGATCCCCAGCCCCGAGGTGTCACAAACCGAACCGTTGTCGTTTGTGGTCGCGATCGCGGCCGTCACCGCGCGGCATCGCCGACGGTCCGACCCTGGCCCGGCCGGTTCCAACGGCGGAGGAGACAGCTCTCCCTCGTCACCGGCCCGGCAGAGCGAACCAGGCGTGGCTCAGGGCCCGAGATCAAGGACCCTCATCAAGAAAAGCGACGTTTGAGAAATCATGACCAACCGTCGATGACCGGTCAGCAGTCGCGGTCTCTCATTGCTCTCACCGCCCCGCGACCCAAAACCGGCGCGCCTGTCCTGGGAGGCGTTCACCGGCCCGATGGCTGGACACAGATCCCGGACGACCGGGTCGAGCATCGCGTACGCGGCGCGCGGTCTACTTCAGCCAGTCGGTGTAGTGGGTGGGGGCGATGCGGGCGCCGTTCTTGGCGGTGAGGACGTCGCCCTGGACGACGGCGAACATGCCGGCGGTGTCGTCGGTGATCACCGAGCGCTTGTCGCCCTTGGAGGTGAGGGTGATCCGGCCCAGTTCGTCCAGCGGATACGTCTCGGGCCCGGCCAGGTCGAGGGTGCCGCCCAGGGGTGACCCGGCCGCGACGTCGGCGACGGTGGCGGCGACGTCCGCCGCGGCGACCGGCTGGATGGGGGTGCGGGGCAGGCGTACGGTGTCGTTGTCGGCGGTCCAGGACAGGACGGCGTCGACGAACTCCATGAACTGGGTGGCGCGGACGATGGAGTAGGGGACGGGGCCGGCCTTGAGGATGTCTTCTTGGAGGGTCTTGGCGCGGTAGTAGTCGAGCTCGGGCACCTGGTCGACGCCGACGATGGACAGGATGACGAAGTGTCCGACACCTTCCCGCTGGGCGGCGGCCAGGAGGTTGTCCATCGAGGTCTGGAAGAACGCGAGGGAGGCGTCGTCGAAGGTCGGCGAGTTGGTCAGGTTGACGACCACGTCGGCGCCGGCCAGCGCCGCGTCCACGCCCTGACCGGTGAGGACGTCGACCCCGGTGGACAGCGAGTGCGGCACCGCCTCGTGCCCGGCCGCGTTCAGGTTCTGTACGACCTGTGACCCGATCAGCCCGGTTCCGCCGATGACTGCGACCTTCATGGCACGTCCTGCCCTTCCTCATGACCCGTGTCCGTTGTGGACCTTGTGCAGCTTTCGCGCACTTCGTCCACTTACTCGGACATTTGTTATCCGAGATAATACACTCAGACATTTCGTGTCCGAGTCAAGAGGGGTGTGGACTAAGGTGAAGAAGTGAAGATGTCTGGTGGGGTCGAGTGGGCACTGCACTGCTGTGTCGTACTGACTTCGGTGGAAGAACCTGCGTCGGCCGCGCGGCTGGCACAACTGCACGACGTCTCGCCCAGCTACCTCGCCAAGCAACTCCAGGCCCTCTCGCGCGCCGGGCTCGTCCGATCGATTCAGGGCAAGTCGGGTGGCTACGTCCTCACGCGCTCCCCCGCGCTGATCACGGTGCTCGACGTCGTCGAGGCCGTCGACGGGCCCGGCCCGGCCTTCGTCTGCACCGAGATCCGCCAACGGGGCCCGATGGCCACCCCGCCGCAGTCCTGCACCGCCCCCTGTGCCATCTCCCGCGCCATGGCCGTCGCCGAGGCCGCCTGGCGGGACGCCCTGCGATCCGTCTCCGTGGCCGACCTGGCCCGCGACGTCGGCTCCGACTACGGCCCCGGCGCGCTGGCCGGCATGGGCAAGTGGCTGAGCGCCGGCGAGGCCCCCCTCGACCTCCGCCGGCTGGATCGTGGTCCCGTACAGGCGGAGCACAAGCTGATCACCACCGCCGAGGAGGAAGAGTAGGCCGCCTACCCGGCCTCCCGACCGACTGACCAGGACGAAACGACCACGGGACCACAGGACCGAGGGACCAAGGGACCTGTCACCCGTTGTTGACGCTCAGCCCCGGCTCCTCACCGTTGCCGGTCTCCACCCCCGAAGGTTGATGCCCCGTAGGCGCGGGACCGCTCGGCATCGGCATCGACACGACCTCGCACGGTGAGACGTCACCTTCGACGATCTGCAAGTGGAGGCTCGTAGGCGGTTCAGCGGGCCGATCCTGGTCGGAGGATACGGTCAGCACCAGCGTCTGGTCGGCCCTCACCCGTCCCTTCTCGATCTTGAACACGATGCCCCCGCCACTTTGCCGACCGACCGACGCCTCGAAGCGTCCGCCGCCCGCCGAGCCCTTGCCACGCGGCGACTTGCAGGTCTGCCCGACCGGCAGGTAGTCGACCTCGGCGTTGACGCCCGCCGACTCCAGCTTGGCCTCCAGCTCCGAAGGATCGCGGAACTCGCTGATGCGCACCTCGATCGACCCGTCCGGCCGCTCGTCCACCGCGAAGGCGGGCGTGCTCCCGCCCGCGAACACCGTGATCGCCACCGTGGCGGCCGCCGCGGCCCCCGTGACCGCGACGGCCGTGCCCAGCAGGCGGCGGCTCCGCCGTACCGGGGCTGTCCCCGTGACCACCGGCCTGCTGGCGATGTCGTCCTTGAGCGCGCTGAGCAGCCGCTCCTGGAAATTGCTCATGCCTGTCCCTCCATGTACGCAGCCGACGGCGAAGCGACCTGCTGAAGGGCCCGTCTGGCCCTGTGCAACCTGACTCGTGCCGTGACCTGCCTGATCTCCAGTACCGCGGCGGCCTCCGAGACGGTGAGCTGGTCGATCGCCACGAGCTCGAGGACGGCTCGCTCGCCCTCCGGCAGGTCCCTCATGGCCTCCAGGGCCCGCCGCATCTGCCGTTCCGCGTCGATGCGCTCCACCATCTCGCCAAGATCGTCGTCGTCCATCAGCCGCCTGCCCGCGACGCGACTCGTGACTTCGGCCTCGCGAACCGAACGGCGGTGCTGCGCGGAAACCACGTTGCGCGCCACGCCGTACAGCCACGCGATCTCGGTGCCCCGGCCCGGGCGGTAGGTGTGTGCCGAGTCAAGAGCCGCCAGGAAGATGTCCGCGGTCAGGTCGGCTGCCAGGTGGGGATCACTCACCCGGCGTACGACGAACCGCATGACAGCGTCGATATGGCGGCGATAGAAGGCCTCAAAGGCCGCAGGGTCTTCGTTGAGGCGCACTGGCCTCGCTCCCTTCGTCGTTCGCCCTTACACCTGTGCTTGGTACGAGCGCGGCCGAGCGTTTCCAGGGTCGGTCCACGATCCTTCAGCGGGCACGGCGCCTTCAAGCCAGGTCGCGAGGCTCGCCGCGCTGGTGCCGTTCCGGTTGGCTCGTGCGGGCGCGATGTGCGGGTGGGCCGGCCGCGTGCGGACACATGCTGCGACGGCGTGGGCCGGGGTGCGGCCGCGTGCAAGCTCGTGCGTACGGCGTGCGGGCCGCGTGCGAGCCCCGGTCCATCGTTGACGACATGCAACCCTTGAGCAGGACGAGACGCTGGGCGGCGCTGGCCACCCTGTGCCTGGCCGTCTCGCTGATCGTGATCGACGGCACCGTGCTGCACCTGGCCATCCCGAGCCTGACCGAAGCGCTGCGCCCATCCAGCACCCAGGTCCTCTGGATCGCCGACATCTACGGGTTCGTGCTCGGCGGCCTGCTGATCACGGCGGGCAACGCGGGCGACAGGTTCGGCAGGAAGCGCGTCCTGCTCCTCGGCGTGACCGCCTTCGGCCTGGCCTCGCTCGCCACCGCTTACGCGCCCAACCCCGAGCTGCTCATCGTGGCCAGGGCGATCCTGGGGGTGGCCGGCGCGACGATCATGCCGTCCACTCTGTCCATCATCCGCAACCTGTTCACCGACCCCCGCGAGCGCACGACGGCGATCGGCCTGTGGAGCTCGGTCACCACGGCGGGCGCGGCGGCGGGGCCGCTGCTGGGCGGGGTACTGCTCGACAACTTCTGGTGGGGCTCGGTCTTCCTGATCAACGTCCCTGTGATGGTCGTGGTCCTGATCGTGGCGGCCATCACGCTGCCGGAATCGCGCAACCCCGACGCCGGGCCGATGGACGGCCCGAGCGTGCTGCTGTCGGTCACCGGCGTGATCGGCGTCATCTACGCCGTCAAGGAGGCCGCCCACACCGGCGTCGGCCACACCGGCGTGCTGGTCGCCGCCGTCGTGGGGACGGCCGCGCTGGTGGCGTTCTGGAGGCGGCAGACCAAGCTCGCCCATCCGCTCATCGACGTGCGGCTGTTCAGGCGAAGGGCGTTCTCGGGCGCGGTCGGCGGCGACATGATCGCGGTGTTCGCGCTGATCGGCACGCTGTTCTTCCTCTCGCTTCACATGCAGTTCGTGCTCGGCTGGACACCGCTGCAGGCCGGGCTCGCGCAACTGCCCGCGATGGCCGTGTCCACGGTCGCCGCCCTGGTGGCGGGCAGGCTCGCCAGGGCCTGGTGCAGGGCGGTGGTGATCTCGCTCGGGCTGGGTCTGTCGGCGGCCGGCCTGGCGGCGCTGGTCATGCTCCCCGTCGAGGCCGGATACCCGGTGGTCCTCGGCTCGTTGGTGCTCATCGGCATCGGCGCGGGGCTGTCGTTCACGGTCACCGCCGACACCGTGATCGCCACGGTGCCCAAGGAGCGGGCAGGGTCCGCGTCCGCGATCGCCGAGACCGCCTACGAGCTGGGCGCCGCCCTGGGCATCGCGCTCCTCGGCAGCCTGCTCGGCGCACTCTACCGGCAGGCGCTTCAGCTGCCCGGAGGTCTGGGAAGCGAGGCCGCCGAGGCGTCGCGCGACTCCATCGGGACAGCGCTGCAGGCGGCGGCGGAGCTGCCGTCGCGACTGGCCGGACGGGTCGTCGCGGCGGCGTCCGAGGCGTTCGTGCACGCCGTCCAGATCACCTCGCTGATCGGCGGCGGCCTGGTGGCGGTCGTGGCGGTGCTGGCCCTGTTCACGCTGCGCGGCCTGCCCGCCGTCGTCGACGAGCACCCACTCGACCCACCCGCACCACTTCACACCCGACAAGGAGCTGACAGATGAGAGCGATTCCCACCGACAGGGGCGCCTGCCCGTTCGACCCGCCCGCGGGCATGGCCGACGAGCCGCTCAGCAAGGTACGGCTGGCCAACGGCGACCACGTGTGGCTGGTGACCAGGCACGACCTGGTCAGGCAGGTGCTGGCCGACACGCGCTTCAGTTCGGAGATCGATGGCGGCTTCCTCGGCGTGCCGTTGCATGCCGTGGAGCCCTCCCCTGGGATGTTCATCCAGATGGACCCGCCCAGGCACACGAGGCTGCGGCGGTTGTTGACCGGACGGTTCACCGTCCAGCGGATGAACAAGCTGCGCCCGCGCGTCGAGCAGATCGTCACCGACACGCTCGACGCGCTCGAACAGCGGCCCCGACCGGCCGATCTGGTGCAGGAGTTCGCGTTGCCGATCCCCTCGCTGGTCATCTGCGAGCTGCTGGGCGTGCCGTACGCGGAACGAGAGGAGTTCCAGCACGCCAGCGCCAAGATGCTGAGCCTCACCACCACGGTGGAGGAGCAGGAGGCCACCGCGATGGCGTTCGCGGGCTACCTCTCCGAGCTCATCGCCCGCAAGCGCGCAGAACCCGGCGAGGGGCTGCTCGACGACCTGCTCGACACCGACCTGGGTGACGAGGAGCTGATCGGCGTCGCGGTGCTGATGCTGATCGCGGGCCACGAGACCACGGCCAACATGCTCAGCCTCGGCACCCTGCTGCTCCTGCACCACCCCGAGCAGCTCGCTCTCGTACGGCAGAGCCCCGAGGCGGCCAAGACCGCCGTGGACGAACTCCTGCGCTACCTGTCGATCGTCGACGTCGGCATGTACCGGCGAGCGAGCGCCGACCTGGAGCTCGACGGCCAGGTGATCCCCGAGGGCGACTTCGTCACCTGCTCGCTCGCCTCCGCCAACCGCGACCCCGGGCTGCTCGAACGACCCAACGAGCTGCAGGTGACCAGGCCCAAGGCATCCCACGTGGCGTTCGGCTTCGGCCCCCACCAGTGCCTCGGCCAGAACCTCGCCCGCATGGAAATGGAGATCGCCTACCCCGCGCTGTTCCGCCGCCTGCCCGGCCTGCGCCTGGCCGTGCCCCTGGAGAACGTCTCGTTCAAGAACGACACGGTGATCTACGGCGTGCACCGGCTGGAGGTCGAGTGGTGATCACGGTAGACCGCGAAAGGTGCGCCTCCTCGGGACAGTGCGTACTGGCGGCACCGGAGGTGTTCACCCAGGACGAGGAGGACGGCCGCGTGATCCTGCTGGACGAGACGGCCTCAGGCCCGCAGGTACGGCGCGCCACAACCGGCTGCCCGACCCAGGCGATCAGATCAGACTGACCCACAGGCCGGAGCGGGCCGAAAGCCCGCCCTGACTGACGGCATCGGCTGACCCGCTCGCCGGCAACCGGCTCCGCGGAACCCGCTCGTGGGGCGCTGCGGTCAGCGGGTGAGGTTTCCTGACCGGCCCGCACCCCGCCATGTCTTCGCGCGGGCCGGTCCCGGTCTCATGAGGCGATGCAGAACAGGTGCCCTTCAGGGTCGGCCAGCACCACCCAGTCGCCGCCGCCCGGCTGGAAGTCCGGCTTGGTGGCGCCCAGGCCGAGCAGTTCCTTCTCGGCCGCGTCGAGATGGGAGACCTTGAGATCGAGGTGCACCTGCTTGGTGCCACCCGGCCACGCGGGGGCCTGATAGTCCTCGGTCCGTGGGAAGGCCAGTTGGACGCTGCCCGCGTCGAGGGCAGCGTAGTCATCGTCGCTGTGGGTGATCTGACCTCCCAGCACGCCGCGATAGAACTCGGCCAGCGCGGCGGGACGGACGGAGTCGATGACGAGGGTGGAGATCTCCGCGAGTGCGGCGGTGTTCGTTGTCATGCGCCCAGATTGCCCGCCGACCCCACACCGGGTCTTGAACATCCTTGCGCACCGATCCGACGGACGGCCGCGATGCCGCGCGAGTCCCGTCCGGGACGCCGCACGGAGGCCGGTCGCAGCCGCGTATAGGGCGGCCGGGCGCAGCCAACGCCCCTCGGCCGGCCGTTCTCGGCGATCCTCCCACCGCTCATCACGGTGATCTCGCCCTCCCGGTGGGTCCCGGTGAAGCAGGTGGCCTGCACGACCATCTCCTCGTCGGCGGCGAAGTGGAGGCTGCACGACAACTCGCGCGGGCGCACGACAGCGAGCCGCGCGAGGTCGGCAGGGGTGGCTCACTTCGCGGTTAGCGGCTGGGGCGGCTGCTGGGTGATGCGGTGTGCCCCGACGGGACCACGCCGCCCGGCTCGGGCTGGGTCCGGTCGACGTGGTCGCCGATGCAGTTCGAGGACTCGCCCTCCGAGCTCGTGGGTCAGGCCGGTGTGCGGATGACGGCCAGCGGTCCCGGCGCGTGGTGCAGCATGGCGTGGCTGACCGAGCCGAGCACGAGAGCCGCCAGCTCACCGCGCCCGCGTGAGCCGACCACCAGCAGGTCCGCGCCACGCGCGGCCTCTCTCAGCGCGTCGACCGGATGGCCCTGCACGATCTCCTCGATCACGCTGACGCTCGGGTAGCGCTCGGACCAACGCACCAGCGTCTCCTCCAGCTGGCGCGCCTCGCTCTTCTCGTCCTCGAAGAAGTCGCCGGCCCCCACCTGGAAACCGCCGACCACCGCGTACCTGTTCCACACGTGGACGACCCGTAGGTCCGCCCCGCGCAGGTCGGCTTCCGCGAAGGCGAACTCCAGCACGCGCGCGGTTCGCGAGGAGTCGTCGACGCCGACGACGATCTCCCCCGCGGACGCGGCGGGAGTCTCCCGCACGACGACGACATCGCAGGGGGCGTGTCCGGCGACGCCGTACGCGACCGAACCGACCAGCAGGCCGCGCACGGCGCTCAGCCCGTGGTTGCCGACCACCAGCAGCTCGGCGTGCTCGGCCTCGCGGATCAGCGCGCCGCGCGGGTCGCCGGGGAGGATCTTCGCCTCCACCGTCAGTCCCGGCTGCTCGCGGCGGGCCCGGTCGACACCGGCCGCGAGGACGGTCTCCGCGCCTTCGCGCATCCAGCGGGCGACCCCCGCGTACCGGCCCTGCCCGGTCTCGACCGCCCAGCGATAGATGGCGTGCACCACGCGCAACGGCACCCCGCGCAGCGCTGCCTCAGCGGCGGCCCAGCCGACCGCTTCCAGGCCGGCCCGCGAACCGTCGACCCCCACCACGATCATGATGACTCCCCTGCGCAGATGTCCTCGTGAGGTCGGCAGCCGCCCAAGGCGGCGTCGGGCCACCTGTCCCTTGACCTCATCTGTTGCCGGCCGACGGGTACGGCCATGGGTTGGGCAGGCAGCTTTCGAGGGACTTCGACTGCTGCACCATGACGGGCGCGGGCCTGCCCCTGCCTGGACAGCCGACGTGATGGTGGCCGAGCCCGTGGCCGACCTCGTGGTTGATCACGTACTGGCGGTAGGCGGTCAGGTCGCCGCGATAGGCCTCGACGCCCCTCGCCCAGCGCTCGGCGTTGATGACCGACCTGCGGCCGTTCCAGCATGACAGCTCGCCGCCGGTGCGCAGCGGCAGGCACTGCGCGTCCGTGGTCAGCGGGCTGGTCAGGGCGACGCTCAGCCGTACGGGGCCGTGGTCGACGCGCCGGAACCTGCCCCAGCTGCGCGGATCGTTCAGCGTCGCGTGCACGTTCGCCGCGAAATCCTCAGGAGAGAACGGCAGGCCGCCCTCCACCTCCACCTGGTAGCGGACCGCCGCTCCGCGGCCCTTCCTCGGCTTGTCGCCGCCCGCGACCACCCGGAACCTGCCGTTGCCTCTTCTGGGCACGTTGACGTATCGCTTCGCCCGCGATCCTTGCCTGACCTTGCGTTCGACCAGGCGAGGCTGCGCGGGTTCCAGCGGGGAAGGGGGCGGTGCGACCAGCGAAACCGCGGCGGGCGGCCCACACTCGGCGAGCAGGAAGAACACGGCACCGAGCGCCACAGAGCGCACAACATCCCCCTCGATCCGCTGGGGGAGATCCGATCATAAGCCGTATTGCGCCAGGTCCAGCGGAGGTTCGTCGCCCATGGCGAGCGTGGCGGCCACCAGGCCAGCGTAAGGGCCCGCGGTCAGCCCGTAGGCGCTCATCCCCGTCACGGCCACCACTCTGTCGGCGACCCTGGCGATCAGCGGCCTGCCCGTGGCCATGACGGGACGCAGCCCGGCCCGCGTCTCGGTCACCGTGGCGTCGGCCAGGCCGGGAGCCACGCCGAGCGCGCCGGACAGCACCTCGGCCATGCCCGCGACCGTGATCCGCGGGTCGAACCCGGCCTCCTCCACGGTCGCGCCCATCACCAGCCGCCCGTCCGGGAAGCCCAGGAGGTAGGGGCCTTGGGTGGGGAGCACGATGGGCCAGGCCGCGGTGTCGGATCCCGCCATCGTGGCGTGGACGATCTGGCCGCGCCGGGGAAAGACCGGCAGCTCGACGCCGAGCGGACGGCACAGCTCGCCCGCCCACGCCCCCGCCGCCACGATCACCGCGTCGGCCACCGGTTGGGCGACGGGTCCGTATGCCGCCGGGTCCGTGAACGGCGAGGCCAGCTCCGTGGAGGGCGGGAGGTTCGTGAACGGGGAGGCGAGGTCCGTCGGCGGCGAGGCGATCACCACCGTGCCGTCGGGCGTGAGGCTCGCCGACCCGCGGACGATCGTCGTGCCCTGCCGTACCGCGGCCGCCAGCAGGCTGTCGCGCACCGCGCGCCCGTCGACACGCGCGGCGCCCGGCACGAACAGCGCCTTCAGCCCGGGATCCAGCGGCGGGAACAGGTCGGCGGCTCTGCCGACCTCCGTGACCTCGCCCATCTCGGGGGCTTCGGCGCGCCTGCCGGCCAGCAGCGCACGCGAAGGTTCCAGCTCCGACCAGTCCCCGGCCACCAGCAGCGCGCCCACCGTGGCGTGGGCGCTCTCATCGAGGGGCAGTTCGCCGTAGTGCCGGGCGCCCTCGCGGGCCAGCAGGTACCAGGCCTCGTCCTCCTCGTGGTCCACCCATGGGCACACGATGCCCGCGCCCGCCGCCGTCGCCGCGCCAGGCTGTCCCGCGTCGACCACGGTGACAGCAACGCCGCGTGCGCTCAGGTGATAGGCGGCGGCCGCGCGACGATTCCGCTCCCGATCACGGTGATCCTCATGCCTCGATGATCTCAAAGAGGTTAGGTTGGCGAGGGGGTGGCTCAGAGCCGGAGGTGTGCGCAATGGCAGTGGTGCTGATCGGGACACTTGACACGAAGGGGCCCGAGTACGCCTGGTTGCGGGAGCGGCTGATCGAGCTCGGCAGCGAGGTGATCGTCGTCGACGTGGGCGTCGGTCAGGAGAGCGTCGGGCCGAGCAGCGACTTCGGCGCTCCGGCTTCCGCTTCGGCCGAGGACATCGCCAATTTCCGCGTCGCCGCCGCCGCGGGCGCCGATCTGGGCGCCCTGCGCGCGGCGGGTGACAGGGGGGCGGCCGTCTCCGCCATGGGCGAGGGGGCCGCCGTCGTGCTGGCCGAGCTGTACGCCGAGGGCCGCGTCGACGGGGTGCTCGCCGTCGGCGGCAGCGGCGGTTCGTCCATCGCCGCGCGAGCCGTCAGGGATCTGCCGATCGGGCTGCCCAAGCTGATCGTGTCCACCATGGCCTCCGGGGACGTGTCGCCCTATGTCGGGGCGAAGGACGTGACGATCATGTACAGCGTGGTCGACATCGCGGGGATCAACCGGGTGTCGCGTCTCATCCTGGGCAACGCGGCCGCAGGCATCGCAGGCATGGCGGCGGCCTACGCCACCGCCATGACGTCGGCCAGGGAGCGGGAAGACGACAGGCCGCTGGTCGCGGCGTCGATGTTCGGCGTGACCACTCCCGCCGTCGACGCTGCCCGTGAACGCCTCACCGAACTCGGCTACGAGGTGCTCGTCTTCCACGCCACCGGCGCGGGCGGCAGGGCCATGGAGGGCCTGGCCGACAGCGGCCTGCTGGCCGGCGTCCTCGACCTCACCACCACCGAACTGGCCGACGACCTCGTCGGCGGCGTCCTGTCGGCGGGGCCGGACAGGCTCACCGCGGCCGGACGGCATGGCGTGCCCCAGGTGGTCGCGCCCGGCGCCCTCGACATGGTCAACTTCGGGCCCGCCGACAGCGTCCCCTCCCGGTTCGACGGGCGCGAGTTCTACGTGCACAACCCCACGGTCACGCTCATGCGCACCACCCTCGAGGAGATGGCCGAGCTGGGCCGTCGCGTCGCCGGCAAGCTCGCCGCCGCGACCGGGCCGACCGCCCTGTTCGTGCCGCTTCGCGGCGTCTCCGCGCTCGACGCGCCCGGCATGCCGTTCCACGACCAGAAGGCCGACGAGGCCTGCTTCGAGGCGCTGGCCGCCTACCCGGGCGTGATCCGGCTCGACCTGCACATCAACGACCCGGCGTTCGGCCGCGCGATGGCCGACAGGCTGCACGACCTGATCAGGGGTGAGGGATGAACCGACAGACCGTCCTCGAACGGCTCCGCCGTACCGTCTCCGAAGGCAAGCCGGTGATCGGCGCGGGCGCGGGCACCGGGCTGTCGGCCAAGTGCGCCGAGGCGGGCGGCGTCGATCTCATCATCATCTACAACTCGGGGCGCTACCGGATGGCCGGGCGCGGCTCCCTCGCGGGGCTGCTGCCGTACGGCGACGCCAACCAGATCGTCGTCGACATGGCGGGCGAAGTGCTGCCCGTCGTCAAGGACACGCCCGTGCTGGCGGGAGTGTGCGGCACCGACCCGTTCAGAGTGATGCCGCGCTTCCTCGACTCAATCAAGGCGATGGGCTTCGCAGGGGTGCAGAACTTCCCCACCGTCGGCCTGTACGACGGCGTGTTCCGGCAGAACCTCGAAGAGACCGGCATGGGCTTCGACCTCGAGATCGAGATGGTACGGCTGGCCCACGAGCGTGACCTCGTCACCGCGCCCTACGTCTTCGACGCCGCGCAGGCCCGGGCGATGGCCGAGGCGGGCGCCGACGTCCTCGTGCCGCATGTCGGGCTCACCACCAAGGGCTCGATCGGCGCGGGCACGGCCCTGTCTCTCGACCAGGCGGTCGCCGCCGTCCAGGAGATGCGCGACGCCGCCGCGGCCGCCAGGCCCGACATCCTCGTGCTATGTCACGGCGGGCCGATCGCCGAGCCGTCCGACGCCGCGTACGTCCTGTCCCACACCACGGGGGTGGTCGGATTCTTCGGCGCGTCGTCCGTCGAACGGCTGCCCACCGAGATCGCCATCACCCAGCAGGTCGCCGCGTTCAAGAGTCTGGAGATCTAGATGCTCGTGAGCCCTTCCCAGGTGCCGACGATGACCTTCGACTGGGGGTCCATCAAGTGGTTCGTCACGCCGGCCGCGATCCCGGGCGCGGGGAGCACGCTGGGCGAGGTGATCGTCAATCCGGGGCGCGGACACGCCAGGCACAACCATCCGAACGCCGAGGAGATCATCTACGTGATCTCAGGCGAGGCGATGCAGATGGTGGACGACCGGGAGCCTTTCCCGATCAGGGAGGGCGACACCGTGCACATTCCGGCGGGGGCGTTCCACTCGACGTTCAACACGACGTGGCGGCCGTTGCGGCTGATCGTCACGTACACGCCCGGCGGGGAGGAGAGGGCGCTGGAGGGAGCGCCGGACTACTGCCTGCACGCGCCCGACGTGATCGCCGAATGGCGCCAGGCCTGACCGAGCCGCCGGACCCGGGTTCAGCCGTCGGCCGCCCAGCCGTGCGTCCGCATGAGCACCTTCGCGACCACGGCGAACCTGTCGGGGGGCAGCACCGCGCCCTCCCGCCTGATGTCGTCCTCGTCCAGCGTGAACACCCGGTCCAGCCGCAGGTACGACACCCGCCCGTCGCGGCCCCACGAGCCGAGCTCCAGCCACTCCGGGCTCTGGTCGCCCTTGCTGGACAGCATCATCCCGAGCAGCCTGCGCCCGTGGCGGCCGACCACCAGCAGCGGCCTGTCCTTGCCCCGGTCGGGGTCGTCCTCGTACGGGACCCACGCCCACACGATCTCGCCCGGGTCGGCCATGCCGTCCAGGTCGGGTGAGTAGGCCAGGGACGCCGCCCGGTCCACCGAGTAGATCTCTCTCACGGCGCCTCGGGCGGGACGCGGGTCATCCTCATGGTCTCGCACATTCGGAGCCTAGACCACGAGGTGCGTGCTCCGCCCCTGCCTGCACGAGGTCGCCGATCACGAGACCTGTAACATCAGCCGCCCGTAGAAAGCATTGGAGAAGGCATGCAGATCCGTCCCACGACAGCGGCCGATCGCGAGCAGGTCATCGCGTTCACGGTCGACGAGCCGGTCAGCTGGATCCCCGCCGACCGCTACCTGGCCGAACTCGGCGACGACATGTACCGGCCCGAGTGGACGTGGATCGTCTCGGACGGCGACAGGATCGTGGGACGCGCGCTGTGGTGGGGCCAGCGGGACAGCTCCGCACCCCTGGCGCTCGACTGCCTGCACCTGGAGGCGTCGGTGCCCGACCGTGAGGAAGTCGCCGCCGCGCTGCTCGACGCGGGACATCGCGCGTTCGGCGGCGCCAAGCCGCCGCTCTACAACCTGACCCTGCCGAACGGCTGGCGCGACGACCCCGCGGTGTCATCGGCCGTCGCCTGGCGCAAGGCGGCCTCCGTGGCGGCGGGTCTGGTCGAGGAGGTGGAGCGCCTGCGTCTGGAGTGGACCCCTGACCTCGGCGTGCCCGCCTCTTCGGGTCGGCTCCGTTTCAGCGAGGCGACGGACGAGGAATTCCTGGAGGTGTTCCGCAGGATCGCCGTCGGCAGCCTCGACGCCGAAACGCGCAGGAACGTGGCCGCCCTCGGCGCCGACCGGGCGGCCAGGGAGGAGATGGACTTCTACCTCGACCGCCCGGGCAAGCGGGAATGGTGGCGGGTCGCCCACACCCCGGACGGGACCGTCGCGGGCCTGGCGATCCCCTCGGCCACGCCCTACAACGTGAACGTCGGCTACCTCGGCGTGGTGCCGGAGCTGCGAGGGCGCGGATACGTCGACGACATCCTCGCCGAGATCACCCGCATCCACGCCGAGAACGGCGCCGAACTGATCACGGCCACCACCGACACGACGAACGCCCCCATGGCCGCCGCCTTCGCCCGCGCCGGTTACCGGAACACGGAGATCCGCCTGATCTTCTCCCCGCCCTCCGACTGACCTCGGCGCGGTGTGCGGCCGCCTCACACACCCGCGGCCGACCCCCGGGGCTTCCGGTCACGACTCGACATGTCGGCGAAGGTTGGCCAGGTGGACACGCCACCCCGCCCGGTGGTCGGCCGCCATCGAGGCCCCGTCGGGAAGGCGGTCCCAGCCCGTCTCCCTGATGCGGACCTCCGTGTCGAGTCCGCGAGCCGTCAGGACGATCTCCACGTCGGTCGAAGCCGCCTGCCCGTCATCGGACCAGCTGAAGGCCAGGACCTCCGGCGCGACGGCGCGCGTCACCAGCCCGCGAGTCACCACCGGCTCGCCGTGCTCGCCGGTCCAGCGCTCCTCCAGCGAGCCGCCCGCGACCGGCTCCATGAGCAGGTGGTCCCACCACTCGGCCCGGTCGGCGTGGTCGGTGAAGGCCCGCCAGACTCGCTCGACCGGCGCGGCGACGACAGCGGTCTCATCAACGGTCATCAGCGGACCTTCCAGACAGAAGGCGCCGCAGCGCCGTGGGCGTGTGGCCGAGGTGGCTCCGGATCGTGCGGGTCAGGTGTGCCTGGTCGGCGAACCCCAGCTCCACGGCCAATTCCGCCAGGCTCGCCACACCGCCCTCCAACCGCTCGAGCGCCCGGCCGACCCGCACCCTGTTGCGGTAGTGCGTGAGTGAGACGCCCATCTCCCGGGTGAAGGCCCTGCTCAGCGCGTACGGCGAGGCGCCCAGCAGCTGGGCCAGCGAGATGAGCCCCTCGGCTGCGGGATGGTCCGCGATGATCGCCTCCCTCGCCTCCGAGACGAGCCGCCTCCTGACCTCCGAGGCGCGGGGAGCACTCATGACCTGCGCGGCGGCGGCCGCGTCGACGGTTGGGGACGCCTGTCCGAGAACGGTCCCGAGCAGCCCGAGCATGCTCTCGGCGAGCGCGAAACCCGCATCGCCGCCCTTGGTCGCGCGTAGGAAGGTGCGGTGGGCCAACTCGACCCTGGCGTCCACGTAGACGGTCGGGCTGAGCCTGCCCTGCCGCTCGCCGGTCAGCGAGCGCCAGAGCGCGGGCGAGAGACTGAGCGCGGTGCACACGTCGCCGCCTGCCGGGTGCGCGAACCGCTCCTCCTCACCTGGCAGGCCCAGATAGGCCATCGTCGGATCCACCAGCCCGGCGACACCGTCGGTCATCCGCCCGAACCTGCCGCTGCGCACGAGCACCAGCCGGTAGTCGTCGCCGACCTCGGCCTGCGACCAGCCCTGATGGTCGTCGGCGCAGGTCACGGCATCGACGGTGAAGCCTGGCCCGGTGCCGAGACGACGGTTGGAACGCATGATGCGAACGGTACGCCGCGCCACCGACATTTCCGTCCCGCGAGGCGCGAGCGGCTGAGCCGACCGCTCCGGCGCGTTCGGTGCGCTGGACCGTCAAAAGCGCGTGTACGGCCTCCGATCCGGACTTTGCGAAATACCAAACGCCTGTTTTCTTCCGGCCGTCCTGCCCCGGCGTACGGTCGGTAGGCAGGGGACCTTTCAGCACGAGAACCAAGAAACGCTCAACGTGGGGGAAGTGGTCCGCTATGGACCAGACGGTCCTGGCCTCCGTTCCGGAGGTCTTCGCACGCCGGGTGGAACCCGCTCGCGGCCTCGCGGAGGAGGCCGAAACGGTCGCTCGCGCCTGCCACGCCATGGCGACGCGGTTCCACGGTGGCGGCAGGCTCATCGTCTTCGGCAACGGCGAGGCCGCCACGGACGCCCAGCACATAGCGGTCGAGTTCGTCCATCCGGTGATCGTGGGAAAGCGGGCGCTTCCCTCGTTCTCGCTGACCGGCGACGTGGCCACGATCACCGGGATCGCCGCGACGGCGGGCTTCGACGACGTCTTCGCGCACCAGCTGCGGCACCTGGCGACGGCCGACGACATGGCGCTGGGCGTCTCGCCGTACGGAGACTGCGTGAACGTGCTCAGGGCGCTGGAGACGGCGAAGGAGCTCGGCATGCTGACGCTGGCGCTGGTCGGCGGCGACGGCGGGCAGATCGCGCGGAGCACCTCGGTCGACCACCTCATGATCGCCAGGTCGGCCGATCCACGGGTCGTCAAGGAAGTGCACGTCACGACGTACCACATCCTGTGGGAGCTGGTGCACGTCTTCTTCGAGCAGCCGGGCGTGCTGGATCCCAGGGTGGTCGCATGAGCGCCCGCGAGCCCGCCTGCCACGAGGAGGTGTGCCTCACCTGCTCCGACGAGGCCGTGCCGGTGACGGTGCTCCGGCTGCTGGAGGACGGCATGGCCGAGGTGGACACCGGGCAGGGCCGCGAAGAGGTGAGCGTCGCCCTGGTGGAGGCAGAGGTCGGTGACACGGTCCTGGTCCACGCCAAGGAGGCCATCGCGGTGGTCGCCGAGGAGGTGACGACGTGAGCGCACCCGAGGAGCCGATGGAGTCGCTGTACCCGTTCCTCTACTCCGGCGGCACCGACCTGGAGGCCGTGCTGACCGCGGTGCGGCAGTCCACGGTCGACAAGGCCAACGAGATCGTCGCCCTGCGCCAGACCGTGCTGGAGCGTGACGGCGATCGGATGGCCGCGTGCGCGCAGGCCATGGCCGCCGCCTTCGACGGGGGCGCGCGGCTGTTCGCCTTCGGCAACGGGGGCAGCTCCACCGACGCCCAGGACGTGGCCGCCCTGTTCCTGAACCCGGGCGGGAGCACCAGGCCGCTGCCCGCGTTCGCCCTGACCGCGGACGTCGCGGTGGTGACGGCGCTCTCGAACGACATCGGGTTCGAGGTGGTGTTCTCCCGGCAGCTCGCCGCGTCCGGCCGGTCGGGGGACATCGCGTTCGGGCTGTCGACCAGCGGCAACTCCCGCAACCTCATCGCCGGCTTCCAGGAGGCCGACAGGCGGGGCATGATCACCGTCGGGCTGGCCGGCTACGACGGCGGCCAGATGGCCGAGCTGGGCACGATCGACCACCTGTTTGTGGTGCCGTCGTCCTCGGTGCACCGCATCCAGGAGGCCCAGACCACGGTCTACCACGCGCTCTGGGAGCTCACCCAGGACGCCCTCAGGCGGCGGGGCACGGTGCCGCCGCCGCGTTCCAGCTGAAGACCCAGACCCGCGAGGGTGGTGAGGCGCATGAGCGCGCCGACGGAGTCGCACACGACCACATCACAGACGCAGGACGAACCGGTTGTCCATATTCTGTGGATCAACGCGGGGCTGAGCTGCGACGGCGACTCCGTCGCGCTCACCGCCGCCACCCAGCCGAGCATCGAGGAGATCGTGCTCGGAGCGCTTCCAGGCCTGCCCAAGATCGCCGTGCACTGGCCGCTGATCGACTTCGAGTGCGGTCCGATGCAGGGCGCGGACGTCTTCATCGAGTGGTTCTACAAGGCCGACCGCGGCGAGCTGGATCCGTTCGTGCTGGTCGTCGAGGGATCGATCCCCAACGAGTCGATCAAGCAGGAGGGCTACTGGTGCGGGTTCGGCAACAATCCCGAGACCGGGCAGCCCATGACCACCAGCGAGTGGCTCGACCGGCTCGCGCCCAAGGCCACGGCGATCCTGGCCGCGGGCACCTGCGCCACCTACGGCGGCATCCACGCGATGGCGGGCAACCCGACCGGCGCCATGGGCGTGGCCGACTACCTGGGCTGGGACTGGAAGTCGAAGGCGGGCCTGCCGATCGTCAACGTCCCCGGGTGCCCGATCCAGCCCGACAACCTGTCCGAGACCATCCTGTACCTGCTCTACCAGGTCGCGGGGCAGGCGCCGATGATCCCGCTGGACGAGGCGCTGCGCCCCACCTGGCTGTTCGGTCAGACCGTGCACGAGGGCTGCGACAGGGCCGGCTACTACGAGCAGGGCCAGTTCGCCACCGAGTACGGCTCGCCGAAGTGCCTGGTCAAGATCGGCTGCTGGGGACCCGTCGTGAAGTGCAACGTCCCCAAGCGCGGCTGGATCAACGGCATCGGCGGCTGCCCCAACGTGGGCGGCATCTGCATCGCCTGCACGATGCCCGGCTTCCCCGACAAGTTCATGCCCTTCATGGACGAGCCACCGGGCGCCAGGATCTCCGCGACGGCCAGCAGCGCGTACGGCGTGCTGATCCGCTCCCTGCGTCACATCACCCAGCGGACCGTCGACAAGGAACCCAAGTGGCGCAGGAAGGGCCGCCAGCTGCTCACGGGCTACAAGGCCCCTTGGTAACCAGCGAGGCTGACATGACGACCACACCACAGCAGGCCGGCGACGAACTCGTCGAGATGGCATGGGACCCGATCACCAGGATCGTCGGAAGCCTGGGCATCTACGCCAAGGTGGACTTCAAGAACAAGACGGTCGCCGAGTGCTACAGCACCTCGTCGATCTTCCGCGGCTACAGCATCTTCATGAAGGGCAAGGACCCCAGGGACGCGCACTTCATCACCAGCAGGATCTGCGGCATCTGCGGCGACAACCACGCCACGTGCTCGGTCTACAACCAGAACATGGCCTACGGCGTACGGCCCCCGCACCTCGGCGAGTGGATCATCAACCTGGGCGAGTCCGCCGAGTACATGTTCGACCACAACATCTTCCAGGAGAACCTGGTCGGGGTCGACTACTGCGAGAGGATGGTCCGCGAGACCAACCCGGGTGTGCTCCAGCAGGCCGAGCGCACGGAGGCGCCGCACGCGGGCGAGCACGGCTACAGGACCATCGCCGACATCATGCGCTCGCTGAACCCGCTGGAGGGCGAGTTCTACCGCGAGGCGCTGCAGGTGAGCCGTACGACGCGGGAGATGTTCTGCCTGATGGAGGGCAGGCACGTGCATCCCTCCACGCTCTACCCCGGCGGGGTCGGCACCGTCGCCACCGTGCAGCTGTTCACCGACTACCTGACCAGGCTCATGCGCTACGTGGAGTTCATGAAGCGCGTGGTGCCCATGCACGACGACCTCTTCGACTTCTTCTACGACGCCATCCCCGGCTACGAGCAGGTCGGCAGGCGGCGGGTGCTGCTCGGCTGCTGGGGCAGCCTCAACGACCCGGAGTACTGCGACTTCACCTACCGGAACATGAGCGACTGGGGTCGGCGGATGTACGTGACCCCCGGCGTGATCGTGGACGGGAAGGTCGTCACCAACGACCTCGTCGACATCAACCTCGGCATCAGGATCCTGCTGGGCAGCTCCTACTACGACGATTGGGAGGACCAGGAGCCGTTCGTCACGGCCGACCCGCTGGGCAACCCGGTCGACATCCGGCACCCGTGGAACCAGCACACGATCCCGCATCCGCGCAAACGCGACTTCACCGACCAGTACAGCTGGGTCATGTCGCCCCGCTGGTTCGACGGCAAGGACCTGCTCGCGCTCGACACCGGCGGCGGGCCCCTCGCCCGGCTGTGGTCGACCGCGCTGTCCGGCCTCGTCGACATCGGCTACGTCAAGGCCACAGGACACAGCGTGATCATCAACCTTCCGCGCTCGGCCACCCTGCCGGAGCGGACGTTCGAGTGGAAGATCCCCGAGCGTGGCGGCGAGCTGTACTCCAACACCCTCGAACGCAACAGGGCCAGGACGTACTTCCAGGCGTACGCCGCCGCGTGCGCGCTCTACTTCACCGAGCAGGCGCTGGCCGAGGTCCGCGCTGGCCACACCCAGACGTGGTCGCCGTTCACGGTGCCCGAGGAGGCCATCAGCTGCGGCTTCACCGAGGCGGTGCGCGGCGTCCTGTCCCACCACATGGTGATCAGGAACGGGAAGATCGCCAACTACCACCCGTACCCGCCGACGCCGTGGAACGCGAGCGTCCGCGACTCGTACGGCACGCCGGGTCCGTACGAGGACGCCGTGCAGAACACGCCGATCTTCGAGGAGAACGCCAGGGAGAACTTCAAGGGCATCGACATCATGCGCACGGTGCGCAGCTTCGATCCGTGCCTGCCGTGCGGGGTCCACATGTATCTCGGAGGCGGCAGGCAGCTGCAGAAGCTGCACACCCCGCACGCCTTCGGCGGCTCATGACGGGTCGGGGCGATGCGTGAGACCATCGACGCCGGTACGGCCGGCGAGCGCGTGGAGAGCCTGCTCGCCGAGCTGACCGCGCTCAGCGACCAGGTCACGCGGGACAAGGCCGAGGAGCTCGTCCGCGTGCTGGTCGAGCTCTACGGCACGGCGCTCGAGCGCATCATGGAGATCGTCACGGACGGCGGAGAGGCCGAGACGCTCCGCAGGCTCATCGGGGACGAGCTCGTCGCCGGCCTGCTCGTGGTGCACGACCTGCACCCGTTGAGCACCGAGGAGCGCGTGCGCGCCGCCCTCGAGAGCGTCAGGCCCTATCTCGGCAGCCACGCGGGGGACGTGGAGCTGGTGGGCCTCGAGGAGACGGGCGTCGTACGGCTGCGCCTGG
This sequence comes from Nonomuraea sp. NPDC049152, assembly GCF_040648355.1. Classification (NCBI taxonomy): domain Bacteria; kingdom Bacillati; phylum Actinomycetota; class Actinomycetes; order Streptosporangiales; family Streptosporangiaceae; genus Nonomuraea; species Nonomuraea sp. NPDC049152. The sequence continues at coordinate 100,318 of NZ_JBEZDO010000024.1, read as the reverse complement.
CCGGCACCTGTCACGGCTGCCCCTCCTCTCGGGTCACGGTGACGACGGCGATCGAGCAGGCGATCGCGCGGGCCGCGCCCGAGGTGGCCCGGGTCGAGGTGGACGGCGTGGCCGAACCCGACACGCAGCTGTACCAGATCCAGACGCGTCAGCCGCCCGGCCCGTGCCCGGTGCCGGAGAGGGCGGCGGCACCGTGAGCACCGGCCTGCGCCGATTCCGCGAGCCCCGTCCCGCCGACGCTCCCGCGGCAGGCGAGCGATGCGAGATGTGCGCCGAACCGATCGACGCAGGGCACGGTCACGTGGTCAACGTCGAGAGCCGCGCCCTGCTCTGCGCGTGCAGGAGCTGCTACCTGCTGTTCACCGTGCCTGGCGCCGCCCGGGGCAGGTACCTGGCGGTGCCCGATCGCTACCTGTACGCGCCGCGCTTCGCGCTGTCCGCCGCCGACTGGGACGAGCTACAGATACCGGTGCGGATGGCGTTCTTCTTCCGCAACTCCGCGCTGGGCCGTACGGTCGCCTTCTACCCGAGCCCCGGTGGGGCCACCGAGTCGGAGCTGCCGCTGCCGACGTGGCAGAGGGTCATGGCGGCCAACCCCGGGCTCGCCGACGCGGCCGCCGACGTCGAGGCGCTGCTCGTCGACCGGCGCGCTGACGGCTTCGTCTGTCATCTGGTGCCGATCGACGCCTGCTACGAGCTGGTCGGGCTGGTCAGGACCCGGTGGAAGGGGTTCGACGGCGGCCAGGAGGTCTGGCAGGCCATCGACGCCTTCTTCGACGGGTTGCGGGCGCGCAGCCGCGAGGTGCGAGGCGATCATGACTGACCTCGGCTTCACCTGCCTCGACGCCCGCGCCGACCGGTTCGCGGCGGCGCCGACGCTGCGCTTCCCGCTGCGCATCACCGAGGCGGACGGCGGCGCCGTGCACGCTCTCGCGCTGCGCTGCCAGATCCGCATCGAGCCGCAGCGCCGCCGCTACTCCGGCGCGGAGTCCGAGCTGCTCGCCGACCTGTTCGGCGCGCCGTCCCGCTGGGGCGAGACGCTCAGGCCCCTGCAGTTCGCGATCGTCTCCACCATGGTCCCCGGCTTCACGGGGGTGACGGAGGTCGACCTGCCGGTGCCGGTCACCTACGACCTGGAGGTGGCGGCGGGCAAGTACTTCGCCGCCCTCGACGACGGCGAGATCCCGCTCCTGCTGCTCTTCAGCGGCACGGTGTTCGCCAGGACGCCCACCGGTTTCTCCGTCGAGCAGGTGCCGTGGGACCGCGAGACCCGCCACCGGCTGCCCGTGTCGGTCTGGCGGGAGCTGATGGACCGCTACTTCCCCGGAGAGGGGTGGCTGCGGCTGCGCACGGACACCTTGCGCGGCCTGCACAGGTTCAAGTCCGCCCAGGCGCTCGCCACGTGGGACGACACCATGGAGGCGCTGCTGGCCAGGGCGAGGGAGGCGGCGCCATGAGTGTGTCGATGGAGATCGCCCGCAGGGTCGCCGACGCGGTGCTCTACGAGGGCTATCTGCTCTATCCCTACCGGGCCTCGGCCACCAAGAACCAGGCGCGCTGGCAGTTCGGGGTCCTGGTGCCGCCCGCCTATACCGCGACGGCCGAACATCCGGCCTGCCAGACCGAATGCCTGCTCGAAGCCGCCGAGGACGCGATCCTCCGGATCGACCTGCGGTTCCTGCAGGTCCGCGAGAGGACCGTCGAACGCGCCGAGGGCGCAGGCCACCGGCCCGTACCCGCGCTCGAAGTCGCCGGTGAGACGTACCTGACCTTCGACGAGGCCGTCGAGCGGGAGCGCGACACGGTGGTGCCGCTGGCCGAGGTGCTCGCTTCCGAGCGGACCTACGAGGTGGGGCACGCCGCGGCGCGCACGGTGCAGCAGCTGCCCGCCCCGCCTGGCGAGCCGAGCGGCCGGATCGTGCGCGAGGACCGGCGCCTGGACGCGGTGCTGGCGGTGCGGGCCGAGCGGATCGACGGGCCGTACGGGCTGGTGAAGCTGCGGGTGCGGGTGGAGAACACCACGGACTGGGCCGATCCGGACGCCTCGCGTGACGACGCGCTGCACTGCTCGCTGATCGCCGCGCACACGCTGCTCGCGGTCGAGGGCGGAGCGTTCGTGTCCCTGCTCGACCCGCCGGCATGGGCGGCCGCGGCGGCGCGCTCGTGCGAGAATCTGCGCACCTGGCCGGTGCTCGCCGGCGAGGAGGGCCGGCGGGACGTCATGCTGTCCGCGCCGATCATCCTCTACGACCACCCCTCCATCGCCCAGGAGAGCCCGGGCGACCTGTTCGACGCCACCGAGATCGACGAGCTGCTCAGCCTGCGCACGCTCGCCCTCACCGAGGCGGAGAAGCGCGAGGCCAGGGCGACGGACCCGCGGTCCGCCGAGATCATCGACAGGGTGGGCGACCTGCCGCCCGAATGGCTGGAACGGCTTCACGGCGGCGTCCACTGCCTGCGCCCCGCCGAGCGGGAGAACCTCCCGTGGTGGGATCCGGGCGCCGACCGCGCGGTGTCCCCCGAGACCGACAGCGTCGTGGTCGACGGCGTGACCCTGACCAGAGGCAGCGGGGTGCGCCTGCTGCCCGGTCGCGGCACCTCGCGAACGCGGCGGGCCGACGCCCACGACATGTTCCTCGCCGGGCGGAGCGCGACGGTCGAGGCGGTGTTCCTCGACGTGGACGGCGTCCGCCACCTGGCGGTCACGCTGGACGACGATCCGGGGGCCGATCTGCAACGCGAGCAGGGCCGCTTCCTCTACTTCTCCCCCGACGAGGTCGAGCCCCTCTCCGGCGGGAGGGAGGACGGATGAGCCGCAGGGTCCTGGTCGCGGGGGTCGGCAACGTCTTCCTCGGCGACGACGGCTTCGGCGTCGAGGTCGCCAGGCGGCTGGTGTCGGCCGCGAACCTGCCGGACGGGGTGGTCGTGGCCGACTTCGGGATCCGCGGCATCCATCTGGCCTACGAGCTGCTGACCGGCTACGACGAGGTGATCCTGGTCGACGCCGTGCCCATGGACGAGCCGCCGGGGACGCTGACGGTCCTCGAACCGGCACTCGACGAGGGATGGCCCGTGGACGACGTGCTCGCGCGGGGGGCGCTCACCGACGCGCACGGCATGACGCCTGACGCGGTCTTCGGGCTGCTCCGCGCGTTCGGCGTCACCACCGGGCGGATCCTGCTCGTCGGCTGCCAGCCCGCCGACACCTCGCCGGGCATGGAGCTCAGCGAGGCGGTGGCGCGGGCCGTGCCGTACGCCGCCGACCTCGTGCGCGACCTGGTCGCACAGGAGCAAGGAGGAGGGATCAACGATGCTCAAACGCGTGCTGATCGTGGTGACGGTGGCCGGGCTGGCCGTCCTGGTATGGCAGGCGCTGCCCGACATCAAGCGCTACCTCAAGATACGGGAGATGTGAGCGGTGCATGAGTTCGGCATCGCCGCCTCCGTGCTCGACGCGGTCGAACGCCGTGCCGCGGGGCGGCGGGTGGCACACGTCAGAGTCCGCGCCGGAGCGTTGCTCCGTATCACCGAGCCCGCGCTCGGCCACGCCTTCTCCATGGTCGCGCAGGGCACGATCGCCGACGGGGCCACGATCGACCTGGTCGTGGTTCCCATCCGGCTCGTCTGCAGGAGCTGCGGCCGCGAGGAGGACACCGCCGACGCGCTCGCCGTGTGCGGCGGCTGTGGCGGCGCCGACGTCGACCTGCGGGGAGGCGATCAGCTGATCCTCGAATCCATCCAGATGGCGGAGGGACATCATGTGCCTGGGAATCCCCGGCGAGATCGTGGAGATCCTGCCAGACCACGCTGACCTGGCGAAGGTCGACGTCAGCGGGGTACGGCGGGCGATCAACATCGGCCTGCTGGAGAACGAACGGCTCCAACCCGGCGACTGGATCCTCATCCATGTCGGCTTCGCCCTGTCGAAGATCGACGAGGAGGAGGCCAGGGCCGCGCTGGACTTCCTGGAGGGCATCGGCCAGGCCTACGACGACGAGCTGGCGGCGCTCCGCGATTCATCGATCGACCGGGGGTGAGGCGCGATGCGCTTCGTCGACGAGTACCGCGACGCCGAGAAGGCCCGTGCCCTCTCCGCGAAGATCGCGAGCCTGTGCGAGCCCGGCAGGGCGTACAAGTTCATGGAGGTGTGCGGCGGCCACACCCACACCATCTACAAGCACGGCCTCGAGGACTACCTGCCCGAGAGCATCACGCTGGTGCACGGCCCCGGCTGCCCGGTCTGCGTGATCCCGATGGGGCGCGTGGACGACGCCATCCACATCGCCGAGCAGCCGGAGGTCATCATGACCTCCTTCGGCGACATGATGCGGGTCCCCGGCGGGCGCGGCTCGTTCTTCGACTCCATGGCGCAGGGCGCCGCGATCCGCATGGTCTACTCGCCGCTGGACGCGCTCAAGGTGGCCAGGCAGAACCCGGACAAACGCGTGGTCTTCATGGCCATCGGCTTCGAGACCACGGCGCCTTCCACCGCGATGACCGTGCTGCGGGCGGCGGCTGAGGGCATCGGCAACTTCTCGATCTTCTGCAACCACGTGACCGTCATCCCCGCCATCAAGGCGATCCTGGACTCCCCCGACCTGCGGCTGGACGGGTTCATCGGGCCCGGGCACGTGTCGACGATCATCGGCTGCCGGCCGTACGAGTTCATCGCCCGCGACTACGGCAAGCCGCTGGTCGTGGCGGGCTTCGAGCCGCTGGACATCCTCCAGTCGATCTACATGCTGCTGGTGCAGCTCGCCGAGGGGCGTTCGGAGGTGGAGAACCAGTACGCGCGCGTCGTGCCGTGGGCGGGCAACCTCAAGGCGCTCAAGGTCATCAGCGAGGTGATGGAGCTGCGGCCGTACTTCGAGTGGCGCGGTCTCGGCTTCATCTCGCACTCCGCGCTGAGGGTGCGGGAGAAGTACGCCGCCTTCGATGCCGAGCAGATCTTCGAGATCCCCGGCGGCCGGGTGGCCGACCCGAAGGCCTGCCAGTGCGGCGAGGTGCTCAAGGGCGTGCTGAAGCCGTGGGAGTGCAAGGTGTTCGGTACGGCCTGCACGCCGGAGACGCCGATCGGCACCTGCATGGTCTCCTCAGAGGGCGCCTGCGCGGCCTACTACAACTTCGGCCGCTTCTCCCGTGAGCGGGTGAGGGAGGCGACAAGGTGACGGGCATCGAGGGGACGGGCACCGACAGGTCGGGCCTGGGCGGGACCGATCTCGGCGGAACGAGCCTCGGAGGGACCGCCGACTGGGCCGAGGCGGCCGTGCGTGAGCACGCGGCCGAGGCCGAGGGTCCCAGCCGCGAGGAGCAGGTGCTCGAACGGATCGACAGGGCGCGCCGCCGCAAGGCCAGGGTGAAGGAGGAGCACATCACCATGGCCCACGGCTCGGGAGGCAAGGCGACGCAGACCCTGGTGGAGGCGGTCTTCCTGGAGGCGTTCCGCAACCCGCTGCTCGAACCGCTCGAGGACGGGGCGGTGCTGGAGATCGGCTCGGCCCGGCTGGCGTTCACCACCGACTCCTACGTGGTGTCGCCGCTGTTCTTCCCCGGAGGTGACATCGGCGACCTCGCCGTCAACGGCACCGTCAACGACCTGTCGGTGTGCGGGGCCCGCCCGCTGTACCTGTCGGCCGGGTTCGTCCTCGAGGAGGGTTTCCCCGTCGAGGACCTCAGGCGCATCACCACCTCGATGGCCGCGGCCGCGACAGCGGCGGGCGTGCTGATCGTCACCGGTGACACCAAGGTCGTGCAGAAGGGCAAGGCGGACGGCTGCTACGTCAACACCGCGGGCGTCGGGCTGTTGGACCGGCCGATCAGACTCGGGGTGGCGGGCGCGCGTCCCGGCGACGCGGTCCTGGTGTCGGGGCCGATCGGCGAGCACGGCGTCACCATCATGCTCGCCAGGGGCGAACTGGACATCGAGGCCGACCTGACGTCCGACACCGCTCCGCTGAACGGCCTGATCTCCGCGCTGCTCGACGCCTGCCCCTCGGACACGGACGGAGTCACGGACGGAGTGCGCTGCCTGCGGGACGCCACCAGGGGCGGGGTCGCGACGATCCTCAACGAGATCGCGCGCGCCTCCGGCGTGGCCGTGGTCGTCGACGAGGACGCCATTCCGGTGCGGCCGGGCGTGCGCGGCGCCTGCGAGCTGCTCGGCATCGACCCGCTCTACGTCGCCTGCGAGGGCCGGATGGTCGTGGTCGTGGACGGCGCGGCGGCCGAGACCGCCCTCGCCGCCCTGCGCGCGCACCCGCTGGGCGAGGGCGCCGCGCTCATCGGCCGCGTCAAGGACGACCCGCCGGGGCTCGTGCTGCTGAAGACCGCCTTCGGCGGCACCCGCATCGTCGACCTGCTGGTCGGCGACCCACTCCCCCGCATCTGCTGAACCTTGTGACGGAGGTGCTGACCATGACCGAATCCCGTGAACCGGAGGAGCAGCACGGCTACTCTCCCGACGTCGGGCATGGGGGCGAGGAGGCCGCCCAAGCCGGTGACCGTGCCTTCCATCCCGAGGCGGCGGGCCCGCCGGGCCAGGGACGGGAGCCGTCCGAGGAGGAGCAGGCAGGCGTCTCCTCCACCGACACCGAGCCTCGCTCGCCGCACGGCGTGGGCGAGAGCACGAGCAGGCGGGCCGAGGAGATCGCCAAGGAGGAGCCGGAGGCCGGGCGGGAGACCGAGGGCGTCAAGGGCGAGTCGCAGCGCCCCTACGGCACCTCGACCGCCGAGGACGCCACGGGGGTCGGGGCGCAGGAACCCGAGGACGAGGACAGCCCGACGCTGCCCCCTGGCGATCAGGGCGGCTGACCGCTTCAGCGGAGCCGGTCGCGGGCGGCGGCGACGGCCGCCTGGCCGAGGCTGATCCCGCCGTCGTTCGGCGGCACCCTGTGGTGGGTCAGGACACGGAACCCGCGCGCCTCAAGGAGGTCCGAGGACCGGCCGAGCAGCAGGAGGTTCTGGAACACACCGCCCGACAGCGCCACCGTGCCCGGCCCTCCGGCCTCCCTGAGGCGGACGCACCCGTCGGCGACGACGTGCGCGATCGCGTTGTGGAACCGGGCGGCGATCATCGCCCGGTCCGTGCCCGCCCTCAGGTCCTCCACGACCGCGCGAACCAGCTCGGCGCAGGGCACCACGAACGGCTCCTCCCCCACCAGCGGGCACCTGTAGGCGCCGTCCTCCCCCTCGTCCGCCCACTGCTCCAGTTCGATGGCCGCCTGGCCCTCGTAGGTGATCGCGTCGCGACCGCCGACGATCGTCGCGACCGCGTCGAACAGCCTGCCCATGCTGGAGGTGAGGGGCGCGCTGACACCCCGGCGGGCGAGCGTGACGACGGCTTCCCAGCGGGCGGCGTTGCGCCGTACGACATCGAGGTCGGCGGGCGCCTCGCCCTCGTAGGCGGCGTCGAGGTGGGCCGCGGCCATGCGCCACGGCTGCTTGATCGCCGCCACGCCGCCCGGCATCGGCACCGTCGCCAGCGTGCCGGCCCTGCTGAAGCCGGCCAGGTCCGCGACCAGGAACTCGCCGCCCCACAGCGTCGTGTCCTCGCCGTATCCGAGGCCGTCGAAGGCCACGCCGATCACCGGTCCCGCGACGCCGTTGTCGGCCAGGCATGAGGCGATGTGCGCGTGGTGGTGCTGCACCCCGACCAGGTCGGCTCCTTCCCTGGCGAGCGCGTACTTGGTCGACAGGTACTCCGGGTGCAGGTCGTGCGCGATGACCTCGGGTGTGAGGTCGAACAGCCGCGTGAAGTGGTCGACCCCCTCGGTGAAGGAGCGCAGCGTCTCGTAGTTCTCCAGGTCGCCGATGTGGTGGGAGACGAAGGCGTGGCCGTCCCTCGCCAGGCAGAAGGTGTGCTTCAGCTCGGCGCCGCAGCCGAGGACGGTCCGGGGAACGGGGCTGGCCAGGGCCAGCGGGTAGGGGACGTACCCCCTGGAGCGCCGGATCGGCAGGTCCTCGCCACGGAAGGCGCGGACCACGGAGTCGTCGGTGCGCGTGTGGATGGAGCGGTCGTGGGTGAGGAAGGCGTCGGCGATGCCGCCGAGGCGGGGTACGGCCTCCTCGTCGACGTACACGATCGGCTCGTCGGAGACGTTGCCGCTGGTCAGCACGATCGGCCTGCCGAGCCTGCCGAGCAGGAGGTGGTGCAGCGGGGTGTAGGGCAGCATCAGGCCGAGCCACCGGTTGCCCGGCGCCACCAGCGGCGCGACCTCGGCGTGGCCGCGCCGGCGCAGCAGCACGATGGGGCGGGCCCGCGAGGTGAGCAGGCTCTCCTCGGCCGCGTCCATGACGCACAGCAGGCGGGCGGCGTCCAGATCTGGCACCATGACGGCGAACGGCTTGTCCTCCCTGTGCTTGCGTTCGCGCAGCGCCGTGACTCCGGCCGCGCAGGCGGCGACCGCGGCCAGGTGGTAGCCACCGAGCCCCTTGATCGCCAGGACGCCGCCACGGCCAAGCAGGCGCGCCGTTCCCTCCACGGGATCGCCGGCGATCTCCTCGCCGTTCCTGTCGAGCAGCCGCAGGCGGGGCCCGCAGGCGGGACAGCACACCGGCTGGGCGTGGAAGCGCCGGTCGGCCGGATCGTGGTACTCCCTCGCGCACTCCTCGCACATGGCGAAGGCGGCCATCGTGGTGTTCGGCCTGTCGTACGGCACGCCGTGGACGATCGTGAACCGGGGACCGCAGTTGGTGCAGTTGGTGAAGGCGTAGCCGTAGCGCCGATCGGCCGGGTCGCCCATCTCGCGCAGGCAGTCGGCGCAGGTGGCCACGTCGGGCGAGACGAGCACGCTCCGCCGCCCGCCCGTGGCGCTGCTCGCGATGACGAATCCGGCCTGGCCCGTGGCGGGGACCAGCCCCGAGCTGATCCGCTCGACCAGCGCCAGCGGGGGCGGGCTCGTCCTGAGCGCCTCCAGGAACTCCTCGACGCTGGCGTGGGCGCCTTCGACCTCGATGAACACGCCGCGCTCGTCGTTGCCGACCAGCCCGTCGAGGCCGAGCCCGGTGGCGAGGCCGTACACGAAGGGCCGGAATCCGACCCCCTGCACGATGCCTTCGACCAGGACCGCGGCCCGGACACGCCTGCTCACGTTCTCATTGTCCGCCGGGACCCGTTTCGGCGAGAAGGGGCCTTGTCACGTCTTGGCAGGTCATGGCGGCGTGCCGGTCGGCTCCTTGAGTCAGCTGTGTTCGGAGACGAGGACCGCTCGGGTCGACGGCTCCAGCGCCTCGAAGACGTGCGGAAGGTCCCCCGGGTAGGAGATGTAGTCGCCGGGAAGAAGCTCGACGGGCTCGCCCGCGATGCCCACCAGCGCCCGCCCCGTGGCCAGGAGGACGTGCTCCGTCACGCCGGGCATGTGCGGGTCGGAGGCGCGCGCGTTGCCGGGTTCGGCCTCGATGCGGTAGATGTCGCGGCGGGTGCCGGGCGGGCTGGCGGCCAGGAGAACGGCCCGGTAGTCGGCCTGCGCCGAGGCGACCGCCACGCCCTCGTCGGACCTGATCACCTGCACGCGCGGCCTGGGCGGGTCGATGAGCTGGGAGAACGGCACCTTCAACGCCGTCGACAGCGCCCACAGGGTCTCGATGCTGGGGTTCCCCTGGCCGGACTCCAGCTGAGAGAGCGTGGACTTGGCGATGCCCGCGCGCCTGGCCACCTCGGTGAGGGACAGGCCTGCCGCACCGCGCTCGCGTCGCAGGGCCGCGGCGATGGACTTCATGGGGACTTCCCGCTCCATGCGTTCACCGTAGCATCCGTGTGTTCGATTTGACGAACACGGACATAAGCGTTCATTCTGCACTTCATGCGTTCGATTTCACGAACACTCGATCGCGGTCCGCTGCGGGACATCGCGCTGGTGTGCCTGGCCGTCGGCGTCGTGGGCCTGTCGTACGGCGCGACCGCGGTCGCGTCGGGGTTCCCGCTGTGGCTGCCCGCGCTCCTCGGAGTGCTCGTCCTGGCCGCGTCTTCGGAGTTCACGTTCATCGGGATCATCGCCGCGGGCGGCAACCCCATCGCGGCGGTGCTGGCGGGGCTTGCGGTCAACGCCCGCCACCTGCCGTTCGGGCTGGCCCTGCCCGACGTGCTCGGACAGGGCTGGCGACGGCTGCTCGGCACCCACCTGATGAACGACGAGAGCGTCGTCTTCGCCATGGCCCAGGAAGGCGGCGCGAGGAAACGCGCCGCGTACTGGGCCTGCGGTCTCGGCATCCTGATCTGCTGGCCGCTCGGCGCCCTGGCCGGCGGCCTGGCGGGGACCGTCGTCGACGACACCGGCGTGCTGGGGCTCGACGCGATGTTCCCCGCCATCCTGCTAGCGCTGATCCTGCCCGCCTTCCGCGACAGGGACAAGCGCCACGCGGCTCTGGCCGGAGCCGTGATCGCCCTGGTCACCACGCCCTTCCTGCCCGCGGGACTGCCTGTGCTGCTCTCGCTGGCAGGGCTGGCGGTCATCGTTACCCGGCAGGAGGCACACCGATGAACAACTCCGTCGTGCTGGTGGCCGCGGCCCTCGTGCTCGCGGCCGGCACCTTCGCCTTCCGGCTGGCCGGTCCGCTGCTGCGTGACCGCGTCACCTTCCCGCCCCGGGTCGAGAGGCTGATGGAGTCGGCCTCCGTCGTCCTGCTGGCCGCGCTGGTGGCCACCACGGCACTGACCGAGGGCCACGGTCCCGCGGGCATCGCCAGGGTGGCCGGGGTCGCGGTCGCCGGGGTGCTCGCCTGGCGCAGGGTCCCGTTCCTGGTGATCGTCCTGGCCGCCGCGGGCGTCACCGCCGGGCTGCGCCTGCTCGGCGTTCCGTGAGCGGCAGGCGTGACCTGAGGTCAGCTCCGCGCTGTCGCGCCATGAAGGATGCGCAGCAGGCCGATCTCGGAGACGTTCTTGGTCAGCTCGACGTTGAGCCAGCCCGCCACATGGGCCAGCGTCTGGTCCTGCCCCCACAACCCGGCGGTCCTGTCAGCGGAGTCGAGGTCGGCGTCGTCGAGCCGCAGGAGCTGCGCCCGCCATTCCTCCTTGAGCCCGCGCAGCCAGTCGGCCGCGGCCGCGGCGGTGCCCGGCCAGGCGATCTCCTCGCGCGGGGGCGCTCCTTCACCGAAGCAGTGTCCGAGCGTGGTCGTCCACCAGAAACCGATGTGCCACGTCACCCATCCGATCGACACGGTCGGCACCGGATCCGGTTCCGGCACTTCCCAGTCGGCCACCCAGCGACCTCGCCCGTCGGGACGGACGGTCCAGCAGTTCGACGCCGGTTCCCACAGGCAGAGCGAGTCGTCGATGTCCTTGAGGTGGTACTCGAACAGCGTCCATGCGATGTCGAGCTGCCGGAGGAGGAGTTCAACGCGGGCCACGGTCATCCGTGGAGTCTGCCACCGGCCTCGACGGCCCCGCCATCGATTTTCGCCGTGGACCGGACAGCCGCCCTGGCGATCAGCAGGGCGGCCTGCCGCACCTCCTGCTCGGTGCTCCAGCGGCCCAGCGACAGGCGCAGCGCGGCGACCGCCCGCTCCGGCGGCAGGCCCATGGCCAGCAGCACGGGAGAGGGGGCGTCGACGCCTTCGTGGCAGGCCGAACCGGTGGCGGCGGCGATCTCGGGGACGGCGGCCAGCAGCGCCCTGCCGCTGATGCCGTCGATGCTCACGTTCAGGGTGCCGGGCAGGCGCTCGGCCGGGTGGCCGTTGAGCCGGACCCGTCCCGGCAGGCCGGCCTCCAGTTCGGCCTGCAGCAGGTCGCGCAGGGCGGCCAGCCGTACGGCGCTGCCGGGCAGCTGACTGCGGGCGATCTCGGCGGCCTGGCCCAGGGCGGCGATGAAGGCGACGTTCTCGGTGCCCGCCCGCAGCCCGCCCTCCTGTCCGCCGCCGTGGACGACCGGGTGGAGCGGGGTGCCGGAGCGCACGTACAGGGCGCCCACCCCCTTGGGCGCGTACATCTTGTGCCCGACCACGGTCAGCAGGTCCACCCCGAGCGCGGCCACGTCGATGGCGACCTTCCCGACCGCCTGCGCGGCGTCGGTGTGGAACAGCGCCCCGCCCGCGTGGGCGATGGCTGCCAGATCGGCGATCGGCTGCAGGGTGCCGGTCTCGCTGTTGCCGTAGGCGATCGACACCAGCGCGGTGTCCTCCTCCCGTACGGCCGCGCGCAACTCGTCAGGATCGAGACGGCCGTGGCGATCCACCGGCAGTAGCGTGACGCCGAACCCCTCGGCGCGCAGGCTGTCACAGGACCGCAGCACGGCCGGGTGTTCGGTGGCCAGCGAGATGATCCGCCGCCTGCCTGAGCCGAGGGCCGCGCCGCGGATGGCCAGGGTGTCCGCTTCGGAGCCGCCGCCAGTGAAGACGATCTCCTCGGGGGCGGCGCCCAGCAGTCCCGCCACCTGTCCGCGGGCGCGGTCGAGGGCTTGGCGCGGCGCGGAGGCGTAGCGGTGCCCGCTGGAGGGGTTGCCGAAATGCGTCGTCAGGTACGGCAGCGCCGCCTCCAGCGCCTCGGGGTCGACCGGAGTGGTGGCGTTGTAGTCCAGATAGATGGGCGCGCCGGCGAGCGCGGGATGCGTCATGGCGTCCTCCTCGGGAGAGTCTGCGCTGCGGACCGCGACCGGCGAGCCGGCCGTGAAGATCGTTACGGCAGCCGAACGTACCAGCCCTGGTACTCCGTTCGGTGTAGCGAGTACCCCGAACGGTGCAGACTCGAGTGACGATCAACAGACGAGGCGGCCCGGGTGCGGCCCGGCCTGGCGTTGCGCCATCGGTTTCCCGAAGTGTTCCCCCAGAAAGGGCCCTCATGGCCGAACCGTCACAGCGGCGTGCGCCCCCCGTCCGGCACTCCGCCACGATCCGCTGGAGCGGCCGAGACCCGCGACGGATGCAGCCGCTCGGCCAGCGGTCGCACCGACTGCGTGATGCCGTGCGCGAACACCGCCACGCCAACCGATACCGGGCACGGCTCGAGCGCCCGCGGGGTGTCGTGGTGCAGCCGCGCCGAGGAAGCCGCGGTGGCGGTCAGCCAGTACGAGGTGCCGTCAAGAAACATGCGACGATCCGCCAACCAGGGCCGGAGCTGGGACTTCGTTCGAGCGTTCTTTGGTGCCACCAGACGTCGAGGCGGGCAGGGCCGATGCTGCGGTGCGTCGCAAACTCTTCGGGAAGATCGACACTCTAATCACGCATGATCAAGACGATGACGGTAGCCGCGGCCCTGACGACACTCCTTACCTCGGCCCCCGCTGCTCCGGCTGCGGCGCAGACCAAGACGATCACCTTCGGCGGCATGACCTTGACCGTGCCCGACGGATGGATCGTGCGTCGCCTCAGCGTCAGCCAGGACTGGCTGACGGTCACGACCGAGGAGTGTGGCAAGAACAAGGTCAACTGTTCGGGATTCGAGCTGGTGGGCGCCAAGATGATCAAGGGCCCTGGTGACATGAAGGAGTACCTCACCGACCAGCCCTTCGAGCCCGGGACCGGCGTGAGCACCTGCCGGTTCAGGTCGGACACCGACCACGGTGAGCGGTTCCCGTCGGACAAGCCCCTGGTGAACGGGTTCCGGCCACTGGGCGCGCGCAAAGCCCAGTACAGGGAGTGGGCGGCGGAGTGCTACTCCTTCAAGACCGGCAAGACGGTCAAGCGCTTCACCCAGCGCGAGTGGTACCTCCCCAAGTCGAAGGTCCTTGTCGTGGACGGCTGGAACAATCCGGAACTGGCCGGCGTGCTGGCTCGCGCTCGCTGGTGACCACGCGGGGTGGCATGACGCTCCAGGACGAACGCCTGCACGCCGTCGCACCGGGCGGCGGCACGACCACGACCGTTCGCAGAGGCGGACTCTGATCACCAAGGCACTACTGCTCGCAGCGCCGACGCGCGACATGGACGGTGATGTCGGCGGTAATCTCCACCGTCGCGGGCAGAACCTGCATGATCCGGCCGAACACCTGCTCTTGCTCCACGGGCGGCAACATGAGGTAAGCCGAGACCGTCGAGAGATAGCCAACGTAGTCGCGAGCACTCATTGTCAAGCGCCGCTCGACCACGGACTGCTCAACATCAGCGAACCACTCCGACCGCTGCAGCTCCGTACCCGGCCACTGCATGTCATGCTCCGGAGGCGTCCCATCCGGAGAGGGAACCTCGTCGCTCGCCAAATAGGGTGACCGTGCCACGCGAACAGCTTCCTCCACAGCCGGGTCAGCCAGCTGGACCGGCCCGCCGAACGAAGCGAACACGCCATCAGGCTCCAGAAGCGCCGCCATGCGTGACCACCGACCCTCCGGGTTGGTCCAATGCAACGCCGCTGCCGCATAAACCAGCCCGTAACTCTCGCCCGGCTGCAAGTCCTCGAACGCGGCCTGCACGGTCCTGACGTTGGCAGGCACGTGCTTACGTAGCTCGGCGAGCATGGCCCCATCAGGCTCGGTCGCGGTGACCGTGACTCCTCGTTGAGCGAATAGGAGGGTTGCTTTGCCTGTCCCAGCGCCAATTTCGAGGGCAGTCCGAACCGGCTGAGCCGCGTATGCCATCACCATGTCGAAAAGCTCCACGGGATACCCCGGCCGGAACCGTTCGTATGCTTCCGCCATCGCTCCGAAGCTCAGTGCGCGACTCGACATGCCGAGCATCTTGACACGAGCTGCGCCGTCAATGCTTGATCTTTTCGCTTGCCGTCCGGCTCTACCCACCGACCTGGATCCTCACCAGCCAGGCGGTCCGGCAGACACGTCTGGAGAGGTTCCCGCTGTCAGAGGGAGCGATCGTCATCATCAGTCCCTTCGCGCTCCAGCGAGACCCCAAGGTCTTCCCCGACCCTGACGCGTCCATCCCGCAGCGGGTGGCTTCCCGCGAGTGTCGCACCCCAGCAGCGCCGGTCGTTGCTCGCCTTCGGCGGCCGGCGGCGCCGCTGCCTCGGGGAGTTGTTCGGCATGACCCAGGCCGCCATCTCCCTGGCCACCATCGTCTCCCGTTGGGATCTGCGCGCCACCCCCCGCATCGTGCTGTGCGCCGCCCGCGACATGCTGCCCAGCCCCGAGTACTCAGTCACCGCTCCGGGGCCGGCTCGGTGACCGGCCTACAGAGTGGGCTGGCCGGTGGTGCACCTGGCGAGTGACCGGAGGGCCATCGTGGACGCGGGGGGCGGAGCGTGGGGTCAGGGTTCCGCGTGCCGGTCGAGGCCGAGCGTCGCGATGAGGTCTTCGTGGAGCTCGAACCAGACACGATGGCAGGAGTCGACGTCGGTACGGTCGACCCAGGCGCCCTCCCCTGCTCGGGCGCGCGCCAGGGCTGTGGTGAATCGCGTGTCGTATCCGCGGAACCGTGTGAGGACGCTCCCGAGCCGGTCTGCGAGTGGCGTGAGTGCGCGGTCGATGCCGGTGAGCTCGTGGAGGACTCCGGCGTCCCAAGTGGGATCGGAGTGGTCGTTGACGGCGAGCCGACCGCCGGCGCTGGGCCGCAGTTGCCAGTCGGTGCAGGCTTGTAGCAGGAGGGCGTTCAGCGGGAGGAACTCGCGGTAGACGTCACGGACCTCGTCGGCACCGCCGACGCGTGCGAGTTCGGCCGCGAGCCGGCGCTCGTTCTCGGCCCTGCCCGCTTCGGTCAACGACCAGCCTGCTGTGCCGGCGAAGGCGGCGTGCTCGACCCAGCCACGTGCCTCGGCGTCGCGCAGCGCCTCTTTCGTCTCGGCCGCATCGAGCCCGTACCGATGAGCGATCACCGGGGTGTCTGCGAACCCGGTGACGCGGACGGCGTGCAGGACCAGGAGGCCGGGCTGAGAGTCCCGCGTCACGAGCCGGCGTCCTGTCGTGCTGCCAGGCGGGTGTAGTGCTGCTGGCACGCCTGGGGGGACTTGAACCCCATCGCCTGCGCCATCTGTGCCCAGGTCAGTCCTGCGCTCCGGGCCGTGAACAGCAGGGCGGCTTCGAGTCCTTCGACCTCGGCGCGTGCGGCGGGCAGGAGGGCGAGCGCGTTCAGGATGTCCTCCGGGTCCAGGTCGGCCCAGCGCCAGACGGCGAACTGCGCGAGGTCGACCGCCGACGGCGGGGCGGGCGAGGGTCGCCACGGGCGGGCGTCGAGCGCGTCTGCGCCCAGGCTCAGAAGACGCTCACGCGCGTCCTGCTCACGGCGGGCCTGGACGTGGTCAGCGTGCGCGGTGTGAGCGATGTCCTGCTTGCGTGGCATGCAACTCATGATCCAGAATCAATATTATGTTGTCAATCATTTGTTGAAGGGTGAGGGTGGATGATCGTACCTCTCATGGAGGCTGTTGCCGATACCTGCGGGGGCAAGGCCGGCGCACTCGGCGCGTTGCTCCGCGCGGGCCTGCCGGTTCCTGACGGCTTCGTCGTCTCGTTCGCCGCTTACCTCGCCGCTGTCCGCGACCTGGACCTCGGGCGGTTCGCCGGCGAGCCGGACGATCTTGACGCGACGCGGCAGGTGATCGAGGCCCGCCCGGTCCACGCCACCGTCATCGATGCGCTGGGACGCGCACTCGACGAGCTCGGCGATCCGCCCGTGGCGGTAAGATCATCGGCAGCGAACGAAGACACCGGTCAGGCATCGGCGGCCGGTCAGCACGAGAGCTTTCTCGCCGTGCACGGAGTCGGCGAGGTCGCCGATGCCGTACGTGCCTGCTGGGCCTCGCTGTTTGCTTCACGCGCCATCGACTACCGGCGTGCCTCCGGCCGCGACGACCAGCCGTCCGACGATCTCATGATGGCAGTCATCGTCCAACGCCACCTGGACGCCGAGGTATCCGGGGTCATGTTCACACCCGCGGACCCAAACGACGCCACCCAGATCGAGGCGTCCTGGGGCCTCGGCCCCAGCATCGTCGGGGGCGAGGTCACCCCTGACGCCTACCGCGTCGCCGACGATGGGTCGGTCGCACCCACCATCGCAGACAAAAGAACCCGCCTCGACCGGCGCGGCACGCGGCTCGTCGTTCGCGACGTGCCCACCCGTACCCGGAACCAACCGACGATCGACCACGCGACCGCCACACAGCTGGCCAAGCTGGGCAAGGAGATTGCTGCCCTACTCGGTGGACCGCAGGACATCGAGTGGGCGATCGTCGACGGCCGCACCTGGATTCTGCAAGCACGGCCGGTCACCGCCGCACCCCCACCACCGACATCGCCTTCAGGCACCTCGGATACCCAAGCCGCCACACTCACCGGCACACCAGGCAGCCACGGGACCGTGACCGGCACCGCGAGAATCGTCCGCGGTCCCGGTGACTTCGCACGCGTGCACCCGGGCGACATCCTCGTCTGCCCCTTCACCGACCCCGCCTGGACGCCGCTGCTGCGCATCGCCGCAGGCGTCGTCACCGAAACCGGGGGCGTGCTCTCCCACGCCGCGATCGTCGCTCGCGAGCACGCCATCCCCGCCGTCCTCGGCATCCCGAATGTGACCAGCAGGCTCCACGACGACACCATCATCACCATCGACGGCACCACCGGCACCGTCACGAGTGACTGATCACTTCCGTCCCTGGCCGGGAGTCATCGCCAGAAGTCTCACACCGCCGACGTGGCAAGAGTGTCAGCAGTCGCAACGGCACGGACCCCGCCCCGTTCTCTGACGATGATCGCGCCGCCCGGCCTCGCACGGAGGGGTCTCTGCCAGATCAAGAGCCGACCCCAGCCCGGCATCCCGCCGCCCAACCACACCTACGGATCGAGAGGAGATGGGAAGCGGGCCCGCACGGACACCCCGCCCCTAACTACTGATGACAACGCGACACCTCTACCTGGCACGCCACGGCGCGGCCGACGCGTTCGGGGAGCTCACCGGCATTGGGCGCCGACAGGCGGACCTGCTGGGCGAACGGCTCGCCAGCGTACCGGTCGACGCCGTGTGGCACTCTCCGCTACCACGCGCGGTAGCGAGCGCGCATGAACTCGCCCGACATCTACCGGACGTGCCCGTGGCCGAGGCCGCCGAACTCGTCGACCACGTGCCCTACGTTCCCGGTGCGGCCGAAACTCCCCCGTCCTGGGCCGGCTTCTTCGACGGCTATGACGACACCGAGGCAGCCTCAGGCCAGAGGCTCGCCGAGGCCCTGGTTGTCCGATTCGCGAAGGCCCCCGACGCGACCACGAAATGGCCGCAGCCCGACACACACGAGGTCCTGGTGACGCACGCGTACCAGATCGCGTGGCTGGTGCGGCACGCACTGGACGCGCCGCCATCCCGATGGCTCGGGCTGAACAGCGCCAACACCGCACTGACGGTCATCGAGTACCGCAACGGCCTGCCGCCCACGATCGTGATGTTCAACGACATGAGCCACCTCCCGCCCGACCTGCGCTGGACCGGGTTCCCCGAAGGCATGAGGCCGTGACGTGGCTCCTACCGTCCGTACTTGCTCCTCGGCTACGTGACGCCGACCGGTTACCACATGCTCGGCGTGGAGCGCGCGACGGGCGAGTTGGTCGTCCTCGCCGCAGCCACCACGCTCATCGGCGGGCGCACCCGTCCACCTCGTCGCGCTCGGCCTGTCCAACGACGAGATCGCCGAACGGCTGGTCATCAGCCCGTTCACCGCCAAGACCCACGTCACCAGGGCGATCGCCAAGCTGGGCGTACGCGACCGGGTGCAGCTGGTCATCCTGGCCTACGACAGCGGTCTGATCCGCCCCGGCGGCTGGGTGTGCCGGCTGACAGGACGCCGCGTCAGGCGGACGGCGTGACGGGCCCGTGCAGGCGGACGCCCTCGACGGCGAGCCGCGCTTCGTAGGCGCCCGCGAGGTCGCGCAACGCCGCTCCGCCGTCACCGTGGTAGGTGGGACCGTGCATGAGGCAGAGCACTCCCGGCTCCAGCTCGGCCAGCGCGCGCATGGTGGGCCCGGTGGCCGGCGTCAGGCACGTGGCATCGTAGACGTCCTCCGCGGCCAGCGCCGGGCCGACGATCTCGTGCTCGGTCAGCGCCGGAGCCTCGCCCATCGCGGTGAACAGGTCGCCGCAGAGCAGGGTGCCGGTGGTCTCCTCGAAGAACAGGCCGGCGTCCCAGCCGTGGGGGACGTGCGGGGTCTCGATCCGTCGCACCCGCTTGCCGCTGCCTGGTGTCGGTGAACGACCTCGCGGACCGGCCGCCCCTGCCGACGTCCGGCGCGACCTCGGTGACGGTGGTGTCCATCGTGCTGCTCCCCTCGCAGCGCTCCCGTCCCGTCATCGTCTCACGGCGGGTGGAACCCGCTGCGAGGGTGACCGCGCCCGACCGCAAGCGGGCCCAGGCGCACTGCCATGCGCCGGGGCCCGCTCACTCACCGTTCTTCGGACGGGGTCAGAACATTCCGCCCAGACCGCCGAAGAAGTCGTCGAGACCGCTCTGGTCGAACCAGCGGACCGTCCGGAAGCCGGTCTCCGCGATGGTGCCCGGTTTCGACATCGGCGGCTCCAGCTCCTGTGGCTTGTAGTCCTGTCTCATGCCCTGCCCGGAGCCCGACGGAGGCACCTGGTTGGGCGGCGGCTTGCCGTCCGGGTACATCCTGCCGTTCCGGTACACGGTGACCGACTTGGTCGGCTGCGTCGTACCGTCGTTGCGGTAGACCTGCCCCTCTCTCACGGGTGACCTGTTCGACTTGGGCGGCGACTGCCGTTGGGCCGCCCGGTGACTGGTCGGGCGGTGTGCGGGGCGTTGCCGGTTGACCCTGGCGGGAGGCCTGCCCACGCGCCTGCTGCGGGCCTTGTTCGCGGCCGCCCTCGCTCGCCTGGCCGACTTCTTGGCCTGGCGTGCGGCCTTCGCTGCTCTGCGCTTGCGCGCCTCGGCCGCGGCCTTCCTGCGCAGCTCCTCCGCCTTCTTCTTGGCCTCCTCCGCCTTCTTCCGCCTGGCCAGCTCCTTGGCCTTCCTCTTGGCCAGTTCGGCGGCCCTCTTCTTGGCCGCCGCGATGGCCCTCCTCTTGGCCAGTTCGGCGGCCTTCCGCC
The DNA here is from genome assembly GCF_040648355.1 of Nonomuraea sp. NPDC049152. Taxonomy (NCBI): domain Bacteria; kingdom Bacillati; phylum Actinomycetota; class Actinomycetes; order Streptosporangiales; family Streptosporangiaceae; genus Nonomuraea; species Nonomuraea sp. NPDC049152. Next base: position 80,416 of record NZ_JBEZDO010000024.1, on the reverse strand, counting down.
TGGCCAGCTCGGCGGCCCTCTTCCTGGCCAGCGCGAGGGCGGCGCGCCTGGCCGCCTGCTGGGCGAGCTTCCTGGCGATCGCCCGCGCCGCGATCCGCGCCGCGATCCCGACGACGATCCAGAAGAGCTGCCCGTCGGGGTCGCTCATGGTGACGGGGCTGTTGTTGGCGTAGGCGTAGGCGTTGAGTTGCTGAGGATCGGACTCGTCGATGATCGGGTCGACGGACAGGAAGCGCCCGTTCCTTGCGTCGTACTCGCGGGCGCCGAGGTGGACCAGCCCGGTCGTCGGGTCGTTGACGCCGCCGACGAATCCGCGCTGGCCGGGCCACCACGGGGGTGGTGCGCCGCGATCCTCGCCGAACGGCGTCGTCCGCCGTACGGCCAGCTCGCCCGTCCCGCCGTTGACCGCGGCCTGCGCCGTGCCCTGGTGGTCGGAGGCCAGGAAGAACACCTGGTTGTCTGGCGTGCGCACGGCCACCGGCTGGCCGTTGATGGTGTAGTAGCGGGTGCACTCGACGACGTTCTTGGCGAGGTCGAGCCGCAGCTCCATGTCGTCGATGTAGAGCGTCGAGTCCGTCGGCGTCTTGCGCAGCAGCCGGTCGCCGTCGGCGTCGTAGACGAACGACGTGGTCTTGCCCGCCTCGGTCACCGATTCGAGGTTGCCCTCGACGTCCCAGACCAGGGCCTGGTCGGCTGTTCCGACCTTGCGCCTGATGGTGTTGCCCGCCTCGTCGTAGGCGAACACGTCCGTGCCCGCCGTCTGAGCGGCGTGCGGCTGCTTGCCGCCCGCCTGCGGGTAGGTGAAGGTGCGGACCGACTCCTGGCGTCCGCCGAACGCGTGCTGTGTCTCCTTCGTCCTGTTGCCGGTGGAGTCGTAGGCGTAGCTGGTCGCGTACGGCGCCGCGCCGCCGATCCTGTCGGCCTGCGGGCCACCGCTCGCGCAGTCGTCGGTGGCCGTCCACGCCGACGTCAGGCGGCGCAGATGGTCGTAGGCGAAGCACTGGGTGTCCCGTGACTGACCGCCGACCATGTCCGTGATCTTGGTGATGTTGCCGACGGCGTCGTAGGTGTAGTTGAGGTCGAGATCGGTCGACGGGGCCGCCTCACGGTCCAGCCGGGTCCTGGACAGCCTGCGGGTGGCCTCGTCGTGGGTGTAGGTGAGCCAGCTCTTCTTGCCTCCGCTGCTCAGCTCGTGCTGCAGTGTCTCGCCCAGCTTGGAGTAGCGGGTCGCCGTGACGTACGACGACAGGCCGGTGACCTTGGTCGGCTGGCTGAGCTCGTCGTAGGTGTAGACGACCTGCTCGGCCTCCAGGCCGCCCGCGGCGGGGAAGCTGACGGACTGGACCTGGTCGTCGAGCGTGTAACGGGTGTTCAGGACGTACGACCCCGCCAGTGCGCCTTCCCTCGGCGGGACGGTGACGGTCTGGCGCAGGGTGCGGTACTCGGCGTCGATCGCGTTGATCTCCGCCTTGTAGGCCTCGCCGCCGACGTAGCGGATGCTGGCGTTCAGGTGCCCCTTGGCCAGCGCGTCGTACTTCCACTCCGCCAGCAGCGGGCCGGTCGTGGAGCCCTCGCGGGTCTCCCGCTTGCGGCCCAGCTCGTCGTAGACGTACGCCAGGGTCTTGCCTCGGGCGTCGGTGACGGTGGCGATCTCGTCGGCGTCGTTGTAGGTGAAGGTCGTGACGCCCTTGTCCGGGTCCTCGGTCTTGATCTCCCGGCCGCGCAGGTCGTAGTGGTAGCGCCACACGTTGCCCGCGTGGTCGGTCACGGTGGCCAGCCTGCCCACGTCGTCGTAGGCGTACTTGGTCGCCTCGTACTCCCCGGTCGGCGTGGCTCCCTTGTACTGCCGCAGCTCGACGAGCCGGTCGTCGGCGTCGCCGATGCGGGTGGTCGCGGTCCCTCCGGGGGGAGCCGTGACGTTCACCCTGTCGCCCTTGTACGTGGCGGTGACGCGCCACTTCTCCGTGCCCTTGGCCTTCAGGACCTGGGCGCTCACCTCGCCGGTGCCGTCGTAGACGACGGCGAGCTGGCTGGGGACGTCGGTGTCGGCCACCGCGAGGAGATCGGTGGATGGCACGCCCGGGCTGAAGTAGCCGCCGTTGCTCTTGGCCACCTCGCCGAGCGAGTTGTAGAGGGTGTCGGTGATCGTGCGCCCGTCCCGCAGCGCGGGGTCCTGCGTCTGGTCGTCGCGAGGCGCGGGCTCCTGGGTCTGGCGCGGGCGCATCAGGCCGTCGTAGAGCTCATGGCTGACGGTGTAGCCGCCGTCCGCCCTCAGCGTCTTGGAGGTGACGACGTTGGGACCGTCGTCGCGCGTCAGGTAGGAGTACTCCGTGCTGGGCGACTGGCCTGCCGCCTTGCTGCGGTCGCTCTGCCATACCTTGACGACGCGGCCGAGCGCGTCGTGTTCCATGTCGGTGCGCCGGTTGTTGGCGTCGATCTCGGCCACGGGCTCGTCCCAGGCCGGCTCCAGGTAGGTGCGTTCCTCGTGGCCGAGGGCGTTCGTCTCCTTGATCTCGGTCGCGGGTACGCCGGAGGCCGGTGTGTAGGTGGTGGTGACCTTGCTGCCGGCCGCGCCGGTCTCGCTGGTCATGCGCCCGTAGGCGTCGTATGTCCGGACGGCGTCGGTGATGGCGGAGCCGTCTCCCGACACTTCCTGAACGGTGGTGACGTCGCCCTTGACCGGCGCCTGCCCGTACGGCTTGCCGTCGTACTGCATGCGCTCGTCGGAGATCACGTCACCGGCGGCCAGCGTCGTCAGGCCGGCGCCGCACCCGGCGGCGACCTTCTGGATCCTGCTGGTGTAGTCCAGCATCCAGGCCGTCCCGTTGCGGGCGTAGGTGTAGCGGGTGCACTGGTCGTCGTCGCCGGTCGCCAGGTCGCCCTTCTCGTCGACGTGGGCGAGCAGGCCGTACTCGTCGTAGCCGCGTTCCTCTCCCGTGCGCCGCCACGTGCCGCCGTCCAGGGCGGTGCGGGTGAGCATGGACTTGGGCTGGACGATGTACGCGGCCTTGGTGACGCCGCCCTGCGTCGACCCGGCGGTCTTGAGCGACCACGGCTCCTCCGTCGTCGCGGCCACGACCGTTCCGCCGTCGCCGTCGAAGAGGATCTCCTCACGCTCGAAGCCGGCGAGCTGGTCGAGGTCGTCCAGCTTGCCGCCCTCGCTGTCCTCGACCTGGGCCCTGCGCTTCGTGCCATCGGCCAAGCGGTCGCCGTCCATGCCGCGGAAGTACCTGAACTCGGTGAGCTGGCGCTTGGAGTCCTGCCCATCGCCTTCTCTGACCCTGACCCTGCCGAAGCCGCGCCAGTCCGACCAGGTGCGGTGCTCGGGCTTCACCAGGATGTTGTCGGCGTAGCGCCACGCGGCGCCGTCGAGATACTCGTAGTCGGTGACCACCGGCGGCGAGCCGGCGACCCGGTCGGTCTCCACGGTCTGCTTCACGACGTACTTGTGAAACCAGTCCGTGACCTCGCTCTCGTTCTCCGGCGCCCACCGCTGCGGGAAGCAGAGCCGCGTGTTGCGGTCGGCGGCCGGCACGTCGCCCGGCTTGCAGTCGGCGGGGGCGTAGTTGACGCGCAGCTCGCCGCCTGTCCCGTTGCCCACCGACTGGACCCGCCACTTGACGAGCGGCGCGCGGCCCTCGTTGGCGTCCACCCTGTTGGGCAGCTGGGTGCCGGTGAACGTGATCTTAGGCAGCGTGAGCGTGCCGCCCACGTGGCCGCTCTGCTGGAGGGAGGCCAGCCACAGCGAGGGGCTGAGGCCGTCTCCCGTCGCGGGGAAGGAGTGCGTCAGCGTCCAGGAGTCGACCGCGCAGTACGGCTGGCCCGAGCACTTGGCCGTGTCGGTGTTCAGCACCTGGGTGGTGACCTTCGCCAGCCGCTTGCGGCTGAAGAACGTCGGCGACAGGCGGTTGGTGCACTTCTCCCCCGAGCCGCAGATCTGGTCGAAGGGAACATCGGGCCAGTGGCTCGCGGTGTCCTTCGTCAGCTGCTCCGGCGCGCAGGTGACGGTCCCGCCGGGGACACACCGCTCGGCGACGTCGAAGACGACGCGGGCCGCGGGCGACCTGGTGAACAGCTCGTTCAGCAGGAAGCCGTAGTCGATCCGCTTGAGGTAGCCGCCGCGCACGTACTCGGTGCCGAGCTCGGGCTTCATGTTGCGCCCGTAGAAGTTCTTCTCGACCTCGTACCAGTAGGTGGTGGCGTTTCCGTGGGTGTCGACCGAGTAGTCGAGGTTCCAGCGGTAGGCCTGCTGGCACCAGGCGTTGGCCGGGGTGCTGGAGTAGCAGGGCTCGCCGCTGTTGTTGCCGAACACCGGCGTCGTCCAGGTGGACTTCGTCTCCGGCTTGCCGGTGGTCCATCCGGGCACCCGGTTGAGCCCGAAGGTGTACTGCGTGCCGTCGTCGGAGGTGACGCGCCAATACTCTCCGTCGTTGTCGCCGTTGACGGCTCCCTTGAGGTACTCGATCCGCGTCCCGTCGTCGCGCTTGGGCCGCCACTGCTTGGTGGTGGCGTCCTTGACCAGTTCGACGGCCGAGTTGCCGAGGGCCAGCGTCGCGTTCTCCTGGTCCCAGCACAGGTCGCCGGTCTTCTTGCCGTCGATCATGCACGACTTGTAGCGGCGCTCGATGTAGCCGCCCGGGTTCAGCTCGAAGCCCTCACCCACCCAGGAGGGCTGGTTGTTCGTCGAGGCGGTGCGGCCGTCCACGCTCTGAGAGGAGTAGACGAGCGACATCTCCGGCTCTTCGCCGCCCAGCGCGGGCGGCATCCGCAGGTCGTAGTCCCAGCTGAAGTCGCCCGACTGGGCGCCTACGCCCCAGTTGGCCGAGGGGGCGAGCGAGGAGGCCCCGTGGTCGCCGGACGGTCCCGAGGGCGCGGCCGCCAGCGCGTACAGCGCGGGCATCTCGACCTCGGCGGTCAGCGTGCCCGCGTTCGCGTCGTTGTCGGAGGGAACCGGCTGCGGCTGCGCGCACGCGGTCGCGGCGGGGGTCCCGGCGGGCGTCCCGGTCGTGGTGCCGGTGGGGGTCCCGGTGGCGGTCAGGGTGCAGTCGTCCAGCCGTACCATCCGCAGCCTGGCGCCGTAGTCGCCGCCGAAGGCGTGGCGGAAGCCGGAGTAGTCGATCTCCAGGCGGGTCTTGCCGCTCTTGGCCGCCACTCCCTGTCCTGGCGTCACGCGCATCGCGATGCCGAGCAGACCCGCCTGCTGGACCCGGGCGGCGTCGAGCAGTTCGACGCGGACGGGACCGGTCTCGGCCGCCTTGCTCACGCCCTTCTGGGCGGCCAGCCGTACGGGGAAGTCGGCGGTCATCGTCCTCGCCTGCGCGCCGCCGCCCAGCTCGACCGCCTGCGCCTTCGGCCAGGCGGTGCCGGGTGGCGCCTTCCACGCCTGTTTCTGGGCGGGATCGGAGGTCTTGGCCAGCACGGGGACCTTTTGCCCGCGAACCGGCGTCTCGTTCTGGACGTCGGGGGCGGAGCGCGGCGCGGCACTCGCGGGGATCGCCGACACCAGCGGCACGACGACGATGACGGCCAGCATGGCCGCCATCCGGCGGGGCCACGGTGACTCTCGTACGGGTAGCAGTAAACGATTCCAGTGGGACTCTGGCGGGTCTAACTCGCTGGGCAGATCCATTGACGTCACCCAATCCTTGGGACGAGTCGAGCTACTGGGCGGCTAGTTGGGAGATTTGCTCGGCGCTCAGCACACCGTCATAGGTGCGGACGTCGTCAACGGTCCCCGGCCAGTAACCGGTGAGGACACCCGCGTTCTTGGTACGGCCCAGCTGCAGCGGGCCGATGGCGTTCCACGCGCTCACGTGGTCGGTGATGGTGCTGTCCGACAGCCGGCCGTTGACGTAGACGCGCAGCTGACCTTGCAGTGGGTCGTAGACCCCCGCCACGTGAGCCCACTCCAGCGGCGCGGGGACGGCGTCGGAGCGCGTGCGCACCAGCGCCGCGGTGTCGGTGTCGGCGGCGGCCATGCCGAGGACCCACCGCCCCTGCTCCTTGTCGTATCCGAGCTGGAAACCGCTGGCCCTGCTGCCGACCTGGGACACGGCGGAGGCGTCACGGGTGGGCAGGTAGTCGAGCTGGGTCCACGCTGCGACGGTGAACCCTGCCCTGGTGTTGACGGCGGGCGTGGCGACCTGGGCGTGGCCGCTGACACCGTCGAAGGCGAGGGCGCCGTCCAGCCAGCCTTCGCTCCAGACGGCGTTGCCACCGAGCGTCGCGGCCGCCGACCTGCCTGACGAGTCGGCCGCGCTCGCGCCGGTCCCCTCGTCCAGCTTCCAGTGCCCGACCAGCGTCGCGGCGCTGTTCACCAGGTCGGCGACCTCGTCGCCGAACATCGCCCTGCCGTACAGGAGGACCTCGTCGAGGTCGCCAGGCCAGAACTCCGCCGCCGCCCCGTTGAGCTTCGCCCGGCCGATCGCCAGGGCCCCCGCCGCCTCCCACGGCTGGGTGTACGCGACCGTGGACTCCAGGCGGCCGTTGACGTACAGCGACAGCTCCCCGGCGGCCGCGTCGTAGACGCCGGCGAGATGGGTCCACTCGCCGAGCCGCGGCGCGGCCTCCGACAGCGCGCGTACGCCGCTCGCCCCGTCGGCGTCGGCGGTGGCGCGGCTCAGCGCCCATCGGTTGTCGGCCTTGGAGTACTGCAGGGAGAAGCCGCCGGTGCGCGTGCCGTCCTGGCTGACCGCGGTCGCGGTGGCGTTGGCACTGGTCAGCCGCACCCAGGCGGCGACGGTGAAGTTGCGCTGCGTGGACACGACGGGTCCCGCGGTCCGCGCGTGGCCGCCCGCGCCGTCGAGCCGCAGGCCCAGCCCTGTCCTGCCGCCGGCCCACGCGGCCGAGCCGGTCAGGGTGGCCTGATGGACGCCCGTGCGGTCGGCGGCCACGGTGCCCTGTCCCTCGTCCAGTGACCAGTGCCCGTCGGGGCCTGTTCCCGCGTTGACGTTGAAGACGTAGGTGCGGATGGGGCCCTGGTGTCCGGCGCGGTCCTTGCTGCGCACCGACAGCACGTTGGGGCCGTCGTGGCGCGGGGTGAGCCTGATCGTCGCCGACCCGTCCTGCTGGCCGGCCGCGACCTCCACCTTGGGCGCTGTGTCGAGCCCGTAGGCGTAACCGGCGATGTCGGTGAGGCCGTTGGAGGTGAAGGTGAAGGTGCCCGCCCGGCCGACGCCGTCGTGCCAGCCGCCCTCGGCGTACTCGGGCGAGCTCACGCCCGGTTCGCTGCCCGGAGCCGAGGCGTCGACGGTCGCCTCGCACCAGGGGCTCCAGGCGCTGGTGGCCCTGCCGTCCTCGGCGCGGACGCGCCAGCGGAGCAGTGACCCGTCGGCGAAGGCGCCGGCGGGGACGATCGCGTTGAAGGCGCTGCCCGTTCCCTGCAGCTCGGTGAGACGCTCGCCCACCTTGACGCCCGCGGCGTTCCACCACTCGAAGCGGCCCTTGACGGAGTTGTCGGCGTCGCTCAGCTTGGCCCACAGCTTCGGCGTGGCCGTCGGGATGATCGGCCGCGCGTCGCCGGAGACGCAGCCGCCTCCGGGGTCCGACCAGGCGTCGGCGGCGGCCGGTACGGCCGGCAGGGAGTTGTACTCGATCACCAGGCTCGGGTTGTTCTTGAACTTCTTCCAGCTGTAGTTGTCCGACTCGTTCGTGGCCCTCAGCCCGATGGTCATATTGGGCCACTTCTTCGCCGCGGCGTCCACGGCCTGGCTGGTGACGTCGAACTCCACCCCGCCGGGCAGGCAGGCGGGCCCCCAGCCCTTCGCCACGTTCACCGTGTCGAGGATCCTGGCCCACGTGGGCTGGTTGTTCCAGGTGGTGCTCTTGCTGATCGGGTTGGTCGCCCAGGCCTCGACCTTCCTGGCGCTGCAGGAGTAGGACCACGTCTCGTACGTCCGCAGCGTCGCCTTGATGATCTGCTTGCCGTGGATGGTCGAGCCGGTGTTCATCTGGAAGAAGGACCGGTTGGTCTGCCCTGGGACGTGTCCCGCCCTGGCGACGTCGTTGGCGTTGAGGAAGTTGGAGCTGGGGTTGTTGCTCCAGACGGAGGTCCACGCGCCGCGGGCCGCCGAGAAGAACGGGTCGAGGTAGACGGGGTACTTCGTGTCCGGGTCGTCGATCATGCGGCGGTGCGGCTTGAGCACCAGGTTCCTGCCGGTGAGCCGGAGGCCCATCAGCTCGTGGCGGGCGTCCGCCGGAGAGCCTTCGCCTGCGGCGAGCGTGCGCGCGGTCGAGGACCCGGAGGAGTCCCACATCAGTGGCGGCGTGGCAGTGAAGATCGTGCCGCCGTTACCGTCGACCGCTTCGAGGTTGCCGCCCTCGGTGGACTTCATCGACAGCCCGCTGGTCTTGAGCGGGAAGCTCAGCTCGGCCAGGGCCCTGTTCTTCGCCGCCTCGCGGGACTTGACCACGAGGAGGTGGGAGAAGCCGTCGACGTCGGCCTTCACCTGGAGGTCCACGCCGGGCAGCACCTCGGCGTAGGTCGCGGTGTCACCGTCCAGCGTCGGCTTCGGCAACGCGCCGGGCCAGTTCAGCTCCAGCGCCTTGCCGCCGCGTGTCATCCGAGCCATGGGCACGCTCCCACCGCCGGAGAAGCTCAGCTCGACCGCGGTCGCGACAGGGGCGATCGTGCCGTCGGGACGGAGCCGGAGCGTCGGGTCGGCGGCCACCCATCGGTCCGCCTGGCGCACGCGGACCGGCCGGGCGTGCTGTTCCAGGACGAGGGTGCCGTCGGGGTTGGCGAAGACCTGGCGCGTCTCCGTGCGCATCGCGTCCACCTCGACCCGGCGGCTCGTACGGCGGGCGAGGGCGAGGGCCGCTTCCTCCGTGGGTTCCGCGCTGCGCTGCCGGGTGAAGGCGTCCGCGCCCTGCCTCGTGGCTTCCGCGTTCTGCTGCCTGGCTTCCGCGTTCTGTTGTCGCTGGTCGGCGACGGCTTGCGGGTGGCCGAGGGTCGCTGCCGCGACCGCGCCTGTCAACATCCCTACGACCAACCCACGAGCTAAGCGCATCGGCCCTCGCCGTCGTCGAGCTGGGACGCCGTGCGGGCAACGCTCACCCGGCGCCTCCACGATCTTCATTTGACGATCGGATTGTGACCCAGGTAATGCGGCCCGTCTAGATCCCGCGGCGAAATTCGTCAGAATGGCATTCTGTGTGGAGAAAAACTCCAGAGTCAGGGACGGCTCGGTGCCATACGGCGCAGGGTCCGCATGATCCACGGCGGGCAGTTCGGGTCCGCCTCCGCCTCGGCGAGGCTCACCCAGACCAGTCCCGCGACCTCGTGCGGCGAAGCGGCCGAGGGCCGGGCGTCAGCCGGCATGAGGCCCGTGAAAGCCACGTTGATCACCGGGTCGCCGTCATCGGTCACGAAGAACGCGCTCTCCACATAGGTCAGCTCGACGTCCGCCACATCGACGCCGATCTCCTCGGCCACCTCCCTGCGCGCGGTCTCCTCCAGCACATCGAGCCCCGCGGCGCCGGCCTGGACCTCGATCTCGACCTTGCCGCCGACGCCGCCGAGCACACCGGGCGCATGCGACTCCTGCTCACCGCGCTTGATGAGCAGCCAGCGGCCCTCGCGTTCCAGGAAGACCTCGACGTTGACGACGAAGGCGGGCCGACCGGCTCTGGTGGTGTGGGGCTCGGGAGTGATCGTCATGCCCGGACACTCTACGCACCCCAGGCCTTCAGAGGCCGAGCACCTCCGGCGAGGTGGCCAGAGCACGCCAGCGCGCCTCGGGATCCGGCAGCAGGCGCCGCTCCCGCAGGTCGAGCAGGCCACCGATGCTCGTGAGCTCCGCGACCAGCTCCCCGTCTCCGCGCCAGAACCGCTGCTGGACGCCGAACGTCTTCCCGCCGCTCCAGCGGAACGCGCACGAGACCTTCACCTCGTCGCCGCCGCGCAGCTCCCTGTGGTAGCGGATGGTGTTCTCCAGCGTCACAGGGCCGACGCCGCCCGCGAGCATCTCGTCGACCGAGACTCCGGCGGCGCGCAGGCACTCCCAGCGCGCGTGGTCACCGTACTGGTGGTAGACCGCGCCGTTGACGTGGCCCTGGGTGTCGAGTTCGTAGCTCCGTACGGCGATGCTCACCGTGAAGGTCATTGCCGTTCCTCCAGCCATTCGTGCGATTTCGCGGTCAGGTACCGGAGGCCGTCCTCGCCGATCGCGACCCAGTCACCCCGCGCCCATCCGCCGGTGGTCTGGGGCGCGAAGCCGTGCCGCTGGAACAGCGCCGAGGCCTCCTTCTGCGTCAGCCCGCGTCTGCCCCACTCCTCGATGACCCGCGCCGTGCGCTCCTCCTCGGGGACGTCGCCCTCCTCACCGAGGCTCGCCGCGAGCTCCTCGAACCCTCGCGCGATCGTGCGCAGCGCCGCCTGCATCCGAGGAAGGTCCACGTTATCACCTATCGATAGATACCAATTGCTCAGCGATTGTAGCCGGGTGACCGCGGCGATGCCAGGCTCGTCGACCGGACGCCCGCTGGCGGTGGCACACCTCACGAGAGTCGTCGCATGCGCGCCCGACTGGGCGAAATCGGGTCTTCCTGTGGTCCAGGAAGGTGATCACACTGGCGGGTATGGTGCGCACAACCGCAGGAAAGGTTCAGGGCTCCCGGGAGGGCGGACTGTCCGTCTTCAAGGGCATCCCGTTCGCCCAGGCCCCGTACGGCGAGCACTGGCTGGCCGCTCCCGTGCCCCCGCGACCATGGGACGGCGTGCGGGAGGCGACGGCGTTCGGGCCCAGGCCCGCCCAGGTCGCCGCCGCCCCCGGCCTGCCCGCATGGACCTCGGCCGAGGGCCTGGACTGCCTGACGCTCAACGTCTGGACACCCGACGAGGGCGGCTCCGGCCTGCCGGTCATGGTGTGGATCTACGGCGGCGGCTACCAGATGGGCTCTGCCGACCTGGCCGAGTACGACGGCGCGCGGCTTGCCGCCGAGGGCGTCGTGGTCGTCACCCTCAACTACCGGGTCGGCCTGCAGGGATTCGGCTACGTGGAGGGCGCGCCGGCCAACAGGGGCCTGCTCGATCAGGTGGCCGCCCTGCGCTGGGTGCGGGAGAACATCGCGGCCTTCGGCGGCGACCCCGCGAGGGTGAAGGTCTTCGGCGAGTCGGCGGGAGCGGGCTCCGTGGCCGCGCTGATGTCGATGCCGATGGCGCGCGGGCTGTTCAGCCGGGCCATCGCGCAGAGCGTTCCCGCCACGTTCTACTCCACGGCCTACGCGCGGCAGGTGACCGAGGAACTACTGGAGGGCAGGTCGCCGTACGACTGCTCGCCCGAGGAACTGCTGGCGGCGGCGCGGCGACACTCCGCGAAGGGCCCGGGGATCGCGCTGCCGTTCTCGCCGGTCGTGGACGGGGAGGTGCTGCCGACGACGCCGTGGGACGCCTTCGCCGACGGCGCGGGACGCGACGTCGAGCTGGTCGTGGGGTTCAACCGCGACGAGTTCCGGCTGTTCACCGCGATGATGCCGCCGCAGGCCGAGCACGACCCTGCCGAGGTGCTGCGAAAGTTCGGGCTGAAGGACGGCGACGTCGTCTACCACGCCGCCCACCCGGACGCGGACGCGGACGAGCTGTACACCCTCGTCATGTCGGACTGGCTGTTCAGGATGCCGAGCGCACTGCTGGCCGACGCGCACACCGGCACCACGTTCGCCTACGAGCTGACCTGGTCGCCGACCGAGCTGGGCGCCTGCCACGCGCTGGACGTGCCGTTGACGTTCGGCTCGCTCGGCGGCGGGCCGGCCGGGTGGATCATCAGGGGCGCGCCCGAGGCCGAGGCGATGTCCCTGCAGTTCCGTACGGCGTGGACCCGCTTCGCCAAGACGGGCGACCCCGGCTGGCCCGCCTACGAGCCGGCGTCGGCGCTGACCCACGTCTTCGACGAGGACCCGTCCGACGTCCACGACCCCGAAGCCGTCTCCCGCGCCCTGTGGTCGGAGCGCGGCTTCCCCGTGATCGACGCCTAGAGCCCGCGTCCCACAGCCACCTCGAGCGCTCGATGGTCGGAGCGCGGCTTCCCCGCGATCGTCGACTACAGCCCGCGGTCGGCGCCGATTCCGCGCAGCAGGGTGTCGACCAGCCGGGTGGCCATCGCGTCGGGGTCACCCTCGGGCTCGGCGGCCGACTCGTGGATCAGCGCGTAGTAGACGCGCCGCGCCCACTCGAGGTCGACCTCCGACCTGATCAGCCCCGTCCCCGCAGCCCTGGACAGCAGCCTGGCGCAGATCTCGGCCACCTCGGCGTGGATGCGCGCGATCTCGGGGTCGGCGTCCTGCGCGCGGCTCATCGCGAAGCCCCAGTCGATCTTCACGCGCAGCACGTTGGCGGTCACCTGGTAGAGGGCGACCAGCGGCGGAGTGCTGTCGGGGTTGGCGGCGGCGACGGCCTCGGCGAACCGCTGGGCGGCCCATCCGGTCATGGCCTCGACCAGCGCGTCCCTGGAGGTGAAGCGCCGGTGGACGGTCGTGCGGGCGACCCCGGCCGCCTCCGCGATCTGCTCCATGCTCGCCGCCGGGTTCCTCGACAGGACCCGCTCCGCTGCTTCGAGGATCGTCATGACGGTGCGTTCCGCGTCGGACCGGAGTGCCTTGCCCATGCGCGAGACACTACACGATCGTTCCCGTTGACCGCAGACTTGCGTCACTGATGTTGCAAGTTCTATGTTGAGCGCATCGCTTCTGACGCAGATGTGAAGGGTTCATCATGGACATGGAGCTCAACGGCAAGACCGCTGTCGTCACCGGCGCGAGCAAGGGCATCGGGCTCGCGACCGTCTCGGCGCTCACCAAGGAGGGCGTGCGGGTCGTCGCGGCGGCGAGGACCGTGCCGCCCGCGCTACAGGAGACGGGCGCCACCCCGATCGCGGTCGACCTGTCGACCGCCGAAGGACCCGCCGAGCTCATCGCCCGCGCGATGGACGAGCTGGGCGAGATCGACGTGCTGGTCAACAATGTCGGCGGCGGTGACGGCGGGGGCCAGGTCAGCGGATTCCTCGGCTTCGACGACGCCGACTGGCTGGCCACCCACTCGCTGAACTTCCTGGCCGCGGTCCGCACCACGCGCGCCGCCATGCCCAGCCTGCTACGGCGGGGCGGGACGATCGTGAACATCTCCTCCAACGGCGCCCGCATGCCGCACGCGGGACCTGTCACCTACACCACCGCGAAGGCGGCGCTCACCGCGTTCGGCAAGGCCGTCGCCGAGGAGTTCGGACCGCAGGGCGTGCGGGTCAACACCGTCTCCCCCGGCCCCGTGCGCACCGCGATGTGGGAGGACCCCGAGGGGTACGGCGCGGCCTTGGCGGCCTCGATGGACGTAACGCTGGAGCAACTGCTGGCCGGACTGCCGGGGGCGGCGGGGATGACCACGGGCCGTCTGATCGAACCCGCCGAGGTGGCCGCCCTGGTCACCTACCTGGCTTCGCCGCTCGCGGCCAGCGTCAACGGCGCCGACTTCGTCATCGACGGCGGCGCCATCAAAACCGTCTGACACACCTACCCGCGGGCCGCCCCGCTCTCTCCCCTGCCGCGCCAGGGGAGAGAGCCGCGCAGGAGGGGGATGGCCGGAGTTGCCGGTCAGACGGCGGGAGGGCACGGGGCGCCCAGCCGGAAGGGCCGCCTGGAGCGGCCGATCGCAGGGGCCCCACTCGGTAGACCGATCGCAGGTCTGGCCGGGGCCCCACTCGGTAGGCCGATCGCAGGGCCAGCCGGGAGACCGGCCCGGGGCCGACTCCGAAACCGACCCAAGAGGCCGACTCGAGAGATCGACCCGGGAACCCGACTACGGATCCGGCCGGGGAACGGATCCGTGGGACCGATTCACGCGAGGTCGATCGCGGAGTTCCAGCCGAGGACCGACCCGGGGGCGAACCGGGGACCGACCCGGGAGGGCGAGCCGGGGGGCGATCCTGAGGGGCGATCCCGGGGACCGACGCGGGGGGCGAGCCGGAGGATCGACGCGGGGGTTGGGGCTGAGGGTGGTCTCAGGATCCGGCGCGCGGGTGAACATATCGCGATATATCGTTCTTGGCGGGAACACGTGAGCCTCTGGGCGCGGTTGTCCGGAGAGACCGACTTGTGGAGAGTGAGCGATGGCGGCGAAGCGGACGATACGGCGACTGATCGCTGGTGGGGCGGCGCTGGCCGCGGCCGGCTGGGCGTTGCGTGACGTGCCGGCGGAGCTGGGTGTCCGCCCGTTGACCTCGGGCGAGGAGAGGGCGAGCAGGATCCGCCGCTCATCGCAGTTCAGGGACGGCGTCTTCGTCAACCCCATGCCCGAGCCGACCAGGGTGGGCGCGCCCTCCCCCGTGCTGCTGCGTGAGCTGATGAAGGACCGCGAGTCGCGCAGGCCCGCCGGCCCGATCCCGTTGCGCACGCCTCCCGTCGGCGACCTGTCGCCCACCGGCCTGAACGTCGTCTGGTACGGCCACGCCTCCACGCTCGTGGAGATCGAGGGCAGGCGGGTGCTGTTCGACCCGGTGTGGAGCCAGCGGGTCTCCCCCACGCCGTTCGTCGGCCCGTTGCGGCACCACCCCGCGCCCGTCGCCATCGAGGAGGTGCCGAAGGTCGACGCGATCGTCATCTCGCACGACCACTACGACCACCTCGACCTGTCGACGGTGCGCAGGCTCACCCGCATCTCCAAGGCGCCCTTCCTGGTGCCGCTCGGCATCGGCGCCCATCTGGAGCGCTGGGGTGTGCCGCTGTACCGGATCGTCGAGCTGGATTGGGAGGAGGAGGCGAACGTCGCCGGCCTGCGGTTCGTCTCCACCGCCGCCCGCCACTTCTCCGGCCGCTCGCTGACCCGCAACGACACGCTGTGGGGCTCGTGGGTGGTCGCGGGCGCGCGGCGGAAGATCTTCTACGCGGGCGACTCCGGATACTTCGACGGATACGCGAAGATCGGCGCGGACCACGGCCCGTTCGATCTCACGCTGATGCCGATCGGCGCCTACAGCCCTTCCTGGCCCGACATCCACATGAACCCGGAGGAGGCGGTGAACGCCCACGTCAACCTGGGCGGCTCGCTGCTGCTGCCGGTGCACTGGGCGACGTTCACGCTGGCCCTGCACCCGTGGTCGGAGCCGGTCGACAGGCTGTGGCGCGAGGCCAAGGCCCGCGACGTGAAGATCGTCGTGCCGCGGCCTGGCGAGCTCGTCGACACCGCCTCGACGCCGGCCGTCGACGCCTGGTGGCAGGCCGTACAGTCGTAGGCGTGAGCAACGTGGAACCGAACCCGCAGGAGACGGTGTGCGCGGCGGGTGAGCCCGTCCGCGAGCTGGTGAAGGGGCACGCGGTCGCGCTCGGCGGGCCGCGGGCGATGACGGTGACCCGCACGCTGCCCGCGGTCGGGCGGCGGATGGTGGGCGCGTGGTGCTTCGTCGACCACTACGGTCCGGAGACGGCGCGGATGAGCGTGCCGCCGCACCCGCACACCGGCTTGCAGACCGTCACCTGGCTCCTGGCGGGCGAGGTGCTGCACCGCGACAGCGTCGGCAGTCTCCAGCAGGTATGGCCCGGCCAGCTCAACCTGATGACGGCCGGGCGCGGCATCTCCCACTCGGAGGAGTCGCCGGAGGCGGAGTTGCACGGCGTGCAGCTGTGGGTGGCGCTGCCCGAGGAGTCGCGCCAGGTGGCGCCGCGCTTCGAGCACCATGGCGACCTGCCGGTGGTGCGCGGTCCCGGCCACGAGTCCACGGTCGTCATCGGCTCGTTCGGCGGCGAGACCTCGCCGGCGACGGCCTACACGCCGCTGGTGGGTGTGGAGGTGTCGGTCGACGGCATGGCCGAGTTGCCGACGCGGCCGGACTTCGAGCACGCCGCACTGACGCTGACCGGTGACGTGACCGTCGACGGCGAGGCGCTGCCCGGGGGCCCGCTGCTCTACCTCGGTCTCGGCCGGTCCTCCCTGCGGGTGTCGGGGCGCGGCAGGCTCCTGCTGATCGGCGGCGTGCCGTTCGAGGAGGAGATCGTGATGTGGTGGAACTTCGTCGGCCGTACGCACGAGGAGATCGAGGCCTTCCGCAAGGAGTGGACGGAGGGCGCGCTCTTCGGCGAGGTCACCGGCTTCGACGGCGGCCCGCTGCGCGCCCCCGCGCTCCCCACCGCGCGGCTCAAGCCCCGCGGCAGGGTCCGCTAGGCGTCACAGGGCGTCGAGCAGGCGGGCGATCTCGTCCTCGGTGTTGTAGTAGTGCACGGAGGCGCGCACGGCAGACGGGGGTGAGACGGTGTCGAAGCGCTGGTCGGGTTCGGTGGCGCTGACGTTGATGCCCTGCTCGCGCAGGCGCAGCTTCAGCTCGTTGCTGTCCTGGCCCGCCACGGTGAACGTGACGATGCCCGAACGCTTGGCACCGCGGTCGTGGACGGTCACGCCCGGCTTCGCCTCCAGAGCCGCGCGCAGACCGGCGGCCAGGCCCGACACCCTGTCCTCGATGGCCTCGACGCCGATCGACAGCGCGTAGTCGACGGCCGCGGCGAGGCCGAGCTGACCGGCGAAGAAGCGCTCCCACGTCTCGAACCTGATCGCGCTGTCGCGGATCTCGTAGGTGGAGGGCGTCGTCCACGCGGCCGAGTGCAGGTCGAGGAAGGGCGGTTCGAGCTCGGTCAGCACGCTGCGCCGTACGTAGAGGAAGCCCGTGCCGCGCGGGCCGCGCAGGAACTTGCGGCCGGTGGCGGAGAGCATGTCGCAGCCGAGCTCGGTGATGTCGAGGGCGATCTGGCCGACCGACTGGCAGGCGTCGAGGAGGTAGAGCACTCCGGCGGCTTTGCACAGCCTGCCGACCTCGGCGGCGGGGCTGACCAGGCCGTTGTGGGTGGGCACGTGGTTGATGGCCACCAGGCGCACCCCGCCCTTGGCCAGCTCGGCCTCGAGGACGCCGAGGTCGATGGTGCCGTCGGCGTCGTCGGGGATCACCTCGACGCGCACGCCGCGCGACCGGGCGATCTGGAGGAAGGCGATGCCGTTGCTGACGTACTCGCTGGTCGTGGTCAGGATCCTGTCTCCCGGCTGGAACGGGATGCCGTAGAAGGCCATGTCCCAGGCGCGAGTGGCGTTCTCGACGTAGGCGATCTCGTCGCGATGGGCGCCGAGCAGGGCGGCCACGGAGTCGTAGAAGCCGTTCATCCGCTCGGCCGCGCGGTCCTTCGCCTCGTAGCCGCCGATCGTGGATTCGAGGTCGAGGTGGTCCTTGACGGTGTCGATGACGACGCGAGGGGGCAGCGCCGCACCGGCGTTGTTGAGATGGACCACCTGTGCGCAGCCGGGAGTGTCGGCGCGCGCCTTTTCGATGTCGATCACACGACAAACGGTATCAATAGACAGAAATGTGTGGATGATCGTAATGGTTGGCCGTGGTCCCGCCCCTGTTGGACATCATCCGCCACGAACCGGTCCTGGCGTGCCAGATCCGCTGGCGGTAGATCACGTACATGATGCCCAGCCGCCCGGCGTTCTTGATCACCCAGGCGGCGATCTCGTTGCCCCTCTTCACCTCGGCGGCCGAGGGCATCGCTCCACCCCTGCTCAACATGAAGTCACAGGCGCGCCCGAGCGGGTGCTCGCCGCCGTCCTGGATCGCCCGGTAGCACCCGATCCCGTACGGCACGCCGAACCGCTCCGCGATGAGCTTCTTGACCAGGCGCATCCTGGGCGTGATGTTGTCGGGGCCCGAGGGCAGCTGCGGCACCCACGACCCGTCGGCCCTGCGCACGCCCGGCGTCGGGTAGAGCAGGTCGATCTTGTCCTTGATCTTCTCGATGACCTTCTCGGCGTCCTTCTTCTGGACCTCGAGCTCCTTGATGCGCGCGCCCAGCTCGTCGGCCCGCGTCTGAGCGTCGGTCTTGGCCTGCCGGTGCTGGTCGCGCACCCGCGTGAACCCCTCGAGGCGGGCTCCCTGCTCCTCGCTGATCGCCTGCAGCGTGGCCATGCCGCCCAGGTCGACGTCGCCGAGCAGGGCGGGGACGACGCCGAGCCCGCCCGACATGTACTGCTCGGTGGCCATGAGCCGGAGCTGGGCCGACTCCCTCTCGTAGTCGGCCTGGGCGACCTTCAGACGCTCGCGGGCCGACTTCTCCGCCTTCTCGACCTTCTGCAGCTCGACGCGGCTGGCGTAGTACTCGGCGATGAGCTTGTCGGAGTTCTTCTGCAGCTCCACCAGCTCTTTCTTGAGCTGCTTGGCGCTCGGCTTGGGCTTGGCGAGACTCTCCGCGGGCGGCAGGCTCATGGACATGGTCACCGCCAGACCCGCCGCGAGCAGGATGCGGAGCGGGGCGCGCCGCCGGTCGCCGGGGGCCGCAACCGCCACGCTTCTCCTTCGTCCGAGGGTCCGGCGCGGGGAGAGCGCCGTTCTGTCCGATGGACGATAGTAGAGGATTGATTGAAAAGTACGACATTCGGGTCTGGGGCTACGACCCCTCTCGCCGGCCTGGGCGGGTACCGCCGCGAGGGCGGGGAAGGCGGGCGACGACCAGCCGGTGGCCCAGGAGCAGCACGCCGGGGAAGGCCGCACCGCCCAGCAGGCTGGAGCCGACCTTGACGCCGAGGTCCGCGTCGACCAGGCCGGCGCCCTCGCCGCTCAGGAGGGGGACGTTGACGGAGACCGAGACCTCGGCGGACAGGATCGGCCCCCGGCCGGCGGGCGGCGTTCCAGGGTCACCAGGGCCGGGATCAGGGCCGGGATCAGGGCCGGGATCACCGGGGCCGGGATCGCCAGGGCCGGGGCCCGGGTCCGGGGTTCCTGAAGCGGGGGTTTCAGGGGCGGGGGTTTCGGGGGAGGCGGGTGGCGGGGGCGTCCGGGGGCCGGTCGGTTCGGGTTCAGGGGTGCGGGTGGGGCCGCGCCCGGGGGCGGTCCTCGTGGCGCTGGGCTCCGGTCTTGGCGGGTCGGCGGTGGGAGGCTGCTGGGTGAAGGCGTTCGCCGGGTTCTGCGTGGGCTCGGTCAACCGCTCGGGTTCGCCGGGCTCGGTGGGCGCCGCAGAGACAGGCGAGGTCGGCTCCGCCGTACCGGAGGGGAGGGCGGGCAGGGCCGCCGGCCTGGTCGGGGCCGGCCGCTGGGAGACCGGCTCGGTCGGCTCGTCGCGCCAGATCGTGAAGGTGGCGAGCACCGCGGCGATCGTGGCCACGCCCACGGCGGCGGTCACGGCCAGCTTGCCCATGGGCGCGAGGGCCGTCTGCGCCAGCGTGCTCGTCGTCTCGGCACCGGGCCGGGCGAGGGGGAAGAGCGTGGTGTGCGGCAGGGTCAGCACCGCCAGGCCGGCCCTGCCTCGCCGCTGCCAGTCCTCGCCGTAGGCGGCGGCCGCGGTCGCCTCCAGCTCGGCGATGAACGCCTCGGCCGAGGCGGGGCGGGCGGCGGGGTCCTTCGCCATGCCGTACTCGACGAGGGCTCTGACCGGGTCGTCGACGTCCTCCAGCGGCGGGGACAGGTGCTGGTGCTGATAGGCGAGGGCGGCCATGGTGGCGCCGCCGAAGGGGCGGTGCCCGGTGAGGCATTCGTAGAACACCACAGTGGCGGCGTAGACATCGGTCGCGGGGCTCGCGGGAGCCTCGTCCCACTGCTCGGGCGCCATGTACGACGGGGTGCCCGCCGGCGGCCCCTTCTCGCCCGCGTGGGCGGCGACGCCGAAGTCGACGAGGCGGCTGTCGCCCTCCCCCGTGACGATCACGTTCTCCGGTTTGAAGTCGCGGTGCACGACGCCCGCGCGGTGCGCCTCGGCCAGGCCGAGCAGCGCGCCCTTCAGCACGGTCAGGGCCGCCTCGGGTCCGGTGGCGCCCTCGTGCGAGAGCAGGTGGCGCAGGGTGACGCCGTCGACGAGCTCCATGACGATGGCGGCGCCGTCCTCGCCTTCGACGTACTCCACGAGGCGGGCGATGTGCGGGCTGCCCAGCCCGGCGATCAGCGCGGCCTCGGTTCTGAAGCGCTGGATCAGGTCGGGGTCCGACAGGTGTTTGATCGCGACGGGTAATCGGTCGGTGTCACGCAGAGCCAGCGCGACACGTCCCGTGCCCCCGTGGCCGAGCTCCCTGATCTCGGTGTAGCCAGGCAACCGCATACCGGGGACGTTAACCTCATCGCCCACTCGATGTCGAGATCCACTGTCGAACTATGCCATGTAGTACTCTGTGGGACGAAGCTTGCTATATACCTATAGGGGGTATAGGTTCCGATGAAATCGGCTGACGAAGGAGTGCAGATGTCTGAAGCGCATGGACACCACGAACATCACGGTGGTCACGATGGTCACGATGGTCACGATGGTCATGGTGGCGGCGTCTCGTGGGGCATGGCCGCCACGGCGACGCTGCACTGCCTCACCGGATGTGCCATCGGCGAGGTGCTCGGCATGGTGATCGGCACCGCTCTCGGCTGGTCGAACGCGCCGACGGTCGCCCTGGCCATCGTCCTTGCCTTCGTCTTCGGCTACCTGCTCACCATGCTTCCCCTGCGCAGGGCGGGGCTGAGCTGGGGTCAGGCGCTGAAGGTGGCCCTGGCCGCCGACACGGTCTCGATCATCGTGATGGAGATCGTGGACAACGGCGTCATGCTCGTCATTCCCGGGGCGATGGACGCGGGGCTGACGTCAGGATTGTTCTGGGGCGCGCTGGCCGTGTCGTTCCTGGTGGCCTTCCTGGTGACGACGCCGGTCAACAAGTGGCTCATCGGCAAGGGCAAGGGTCACGCGGTGGTGCACCCCTACCACTGAGCCCGTCCGATCAGGCGGCCGCCCTGGTGGCCGCCAGAAGCCTGCGGACGTTCACGGCGGCGGCACGGCCGGCGCGGTTGGCGCCGACCGTGCTGGCCGACGGCCCGTAGCCGACCAGTTGCAGGCGCGGCTCCGCGACCGCCTGCGTGCCGTCGACCTGGATACCTCCACCGGGTGTGCGAAGGCGGAGCGGAGCCAGGTGGTCGAGCGCCGAGCGGAAGCCCGTCGCCCACACGATCGTGTCGGCCGCCTCGAACCTGCCGTCGGCCCACGCCACGCCGTCCGGCTCGATCCGGGCGAACATCGGCAGCCGGTGCAGCGTCCCCCTCTCCAGCGCCTCGAGCACGACGGGGGTGTAGCCGAGACCCGTGACGCTGACCACGCTCTGCGGCGGCAACCCCTGCCGTACCCGCTCCTCGACCATGGCCACCGCGTCCCTGCGAGCCTCCTCGCCGAAGTCGTCGTCGCGCCAGACGGGCGGGCGGCGGGTGACCCAGAGCGTGCCCGCCGCGACCCCGCCCAGCTCGGACAGCACGTGCATCGCCGAGGCGCCGCCGCCCACCACGACCACCCTGCGCCCGCTGAACTCGGCCGGCCCCCTGTAGGCGGCGTAGTGCAGCTGCCTGCCGAGAAAGTCCGACGATCCCGGGTAGTAGGGCCAGTAGGGACGCGTCCACGTGCCGGTGGCGTTGACGACCGCCCTGGCCGCCCACTCCCCCGCGTCGGACGTGACCACGAGCCTGTCGTCGCCGCGGGTCACCGCGCTCACCCGGACGGGGCGCACGATGCGCAGCCCCACCTCCCGCTCGTACGCGCCGTAGTAATCGGGGACGACCAGCGCGGCGGGCGCGAGGCCGTCGGCGGACGGTTCCCTGTGGAGGCCCGGCAGGTCGAAGATGCCGTGCACCTTGTCCATGGTCAGCGAGGGCGACCTGTGCCGCCACGCGCCTCCTGGCCCTTCCGCGGCGTCGAGCACCACGGGAGCCAGGCCGAAGCGGTCCAGGAAGTAGGCGCTGGACAGACCCGCCTGCCCCGCCCCGATCACCACGACGTCCGTTTCGTTCACGTCCATGCCCAACCACGCGGGAGCCTCGGGCCTTCCCTCGCTCCTCTGAACGAGCACCGCCGCGCGCGTTCGGCGGGCCCGCCTCCTCGGACGGCCCGGTCCGAGGAGGCGGGAAGGCTGGGCGCGAGGTCAGCCGAGCGTGACGCGGTCCAGGTCGGGGGCGTAGGCGGTGTCGTTGAAGAACCGCAGGGTGTTCGTCCCGGCGTTGAGCGGCACCGTGACGGTCGTCGTGACGGGGGTGTTGAAGTCGGGCCCGGTCAGCGTCGCCGTCACCGGAACGCCACCGTTGGCGCTGACCGAGAACGAGCGCGTCCCCCCGACGGTCCCCGCGATCGTCACCTCTCGCGGTCCCGCCGAGGCCGACGTGACGGTGAGGGTGACCGCGTTGGCAGGCGCGTTCCCGATGAAGCGCACCTTCGACCCGCCCGAACACGCCGTGCACGATGACACCACGGCCGCCCCGCTCAGCGCGCCCGCCTCCCCCTCGTAGGCGGACGGGGGCGGCGCCGTGGATGCGAGGTCGAGGTAGTCGAGGTTGGGCCCGCCGTTCGCGGTGGTGGCGGTGGCGGTCACGGTGTTGGCCCCGGCGTTCAGGGGCGCGGTGATCGTCGCCGACTGCCAGGTCGTCCACGCCCCTGTGACGGGGAAGTCGACCGTGGTGGAGGTCCCGTTGACCGCGATCGTCATCGGCCGGTTGACCGTGGTGCCGTTGGCGTAGCGGAGGGTCAGCGACGCCTGACCGGCGGCGGCCGCGTTCACCTGGAAGGAGACCGAGGAGCCCGCCACGTTGTCGTAGTTGACGAACCCGGTGCCCGAGTAGCCGGCGTGGTTGCTCTCCACCACTCCCTGCGAGATCGTCGCCGACTCCGCCTCGTAGCGGTCGGTGGCCGTCGGGCGGGCGCGGATGAGGCGCGTCTCGCCGGGGCGCAGCGTGGCGCTGTAGGAGGAGGCGACCGTGCCCTCGGCGGCGCCCGACCACAGGTTCGTCACCTCGGCGGGACCGCTGAAGCCGACCTGCGACCACGTCACGCCGACCGTGGAGGCGCCGGAGGTCCCGGTGTTGAACAGGGCGACGATGTAGTCGCCGTTGGCCTCGCGCTTGCGCCAGACCTGGTTGACGCCGCTGCTGATGATCCGCTGGGCGGCGACGCCGTCCTGGTTGACCGCGATGAGCCGGTCGTTGGTGAGCATGGCCAGGTCCACGGAGGTGAGCGCGGTCAGGTCGGTGCCCAGCAGCAGCGGCGTGGCGGCCATCGCCCACAGCGTCATGTGCGAGCGCCGCTGGTCGGCGTTGATGCCGACCTGGTCGCCGTTGCCGATCTGCAGCGAGTCGAGGTCGTTCCACCCGCCAGGACCCGCGTGCGGCTGCCACGAGGCGGCGGAGTTGAACCTGCTGGAGATGTGGGACCAGTCGGTGAGCGGGAAGCCGCTGCCGTTCGGGCCAGGGCCGCAGTAGCACTCGACGTCGCCCTGGGTGCGCCAGCTGTTGGCCAGCCGCTTCCACGTGGCGGCCTGGGCGATGGGCAGGTTGTTGGACAGCGCGAAGTTGATCGGCCTGCCGGTCGCGCGCAGCGCCCTGTCCCACGCCTCGACGTCGGCGATCGTGGTCGCGTCCACGCCGTCGATCTTGAGGTAGTCGACGCCCCATGAGGCCATCTGGTTCGCCCACGAGTTGATGAACGCCTGCGCTCCCGGGTGGGAGTATTTCAGGCGGTACATGTTCTTGCAGTTGTAGTTCTTGTGCGTCTGGGTGGTGTCGGCGATGTCGGCCGCGTGGTAGCTCGTGCCCTCGACCGGGGTGTTGCGGGTGACGGCGTTCTTGGCGATGCCGGGCGTGACGTAGAAGCCGAACTTCAGGCCCTTGGCGTGCACGTAGTCGGCCAGCGCCTTGATGCCCGAGGGGAACTTGGCCGCGTCGACGGCCCAGCGGCCGAAGGAGTCGACCATGAAACCGTTGGCGTCGCACTTCTGGTAGAAGTCGTCGAGGTTGATGTAGACGTAGCCCTTGGCCGACAGGCCGCTGCTGACGAGCGCGTCGGCCTGGGCCTTCATCTTGGTCTCGTCGGGCCAGCGGCGGACGAAGCTCCAGCTGCTCCAGCCCATCGCGGGCCGGATGGACA
Source organism: Nonomuraea sp. NPDC049152 (assembly GCF_040648355.1). Lineage (NCBI taxonomy): Bacteria > Bacillati > Actinomycetota > Actinomycetes > Streptosporangiales > Streptosporangiaceae > Nonomuraea > Nonomuraea sp. NPDC049152. The sequence continues at coordinate 56,530 of NZ_JBEZDO010000024.1, read as the reverse complement.
GGCCGTTGTCGGACGCCGCCGCGGGGGTGGACGGGGCGGCGGTCAGGGCCGCGCCGGCGAGCGCCAGCGCCGTGACCAAGGACGCCAGTTTCCTCTTCAGCATGCTTCTCCTCGGCGATACGGCGGGCTGGTCACCCGCGCGGGTTCCTTCGGGGGTCGATACGGCTGCGCGTTTCCGCGACGGGTCGATACGGCGGGACGACGCGGACCGTCAGGAGAGGGTGATCTTGTCGAGGTCCGGTGCGTAGGCGGTGTCGTTGAAGAAGCGCAGCGTGTTGGAGCCCGCGTTGAGCGGCACCGTGACGGTCGTCGTGACGGGGGTGTTGAAGTCGGGCCCGGTCAGCGTCGCCGTCACCGGCGCGCCGCCGTTGGCGCTGACCGAGAACGACCGCGTTCCCCCGACGGTCCCCGCGATCGTCACCTGACGCGGCCCCGAAGCGGCCGAGGTGACGGTCAACGTGACCGAGTTGGCCGCCGCGTTCCCGATGAAGCGCACCTTCGACCCGCCGGAGCATGCCGTGCACGACGACACCGCGGCCGCCCCGCTCAGCGCCCCGGCCTCCCCCTCGTAGGAGGAGGCCGGAGGAGCGGCGGGCGACACGTCGAGCCTGTCGAGGTTCGGCCCGCCGTTCGCGGTCGTGGCGGTGGCGGTCACGGTGTTGGCCCCCGCGTTCAGCGGCGCGGTGACGGTCACGTCGCGCCACGTCGTCCACGCCCCTGTCCCGGGGAAGTCCACGGTGGTGGAGGTCCCGTTGACCGCGATCGTCATCGGCCTGTTCACCGTCGTCCCGTTGGCGTAGCGGAGGGTCAGCGACGCCTGACCGGCGGCGGCCGCGTTCACCTGGAAGGAGACGGACGAGCCCGCCACGTTGTCGTAGTTGACGAACCCGGTGCCCGAGTAGCCGGTGTGGTTGGACTCCACGACGCCCTGCGTGACGGTGCCGTCCTCGGCCTCGTACCGCCCAGGAGGCGCGGTGGTGCCGGGGTAGGACGTCCCGACCCACGCCTCGTCCACGCGGAGCCTGGCGATGCCGTGGCTGTTGACCTTCTCCAGGCGGACGTACCTGGTCGTGGTGGCGGGCAGGTCGATGATCTGGACGCCGCGGTGGTTGGGCAGCGTGCCGGTCTTGACGGGTGAGCCCCACGTGGTCCCGTCGTCGCTGACGTACACGCGGTAGTCGCGGATGCGCGCCGACTGGGCCACGGGGTGGGTGGTGGAGTCCTCGCGCTGGTTGATGCCGAGGTACTGCACGCGACGGGCCGAGCCGAGGTCGAAGCGGAGCGAGACCGGCTGGGTGGTGCCGGCGTCCCAGTAGGTGAGGTAGTCGCCGTCGCCCGCGGCGGCCGCCGACGTCGTGACGCCGGACAGGATGCCCTCCCGCCCACTGGAGACGACCTTGAACACGGTGTCGTAGGCGTCCCATGAGGTGATCCCGCTGAGCGTCAGCGTGCCGCCGCCCTGGCCGAAGGTCACGGGAGCGCCGGTGCGCAGGTTCGTGACGGAGGAGACGCGGTAGCCGTTGTCGCGGAGCGCGAGCGTGCTGCCGGACGGCCTGGTGAGCACGTGGACGTAGTGCAGGTTCGGGTCGGCCTTGCTGACCGTGGTGACGCCGTGGGCGCCGTCGTTCCAGAAGCCCGGCTTGAGCCCGCCGAGCATGTAGCCGCCGCCCTCCGTGCCCTTCAACGACTCCCAGATGGCGTCGAGGTAGCCGTCGGCGAAGGTGTTGAAGGACGCCTGGCTCCCTGGGAAAGTGCCGTTGACCTGCGCGGTTTCAGCCATGAGCGCCTTCACGGAGGATCCCGCGTTGGTGATCAGCCTGCCGAGGGTGAGCATGCGGTCCACGCCAGGGTTGGACCCGTCGTACCACCACGCGCCCGAGGTGGGCAGCTTGAAGTCGGCCTCGATGAGCCTGGGCAGCGCCGTGTAGACCGCCTGCGGGTAGTCGTAGGACGGCGTCATCCCGGTCTTCTGCTCGTTGCTGATCATGTCCATGATCGCGGTGTCTTCGTTGTTGTTCGACAGCGTCATGTCGGGCCGCTGCTGGTAGATCTTGGCGTAGAGGTTGTTGCGCTCCCAGTAGGCGTTGTCGTTGTCGATCCAAAACCCGGCCAGCTTGGGATAGCGCTGCATCTGCTCGAAGAACTGCAGGTAGCTGAACTCGCCGAACCCGTCGCGGGTCGTCAGGTCGACGCTGTGGCCGACGTAGGCGGAGAAGGCGGCGGAGTTGAGCCACGACCCCGAGCTCAGCCCTTCCTGGTGCCACTGCGGGTCGTCTGTCATGTAGTGGATGACCTTCAGCCCCCGCGCGTCGGCCGCGTCGATGAGCTCACCGAGGAAGTCCCTGGTGGTGCGGCAGGAGCCGGGGATCTGGGAGGGGTACGGCCTCGCGTAGCCGAGCCTGCTGTGGAAGGTGGCCAGCACGATGTACTCGGCGTGCAGTTTCTCCGCCTCGTTCACCCAGTAGCCGGCGTTCCATCCGCCGTTGGTGACGTCGGCCTCCCACTGGGCGCAGTCGGTGTGCTGGGGCGAGGTGCGCTGCCCCCAGTGCAGGAACAGGCCCGCGACCGCGTTGCGAAGGAACGCCTGGCGGGGATGCTGGAGGTCGGCGGCGGCGGGGGCGAGGACGGACATGCTGAGCAGGAGCGCGAGCAGCGTGACTCGTAAGACGCGGGAGCGCACCTACACCACCTCCACGTAGTCGAGGTTGGGACCGCCGTTGGCGGTGGTGGCGGTCAGGCGGACGGTGTTGGCGCCCGCCACCAGCGGCACGGCCAGCGACGTCGTGGCCCAGGTGGTCCACGCGCCGGTGCCGGGGAAGTCGCGGTTCACGGCGGCGCCGTTGACCGCGACGGCCATCGGCCGGTTGACGGTCGTGCCGTTGGCGTAGCGGATGCGCAGCGTGCCTGGCCCCGCGGCGGTGACGGCGAACTCGACGTAGGAGCCCGTCACGTTGTCGTAGTTGACGAAACCGGTGCCCGAGTAGCCGGCGTGGTTGGACTCCACGACGCCCTGCGAGATCGTGGCGTTCTCGGCCTCGTGCCTGGTGCCTGTGGTGGTGGAGATGTCCGTGCCGTTGACGAACACGCCGGACAGCACGAGGTTGTCGACGTTCACGGCGGTCGGCGTGGCCGTCGTGACGCCGGTGAACGCGCTGTTGGAGATCGTGACGTTCTTGATGTGGTCGGTCGGGCGTCCGTCCAGGTTGAACGCCTGGGCGGCGCCGTTGATCGTCAGCGCGTCGGCGGTGATGTTCTGCACGAGCGGCGGGATCGAGCCGCTGGTCTCGTAGTTGAGCGTGACGTAGAGGGCGCTGCGCTCCAGGTTCCTGCCGGTGATGCGGCGCAGGTGGACGCCGTCGATGAAGCCGCCCCTGTTGAAGCTGGTCTTGACGTAGAGCGCGTACTTCACCGGGTAGCGACCTGGGAAGTCGGCCGCGTTGCACGCGCAGTCCTCGGCGAAGACGTTGCGCACGCCGCCGGACATCTCGCTGCCGATGGTGACCCCGCCCCACCTTCCGCTGAACTTGCAGTCGCGGATCACGATGTTCTGGGAGGGCCTGCCGACGCGGCGGCCGTCGCGGTCGCGACCCGACTTGATCGGGACGCAGTCGTCGTTGGTGTTGAACCGGCAGCCCGTGATGAGCACATCGGTGCAGGAGTCGGGGTCGCACCCGTCACCCTGGGAGTTGGTGCTGTAGAAGGTGACGTTCCTGACCGTGACGTTGGCGCAGTAGACGGGGTGCAGGGTCCACATGGCAGGGTTGCGCAGGTTGACGCCCTCGACGAGGATGTTCGTCGAGTTGTAGATCCCGATCAGGTTGGGGCGCAGCTTGTGGCCGGCCCCGAACTGCCGCTGGGCGACCGGGGTGTCGTCGGCGCCCCACTCCCTGAGCCGGTCGCGGTCGGCGCCTCCGCCGCCCCATGACGACCACTCGCCGGCGGGCGCGTTGCCGTCGATCGTGCCCGAGCCCGTGATGGCCAGGTTGGTCTGGCCGTTGGCGTAGATGAAGGGCGAGTAGTTGTAGCACTCGATGCCCTCCCACCTGGTGAAGACGTTCGGCAGGTAGGCGCCGGTGTCGGAGCGGAATCTGATGGTGCCGTTCACCTGCAGGTTCACGTTGGACAGCAGGTGGATCTTGCCCGTGCGGAAGGTGCCGCTCGGCACGACGACCCTGCCGCCGCCCGCGGCGTTGCAGGCGGCGATCGCGTCGCGGAAGGCGCCCGTGCAGTCGGTGCTGTTGTCGCCGACCGCGCCGTAGTCGGTGATGGGGAAGGCGCGGTCGGGGAAGGTCGGGGGCACGATGCGGGCCAGGATGGCGGGGACCTCGTCCCATGGCGAGGCCGCCCTGGCGGGCAGGGCGGGTGCTCCCACCACCAGCGCGCCCCCGGCCAGCGCCCCCGCCCGCAGCATGTCGCGCCGGGTCAGGTTCATACCAGGATCTCCAGGTAGTCGAAGTTCGGGCAGCCGCCCGCGGTGGTGGCGGTGGCCCTGATCGTGTTGGCCCCCGCGACGAGGGGCACGGTGATGCTCCTGGACTGCCAGGTGCTCCACGCGCCGGTCGCGGGGAAGTCGACGTTGGTGGTGGCGCCGTTGACGGCGACGGCGACGGGGCGGGTCGCGGTGGTGCCGTTGGCGTACCTGAAGGTCAGGGTGGCGCTCCCCGCGGCGGCGGCGGCGAAGCCCCACTGCACGTAGGCCCCCGCGACGTTGTCGGTGTTGACGAAGCCGGTGCCGGAGTAGCCGGCGTGGTTGGACTCCACCGCCCCTTGCGAGATCGTGGCGTTCTCCGCCTCCAGCCTGGTGCCGGTGGCCTGGACGAGCTTGTAGGCGCGCAGGTTGGTGAGCAGCAGGTGGCAGTCCTGCAGCGAGCCCGAGACGTCGCCGAGGGAGCGGTAGATCCCCCACTTGGGCCTCACACGGTCGCCGAGAAAGGTGTCGACGCCGGTCCTGGTGGCGTCGACGACGGTGGTGCCGCCGCTCCTGACGACCCAGCGCACCGAGCCCGTGCTGCCGTCGCCGATCTTCATCTCGTACTCGATGTCGATCCACTTGTTGTGCAGCGGCGTCAGTGCCGTGCGCCCGACCAGGATGTCCTGCTCGAAGACCTTGTGCTCGATGGTCTGCGCGCCGTCCACCCTGCGCAGCGAGGTGACGGTGATGGGATCCGTCCCCGTGCCCGGCATCTTGGTCTGCATGATGTGGGTGAAGCTCGTCGTGGCCTTCAGGGTCGAGGGGATGTACATCGAGTAGGTCAGCCGCCAGGTCTCCCCGTTCAGCCACTGGAGGAAGCCGGCGGGCGTGCGGTTGCCCGTGACCTCCTGGCGCTGCCGGTCGGTGGAGGTGTCACGGTCGACCATGTGCATGTTGAAGCGGAAGTTGTCGCCTTCGGGGAAGATGTGCGGCTGTCCCGCCGGATGGGAGTCCGCCCTGTCGTCCTCGATGGTCTCGAACGCCCGCATGCCGTCGACGCGCGCCGCCGGCGACCACATCAGCTTCCACGCGGGCGCGGCCACGGTCGCGGCCGTGGCGGGGCGGGCGGTCAGCTGGGGGGCGAGGAAGGCGGCGCCGACGAGGGTTCCGAGCTGGCGTCGTGAGAGATCCATGGGGTCCTAACCAATAGTGATCTTGTCCAGGTTGGGGCCGCCGTTCGCGGTGGTGGCGGTGGCCCTGATCGTGTTGCTCCCAGCCGCGAGCTGGGCGCTGACGGAGGAGGTCTGCCAGGTGGTCCACGCGCCGGTGCCGTTGAACGCCTTGCCCGCGGCGACGACCGTGCCGTTCACCGCGATGTCCATGGGCCGGTTGGCGGTGGTGCCGTTGGCGTAGCGGAAGGTGATGGTGGCCGCGCCACCGGTGCCCGTCACCGTGAACTCCACGTAGGAGCCCGCGACGTTGTCGTAGTTGACGAATCCGGTGCCGGTGTGGCCGGCGTGGTTCGACTCCACCGCCCCTTGCGAGATCGTCGCGTTCTCGGCCTGATAGTCGGTGCCCTGGGGCGGCGTGCCGTACAGGACGCCGTTGATCCTGACGTTGTTCAGGACCACGTTGTCGGCGTTGCCGATCTGCGGGGCGGGGGTGTCGATCGCGGTGAAGGTCGAGTTGGCGATCGTCACGTTCTTGATGTGGCTGGCCGACGAGCCCGACAGCTTGATCGCGAACGGCGAGTCGTCGATGTTCAGTCCCTCGACGGTGAGGTTCTGGATGACCGGGTTGACGATGGGGCCGTGGCCCGGGCCGGTCAGGCTGTAGTTCATGTCGATGTGGAAGCCGCCGCGGTCGCACGGGCCGCCGGTCAGGTTGCGCACGTGGATGCCGTCGATCACGCCGCCGCGGCGGTTGTTGGTCTTGAGGTAGAGGGCGTAGAAGGAGTGATAGGACGAGCCGGGGAAGATCCGGTTGTTCTCGGCGAAGACGTTGCGGACGCCGCCCGACATCTCGCTGCCGACGGTGATCGCGCCCCAGCGGCCGTAGTAGGTGTTGCCGCGGATCACGATGTTCTCGCTGGGCACGCCCACGCGGCGGCCGTCGGTGTCGCGGCCCGACTTGATGACGGTGCCGTCGTCGCCGGTGTCGAAGGAGCAGTTCTCGATCAGCACGTCGGCGCAGGACTCGGGATCGCAGCCGTCGACCATGGCGCCCCTGCTGTAGACCTTGACTCGCCTTACCGTGATATTTCGGGATAGGACGGGGTGGATGGTCCACATCGCGGGGTTCCTGATGTCGAGGTCCTCGATGAGGATGTTCTCGCAGTCGTAGAGCTGGATCATGTTCGGCTTGAGGAAGTGGCCGTCGCCGAACTGCCGCTGCTCGACGGGGACGCCGTCGACGGCCTGCTCCTGCAGCCGCTCCCAGTCAGGCCCCCGCTGGGAGTCGAAGCCGAACCAGGGGCCCGCCGCCGCGTTGCCGTCGATGGTGCCCGTGCCGGTCAGGGCGAGGTTGCGCTCGCCCCTGGCGTAGATGAAGGGCGAGTAGTTGTAGCACTCGATGCCCTGCCACCTGGTGTAGACGGTCGGCAGGTAGGAGGGCGCGTCGGAGCGGAAGCGGATGGTGCCGCCCGACTCGACGTGCAGCCGCACGTTGGACAGCAGGTGGATCTTTCCGGTGCGGAACCTGCCCGTGCCGGGCACCAGGACCGTGCCGCCGCCCGCCGCGTTGCAGGCGGCGATCGCGTCGCGGAAGGCGGTGGTGCAGTCGGTGGTGTTGTCGGGCTTCGCGCCGTAGTCGGTGATGCGGAACGTGCGGTCGGGGAAGGTCGGAGGGACGACACGGGCCAGGATCGCGGGGACCTGGTCCCATGGGGAGGCGGCCGCGACGCGGGCCGTACTCGACAGTACGGGCAGCGTCAGCAGCGCGCCCTTGAACACGTCACGCCGAGAGGGTCTCATCGCGGCCGCCATCCTGGGGTGTGAGGGTTACTGGATGTTGGAGCGCCTGATCACGTCGGCGCTGCCGTTGCCGTTGTTGTCGGAGTTGGTGGAGCCGAACCAGATGGCGCTGGCGTTCGGCACCTTCTCCACCAGGCGGAGCCTGCCGTAGGTGCCGTTGAAGTAGGAGTTGGCGGAGGAGACGTTCTCGCCGTTGAGCACGATCCGCCACAGCCGCTGGCCGCGTAGCGCCGCCATGAAGACGGTGTTGCTGACGATCGCGATGCCGCTGGGCGAGGCCTCGGAGACCGACCACGTGTACTTGGGGTTGGTCATGCCGGAGACGCTGCAGTTGCCCTCGCAGGTGGGCCAGCCGTAGTTCTTGCCCGGCTGGATCAGGTTGAGCTCGTCTCGCGAGGAGTTGCCGAGCTCCGAGGACCACAGCCGTCCCGCCGAGTCCCACGCGATGCCCTGCGGGTTGCGGTGGCCGTAGCTGTAGACGCGGGTGTTGAACGGGTTGCCGGGAGCGGCCGCGCCGGTCTTGGTGATACGCAGGATCTTGCCGTTGAGCGAGGAGAGGTTCTGCGCCAGCGCGGGCGTCTGCGCCTCGCCGGTCGTGACGTACAGGTAGCCGTCGGGGCCGAACCTGATGCGGCCGCCGTTGTGGTACCTGTTCTTCTCGATGCCCTGCAGGATGGAGGTGTAGCCGCTGAGGGCGGTGCCGTTGAAGTTCATCTTCGCGACCCTGTTGCCCTCGGAGGAGGTGTGCATGAAGAACACCTCCTGGTCGGTCGTGCCGTTCCAGCCGGGCGAGAAGTCGATGCCCATGAGGCCGCCCTCACCGCCGGTGGTCTGCGCGTTGGGCACGGTGCCGACCTGCGTCTTGGTGCCGGAGGGCGTCACCTTGAAGACCTTGAACGTGTCGCGCTCGGTCACCAGGGCGTAGCTGCCGTCCGGCGCCCACGACATGTCCCACGGCACGTCCCATCCGCCGGCGATCGTGCTCGGCGTCTGCGGCACGGTGCCGCACGAGCCCGTGGTGAAGGCGGCGGACGGCGCGCTCGGCGCGGACAGCTGGTTGGCGGTGTCACGGGCGACGACGTGCAGCTGGTAGGTCTTGTTGCACTCCAGCGGCACCGTGGCGGTGGTCGCGGGCGGGGTGCCCGTGACGGTCTGCAGCACGGTGTTGGCGGCGTCGCGGATCAGGTAGGCGCGCACGCCGTTGTCGTCGGTCGAGGCGCCCCACGACACGCTCGCCTGGGTGGGCTGCACGCCTGAGACGGTCGGCCGGCCCGGCTGGGACGGCGGGTCGTCGGGTGGCGCGGGCAGCGTCCTGCAGTTGGCCTCGGGGCTGCTCGACGACACATTGCCGGAGGCGTCGCGGGCGAAGACCGACAACTGGTAGGCGAAGTCGGAGTTCAACCCCGTCAGCGTGTACGGCGAGGCCGGCGCGGTGGCGATCTGGGTTCCCTGGTGGAAGATGTCGTAGGCGACGACGCCGATGTTGTCGGATGACGCGCCCCAGGTCAGCGTGAGGCTGTTGTGCGTGATGCCGCTGCACGAGGGCTGGCCTGGCGCGGCGGGCTTCTCGGTGTCGCCTGGGCCCGTGACGCGCAGCCTGTCGAGGTTGGGCCCGCCGTTGGCGGTGGTCGCCGTCGCCCTGACCACGTTGGCTCCCGCGTTCAGCGCGGCGTCGACGGTCACCTCCTGCCAGGTCGTCCACGCCCCGGTGCCGTTGAAGTCCCTGGTCACGACCGTGCCGTTGACCGAGATGTCCATGGGCCTGTTGGTCGTGGTGCCGTTGGCGAACCTGAAGGCCAGCGACTGCTGTCCCGCCGCCGCCGCGCTGACGGTGAACTCCACGTACGAGCCCGCGACGTTGGCGTAGTCGACGAAGCCAGAGCCCGTGTAGCCGGCGTGCTTGGTGTCGACGATGCCCTGCGAGATCGTGGCGCTCTCGGCCTGGTAGTCGGTGAAGTCGGCGGGCGGCTGCACCTCGAAGTCGAGGAAGTCCCAGTTGGGGTTGCCGCCGACGGCGGAGGCGGTGGCCCTGATCTTGTTCTGGCCCGCGACGACGGGGGCGGTCAGCGTGCTGGTGGCCCAGGTGGCCCACGCTCCGGTGGGGTTGAAGGCTCGCTCGTCGGCGACGACGGCGCCGTTGACGGAGATGTCGCTGGGCCTGTTGGCCGTGGTGCCGTTGGCGTAGCGGAGCGCGATCGTGGCGGTGCCCGCGCTCGCAGCGGTGACCGTCCATTCGGTGTAGGCGCCCGCCACGTTGTCGCCGTTGACGAATCCGGTCCCCGAGTAGCCGGCGTGGTTGGACTCCACGACGCCCTGAGAGATCGTGGCGCTCTCCGCCTCGTACCGCGTGGGCGCGGCCGAGGCGAGCGCGGGAGTGGACACGAGGAGTAACCCCGTGATTACGACGAGAGTGCGTAATCTCATGTGGATCTCCGCGGAGAGATTGGAGCTTTGCACCGTGATCCCACAGATAGTCACAGCGGTCAACAGGATCGGGGACCCAATTTAGGAAAGCTTCCTAACTTCCATGGACGCGTTGACCACGATGGCGTATGAGTTGTGCAGGGCAACTCGCCCAAAACTGCGCCTCACACACTCGCTAGCCGCAGATTAGACATGGGAGGTCTTGTGCGCGTGTCAATCAGATTCCGACATCTGGCTGCGGTGGTCATGGCGCTTTTGCTGGAGGCCGAGGCCGCCACGATCTCGCAGGGTGTGGTCGAGTCCAACCACGCCGGGTTCACCGGTTCCGGCTTCGTCAACTACGACAACGTCGTGGGCTCCGCCGTGGAGTTCACCGTCGACGCGGCGACGGCGGGGCCGCACACGCTGACCTTCCGCTACGCGAACGGGACCACGGGCAACAGGCCGATGAGCATCTCGGTCAACGGAACGGCCGCCGCCGTCGACTTCCCCCCGACGGGCGCGTGGACCACGTGGCGGACGGCGGTCGTCAACGCCACGCTCGGGACCGGCGCCAACACCGTCAAGGCCACAGCCACGGCCGCCGCGGGCGGGCCGAACCTCGACTCGCTGCAGGCCGACCCCGTCGACTGGTCGCGCGCGGTCGTGGAGTCCACGATGGCCCGCCACACGCCCTCCTCGCTGGGCGGCTGGAGCTACACGCGCGGCCTGTACCTGTGGGGGCAGTACCTCGTGTGGCAGCGCACCAGGGACCCGCGCTACCTGACCTACATCAAGGACTGGGCCGACCGGTTCGTCGACTCCTCAGGCGGCATCGGGCAGAGTTTCAACAACCTCGACAGCATGCAGTCGGGCAACATCCTGCTCGCCCTCTACCGCGAGACGGGCCAGGCCCGTTACAGGACTGCCGCCGCCAAGATCAGGAACCGCCTCAACACCTACCCGAGGACGAGCGACGGCGGCTGGTGGCACTCCACCTCCGACTCACGCCAGGGCCAGCTCTGGGCCGACGGCGTGTTCATGGTCAACCCGTTCCTCGCCCGCTACGGGGCGTGGGTCGCCGCCGACTCCTTCACCCGCGACGAGCCCGCCAAGCAGCTCGAGGTCTACTACAGCCACCTCAAGCGCGCCAACGGGCTGCTCTACCACGCCTACGACGAGCCGGGCGGGCTCACCGCCTCCTGGGTGAAGCCGTCGCTCGGCAACACCAACGGCCTGTCCTGGTGCAGGGCCATCGGCTGGTACGGCATGGCGACCACCGAGCTGCTGGAGATCATGCCGCCCGACCACCCGCGCAGGGCCGCGCTGGTCGACATCCTCCGCTCGCTCGTCCAGGCCTACGCGCGCTGGCAGGACCCCGCCACCGGCCGATGGTTCCAGGTCGTGACCGAACAGGGCGACCAGGCGAACTGGACGGAGACCTCCTGCTCGGCGATGTACACCTACACGATCTCGCGGGCGGTCGAGCGCGGCTACGTCGACGCCTCCTACGGCGCCAACGCCGACCGCGGCTACCGCGGCGTGCTGGCGAAGGTGTCGCTCGACTCCGACGGCCGCACGACGATCACCGACATCAGCGAGGGAACCAACGTCGACGACGTCCTCGCCTACTACTACAACAGGGCGCGCCCGGTGAACGACTTCCACGGCCTGGGCGCCTTCCTCATCATGAACGAGCAGCTGGCCAGGGTCAGCCATCCTTCCTGAGCGCGGCGCGGCCCTCGGCCGCGCCGACGAACCGCATCTTGCCCAGCGGAACCTCCGCGGGCTCGGGCGCGGTCCTCCTGCTGGTCCGGCCCGCGTCGCGGTCGGTGGGCAGCACGTAGGGCCGCCTCAGCACCTCGTCCAGGATGAACACCGTCTCGGTGGCCTTCACCGCCGGAATGTTCGCCATCCGCTCGGTCACCAGCCTGTGCACCTCCGCCACGTCGGAGACCCGCACCTGGATCATCGCGTCGTGCTGCCCGGTGGTGATCGCGCAGTACTCCACCTCGGGCATCCGCGCCAGCTCGGCCCTGAACTGCTTCCACATCTGCTGCCGCACGGTCACGAAGACCAGCGCGGTGATGCCGAGCCCCGCGCGCAGGTGGTCGATCTCGGCGGTGAAGCGCTTGATGGCGCCGTCGGCGCGCAGCGCCTCGAAACGGGTGTAGGCGTTGGCCCGTGAGATGCCCACCCGTTCGGCCAGCGCGGCGACCGAGATCCTGCCGTTCTCCCGCAGGACCTCGAGGATCTTCATGTGGGTGTCGTCGAGTTCGAGCCCGATACCGATCCGTCCAGCCGGATCCCCGGGCCTTCCGCTATTTCCAGACATTTCACTCATTGTGGGGTCAATCCTTTCAGATCCATCTCACCCCCCTGACATGAGCTGGACATTCTGCCGCACAATCCTCGACCAACCCCAACCAACCGTCCAGCTTCGGAGGACACCCCATGGCGACCCGCTCTCAGACGGCAGCTTTGCTGGTCGTCGGTGCTCTCGCGCTCGCCGCCTGCTCCGCCGGCGGCGTCAAGTCGTCGGCCGCACCGCAGTCCGGCGCCAAGACCCTCGTCATCGACACGTCCTTCGACCTGAAGACCGCCGACCCGGGGCGCACCTACGAACCGACCGGCTTGTTCGTCGGCAAGGCCGTCTACGAGACGCTGCTGACCTTCGACGGCGCGGACGTGACCAAGCCGGTGCCCGCGCTGGCCGAGTCCTACACCCTCTCCGACGACGGCAAGGTGCTGACGCTCAAGCTCAAGCAGGGCGCCACGTTCGCCGACGGCTCGCCCGTGACGGCCGACGACGTGGTGTTCACCCTGACCAGGGTGCGCGACATGAAGGGCACCCCCTCGTTCCTGCTCGACGGGGTCGAGGTGGCCAAGACCGACGCCTCGACGATCACGCTGACCTCCAAGGCGCCCAACCCCGCCCTGCCGTACATCCTGCCCAACCCCGCCCTCGGCGTGCTCAACAGCAAGGTCGCCAAGGAGCACGGGGCGACCACGGACGCGGGCGACAAGGCCGAGCAGTACCTCAACTCGGCCTCGGCCGGTTCGGGCCCGTACACGATCGAGTCGTTCAACCTGACCAGCCAGGTCGTGCTCAAGGCGAACCCGAAGTACTACGGCAGCAAGCCCGCCTACGACCGGGTGGTCATCCGCAACGTCGAGGCGGCCACGCAGAAGCTGAACATCCAGCGCGGCGACAGCCAGGTGGCGCTCAACCTGTCGGGCGACCAGGTGGTCGGGATGCCCGCGACGCTGCAGGTGAAGAAGACCGCCTCGGCGAACGTCATCTTCCTGCTGGCCAACCAGGACTCCTCGGTCAGCAAGACCACGGCGAACGCCAAGTTCGTCGAGGCGCTGCGCAAGGGCGTCGACTACTCGGGGCTGCTGGAGCTGGCGGGCGAGGGCTCGACGCAGGCGCCGGGGATCATCCCCTCGCAGCTGCTCGGCGCGCTACCCGCCGACCAGGCGGCCAAGCGCGACGTGGAGGGCGCCAAGGCGGCGCTGGCGGCCAGCGGGGTGTCGAACCCGACGGTGAAGCTGGAGTACCCGAGCGAGCTGACCGTCAACGGGCTGTCGTTCCAGCCCCTGGCCGAGCGCGTCCAGGCGAACCTGAAGGAGGTCGGGATCACCGTCGACCTCGCGCCCGCGCCCGTCACGACCGCGCTGGACAACTACCGCAACGGCAAGGAGGAGCTGGGCCTGTGGTACTGGGGCCCTGACTTCCCCGACCCGAGCGACTACCTGGCCTTCCTGCCCGGCAAGCTCGTCGGCCTGCGCGCCGGATGGAAGGAAGGCGCGGCCAAGGACATCTCCGCCGCGGGCGACAAGGCGGCCACCGCGATCGGCGACGACGCGCGCAAGGCGGCGTACGCCGAGGTCCAGCAGAAGCTGAACAAGGGCGGCCCGTTCATCCCGCTCATCCAGCCGAGCCAGAACATCGTGACCGCGTCGTCGGTGGCCGGCCTGGAGTACCACCCGGTCTGGACGGTCGACCTGGCCGACCTCAGCGCCAAGTAGGCCCCTGAGATGACCGTCTCCGGCGACGTCTCCGGCGCGGACACCCCCGGCCCCCCGCCCGCCGCCGCCCAGCGCGGCGGCCGGGCGCGGGTCCGCCGCCATCCGCTGGCGCGCTTCCTCCTGCGCAGGGTGCTCATCGCGATCCTGCTGGCCTGGGGGATCACGCTGGTCACCTTCGTCCTGACGAACCTGGTGCCGGGCGACCCCGCCGCCGCCAACCTGGGTCAGCGCGCCCTCGGCGATCCGGCGATCGTGGCCCAGTGGCGTCAGGAGCACGGGCTGGACAAGCCGCTCCCCCAGCAGTACCTCATCCACCTGGGAGGACTGCTCCACGGTGATCTCGGCACCAGCCAGCAGAGCCACCGCCCCGTCAGTCAGGACCTCGCGGAGACCGTGCCGGCCACCCTGGAGCTGGCCGGCGCCGCAATCGTGGTGTCGCTGGTCCTGGGGGTGGCGTTCGGCGTGGTGGCGGCGCTGCGCAGGGACCGGCTGACAGACCACGCGCTGCGGGTGCTGAGCCTCATCGGCATCTCGGTGCCGACGTTCTGGCTGGCGCTGGTGGCCTTCTACGTCTTCTTCTACCGCCTCCAGATCACCCCGGGCAGCGGGCGCATCGACCCAGGGCTGACCGCGCCGCCGCCCGTCACGGGTCTGGCGACGGTCGACTCGGCCCTGGCCGGGCAGTGGGACGTCTTCGCCAGCGCCGTCGGCCACCTCCTCACTCCCGCGCTCGTGCTCGCCCTCTACACGATCGGCCTGCTCACCCGCTTCACCAGGAGCGCGGTGCTGGAGGTGCTGGGCCAGGACTACGTCCGCGCGGCCAGGGCCAAGGGCCTGCCCGGCAGGGTCATCCTGTTCAGGTACGTGCTGCGCTCGGCGCTGGTGCCGATCATCACGGTGGCCGGCCTGGCGTTCGGCAGCCTGCTGTCGGGCACCGTGCTGGTCGAGGCGATCTTCGCGTGGCCGGGCGTCGGGCAGTACGCCTACAAGAGCGCCACCACCCTCGACCTGCCCGCCGTCATGGGCGTGGGCCTCGTCGTCGGCGGCGTCTACCTGGTGATCAACCTGATCGTGGACGTGCTGTACGGCGTCATCGACCCCCGAGTGAGACTGCAGTGACACGACGACTCCCCGAAGCCTGGCGGCAGCCCCTCGCCATCGTCGGCGGGGTGGTCGCGCTCGCCTGGCTGGTGATCGCGCTGGCCGCCCCATGGCTGGCCCCGCACGACCCGCTCGCGCAGGACCTGCCCAGGCTCGCCGCGCCGGGCCCCGGCCACTGGTTCGGGACCGACCAGCTCGGCCGCGACATCCTTAGCAGGGTCCTGTACGGCGCGCGGGTCTCGATCCCGCTCACGCTGATGCTGGTGGCCCTCTCCGTTCTGGTCGGCGGCCTGCTGGGCGCCTGCGCCGGATATTTCGGCCGATGGGTGGACGAGACGATCATGCGGGTGGCGGACCTCGTGTTCGCCTTCCCCACGGTCATCCTGGCCATGGTGGTGGCCGCCGCGCTGGGCGCGAGCCTGACCAACGCGGTGCTCGCCGTCCTCGTGGTGGCCTGGCCCGCCTACGCCCGCGTCACCCGCGGGCTGGTGCTCGGCGTCCGGGAGCGGGAGTTCGTGCTGAGCGGCAGGCTCCTCGGCTTCTCTGTGTGGCGCTCCCTGCGCGTGGACGTGCTGCCGAACGTCACGGGACCCGTGCTCGTCCTGGCCACCCTCGACATCGGCACCGCCCTCCTGCTGCTGTCCGGGCTGTCCTTCCTCGGCCTGGGCGCCAAGCCGCCCTCCCCCGAGTGGGGCGCGATGGTCGCGGGCGGCGTGGAGGTCTTCGACAGCTGGTGGGTGGCCACCTTCCCCGGCCTGGCGATCCTGACCGTCGTGCTGGCCTTCAACTTCCTCGGCGACACGCTGCGCGACGCCCTCGACCCGCGTACGGCCCGCGCCATCAAGGAGCGTGCCCTCTGATGCTGGACATCACCGACCTCAGGGTCGCCATCGGCGGCAGGGACGTCCTCGGCGGCGTCCACCTCTCCCTCCGGCAGGGCCAGGTCCACGGCCTGGCGGGCGAGAGCGGATCGGGCAAGACCATGACGGGACTGGCCGTACTCGGGCTGCTCCCGCACGGCGCGCGCGCCACCGGCACGATCGCGCTGGAGGGCAGGGACCTGCTCGGCCTGCCGCAGAAGGAACTGAACAAGGTGCGCGGCGGCGAGGTCGCCATGGTCTTCCAGGATCCGGCCACGAGTCTGCACCCGATGCTGACCGTCGGCAGGCAGCTGACCGAGCACATGCGCCATCACCTGAAGCTCGGGCGCGCGGAGGCCCGCGAGAGGGCGGTGGAACTGCTCGGCAAGGTGCGCATCCCCGGCCCGTCCGAGGCGTTCGGCCGCTACCCGCACCAGTTCTCCGGCGGCATGCGGCAGCGCATCGCGATCGCCATCGCGCTGGCCTGCGAGCCCAAGGTGCTGATCGCCGACGAGCCGACCACCGCGCTCGACGTGACCGTGCAGGCAGGCGTTCTGCGCCTGCTGCGCGGCCTCTGCGACGACCTGGGGCTGGCCGTCCTGCTGGTCACGCACGATCTCGGGGTGATGTCGGCGGTGGCCGACCAGGTGAGCGTGATGAAGGACGGCCTGGTGGTGGAGACGGGCCCGCGCGCGGAGGTCCTCCGCGCGCCCTCCCACCCCTACACCCGCTCGCTCCTCGACTCGCTGCCCGACGCTCCCGCCCCGCTCGCCGCGGGGCTCGCCGACGGCGCCGCCGAGGACAGCCAGGAAGATCGCCGAGCCGACGGGGAGAGCGCATGACGACGCTGGACATCCGCGACCTGGTGGTGGAACACCGCTCACCTGGACGGCCCGTGGTCCGGGCGGTGGCGGGCGCGAGCCTGACCGTCTCGCCCGGCGAGGTCGTCGGTCTCGTGGGCGAGTCGGGCTGCGGCAAGTCGACGCTGGCCCGCGCCGTCTGCGGGCTGCATCCCGCGGCCGAGGGCGAGATCACCTTCGACGGCCGCCGGGTGACCCCGCTCGGCCTGCGCAGGCGGGCGCTGACCGGGATCCAGATGGTCTTCCAGGACCCCTACGCCTCACTGAACCCGCGCCGCCGCGTCGGCGACCAGATCGCCGACGGCCTGCGCACGGCGAAGGACACCACCACGGCCCCGGCCGACCTGCTGGAACGCGTCGGACTTCCGCGCGAGTTCGCCGGCAGGCACCCGCACGAGTTCTCCGGTGGCCAGCGGCAGCGCATCGCGATCGCCAGGGCCCTGGCGGCCAGGCCGCGGCTGCTGATCGGCGACGAGCCGATCTCCGCCCTGGACGCCTCGGCGCAGGCGCAGGTGGCGAGGCTGATGCGGGACCTGGCGGTCGGCTCGGGCGCGGGGCTGCTGTTCATCAGCCACGACCTGTCGGTGGTACGGCTGATCGCCGATAGGATCGCGGTGATGTACCTGGGCAAGATCGTCGAGGTGGGCCGCACCGAGGAGGTGTGGGCCGACCCGCGGCATCCCTACACGCGGGCGCTGCTGGCCGCCATCCCCCAGCCCGACGGCCTCGGAGTGCTTCCCGCCGAGCTGCCAGGCGACGTCCCCGACCCCGCCGACCCGCCGCCCGGCTGCAGGTTCCACCCGCGCTGCCCGCACGTGATGGACGTGTGCAGGGTGAAGGAGCCCGACTTCGGCCCCGCCGCCTGCTGGCTGCACGCTCCCGAGTGATGAGGGAGCAGCTCGTCAGGCAGGCGATGGCCGAGGCGGGGGTGGACGCGCTCGTGCTGCGCCCCTCCCCCGACTTCCGCTTCCTCGGCGGCAGCGGTGACGGGTTCCTCGTCGTCACGCGCGGCGGCCCTTTGATCGAGACCGGCGACCCCGTGCCGTGCATCCCGCGAGGGGCGCGCAGGGTGGGCGTGGACGACGAGATGCGGGTCGCCGAGCTGTTCGGCATGCGGATCGACGCGGAGCTCATCCCCGCGTCGGCGGTGCTTCGCGACCTGCGGCTCAGGAAGTCGGCGCAGGAGGTCGAGGCCGTGGCGCGGGCGGCCGCGGCGGCCGACGCGGTCATGGCGGCGGCGCGCGAGCTGGCCTGGTTCGGGGCCAGCGAGCGGGAGATGGCGCGCAGGCTGCGGGTGCTGCTGATCGAGTCGGGCTGCGAGGAGGTCGTCTCGGTGCGGGTGGCCGCAGGCGAGCACACCGCGGCGAAGGAGCACCGGCCCACCGGCCGGATCATCAACCCGGGCGACGCGCTGCAGGTCGCGGTGTGCGGCAGGTGGGACGGCCTGTGCGCGGAGGTGGCCAGGGCGTTCGCCGTGGCCGAGCCGCCCGAGGACTACGAGGCGATGCTGTCGGTGGTGCTGGCCGCGCGCGCCGCCGCCCTCGACGCGGTACGGCCCGGCGCCCCCGCCGAGCAGGTCGCCGCCCGCGCGCGCCAGGTGATCGAGGACAGCGGCTACGGCGGATTCGCCGACGTCAGCGGAAGGGGCGTCGGCTGGGGCCACGAGGAGGGCCCCTCCCTGTCCGATCCCGAGCCCCTCTCGGCGGGGATGACGCTGTGCGTCGCTCCGGCCATCTACCTGACGGGGCTGTTCGGCGCGCGGGTGGCCGACACGGTCGCCTGCGCCCCCGACGGCCCCGTCCTGCTCAGCCCAGGCTCCCCCGCCCTCCACGTACTGGACGCCTAGCCTCCTGCCCGTCCGGCCCGCCGGTGAGCGCGGCGCTCCGGCCTCACCGCCCACTCAGAGCAGGGCCACCGCCGCGTCGACGGCCGAGACCACGTCGTCGTCCGGCGGGTACAGCAGCGACCTGCCCACCGCGAGACCGCGCGCGGTCGGGCATGCCAGCGCCTTGCGCCACCTGGAGAACACCGCCTCCTGGTCGGAGTCGACCTCGCCGCCGAGGATGACGACGGGCAGCGTGGTGGCCGCCATCACCCGTTCCATGTCGTCGACGACGGGCAGCTTCAGCCACGTGTAGGCCGAGGTGGTGCCCAGCCCCGCGGCGATCGCGGCCGCTTTGACCACGGCGTCGGTGGTGAGCACGTTGCGCGCCTTGCCGTCGACCCTGCGCGAGATGAACGGCTCGACCATCGCCAGCAGGTCGCGCGAGGCGAGGTCGGTGACGGCCTTCGCGGTCGACTCCAGCGTGTCGACGCTGGCGGGGTCGGCGTAGTCGATCCTGGTCAGCGTCTTGCCGCCGTCGAACCGCATCGCCTCGATCATGGCCGCGTCGTAGCCGGTGAACCGGTCGTCCATCTCGAACACCGCGCCCGCGAGGCCGCCGCGGTTCATGGAGCCGATGACGACCTTGCCTTCGAGGGCGCCGAGCAGGAGCAGGTCCTCGAGGATGTCGGAGGTGCCGAGCACGCCGTTGACGCCGGGCCTGGCCAGGGCGGTGCAGAGCCGGTCGAGCAGGTCGAGCCGGTCGCCCATGGCCAGCGGGCGGTCGCCCGCGCCGAGCGCGCCGCGGGCGGGATGGTCGGCGGCGATGACCATGAGCTTGCCGTGCTCGCCGAGGGGGCCGGTGGGGCGGGCGCGGCGAGCGGCGGCCTCGGCGATGGCAGAGGGGCGGTTCGCCCTGGTCTCGACGAGCGCCGCGAGCCTGTCCTGGTTCATGAGGGCTCTCCTGGTGGTGTGGCTGCGGTTCCTCGGAGGACAGGCGGGAGCGGGTGGCGTGGTTCGGAGGGTGGGGGTGTCGTCCCTTCGCGGGGGTGGGCCGCCGTCGGGGGTGGGGTCACCGGCGCTCGGCCAGCCAGGTGAGGTTGTGGCGCTGGTCGGCCAGGGTGGCCTCCCATGTCTCGGGGGTGACGGGGGCGCTGTCCTGTTCGATGACGTACCAGCCCGTGTATCCGTTGGCCGTGAGCTGGTCGAGGAACGCTTCGAGGGCGACGTCGCCGCGACCGAGCGGGCAGGCGACATCGCCCCACCACTTCTCCAGGCGCGCGTCACCTCTGGCCTTGGCGGCCTCGACGACCGCGTGGCGGACGTCCTTGACGTGGACGTGGTGCACGCGGTCGGCGTACTTCTTCGCGTATGCGGCGGGTGCGGCGCCGCCCAGCTCGAAGTGGCCGCTGTCGAGGCAGAGCGCGACGTCGGTCAGCTCCATGAGCGTGTCGATCTCGGCGGCCCGCTCCACGTAGGTGGCGTAGTGGGGGTGGAAGACGGGACGCACGCCGTACGACCTGACGAGCTCACAGGCGGCGGCGACGCGGTCGGCCGCGCGGCGCCAGGCGGCGGCGTCCCACCCGCCGCTCCGCCACGGGTTGGCGCGCAGCGCCTCGTCGCCCCCGTCGGCCAGGACGGCCACCACCTCGGGGTTGCCCGAGGCGGCCAGCTCCTCCAGTGTGTGCCGCATCCCCGCCAGGTCGCCGGTCGGCGCCTCCTCCGGCTGCGACAGGTTCAGCGGCACGTAGGCCCCGACGACCGTCAGCCCGTTGTCGGCGAACGCGCGGGCGGTCTCGTCGGGGGAGCCGAAGAATCCAGGAGGGCCGAGTTCGCTGCCCGTGTAGCCCGCGGCGGCCATGGCCTCGAGGAGTTCGACCGGCTTCATGCCGATGCCGTGCCCGCTGTGGACGCCGTAGCTGCAGGGCGCGGACGCGATCTTGTTCATGCGAGGCTCCTGGCGATCTGCTGGAGGGCCGCGGTGTCGTAGGCGGCGCCGGCGGCGGTGGACAGGACGGGCGCGCCCTCGGTGACGGAGGCGTGGAAGGCGAGCAGCTCGTGGAGGAAGCCGGTGCGGTGGTCGGACCGCAGGCGCGTGGCGGCCCGCTCGCCGCCCTGGACGCTCTCCACCACCAGTGAGGCGCGGGCGTCGCGCAGGTAGGGGCCCGGCATGTTCAGGTAGAGGCGGCCTGCGGAGCCGAAGACGGCGATCTCCTCGCCGTAGTCGGGGTAGTCGGGCAGCCAGTTCCACGACAGCGACAGCTGGGCCTCGCCGAACGTGCCGAGCGCCTGCAGCTGCGGCGGCTCCTCCAGCTTCACGCCCGGCTTGAGCCCGGCGGCCTGGGCGTGCGCGATGGCGATCGGCTGCTCGCCGAACAGGGCGCGCAGCACCGAGAGCTCGTGCACGACCGAGCCCTGCAGCACGTTGGCGTAGATCGAGACGTACGGCTCGCCCAGGTCGCCGACCGCCTCGAAGGCCTTCTCCCGCCCGTAGGCGTCGTCGGGGACCACCGCGTCGTCGTAGCGCAGGAAGCGCTGGTGGGAGAACTGCGGCCGGTCGTCGGGGTGCAGCACGGTGACCCGGACCAGCCGGATCGCCCCCAGGTTCGCCAGCTCCGCCCTGGCCCTGTCCATGATCGGGTCGTACATCTTCATGTACGCCACCTGCAGCACCAGGCCCTTGGCCGCGGCCAGCGCGTCGAGCTCGACGCATTCGCCGACGGTGTGCGCGAACGGCTTCTCGGCGAGCACGTGCTTGCCCGCCTCCAGTGCCCTGCGGGTCAGGTCGGCGTGGGTGCCGGGGGTCAGCAGGAGGACCGCGTCCACCTCGGGGTCGGCCAGCACGTCCGCCGCGTCGGTGGAGTGCCGCACGGGCCCACCGTACTCGGCCGCGATCTGCGCCGCCAGCGTGGCCGACAGATCGCAGACGTGCGTCACCTGGTACTTCTCGCGCAGGGCCTGCAGGTTCTGCAGGTGAACGGCCTGAGCGATGAGGCCGAGACCGATGACGCCGAGGCGCATGGACGTGCTCCTTGAGTCGGTGGAGGTCAGTTGCTTTCTATCGAGTCCCGCGCCGACGTGTCAAACCTTTGTTAAGACATTAGGTGGATCTAATGTGTGGTCCCAGTGCGGCGCGGCAGGACCAGGACGGCGGCGACGCCGAACGCGACGATGACCGCCGTCGCGACGAGGGCGTCGTGCACGGCGGCGGCGAGCGCCTGCCGTACGGGCTCGGCGCCCGGGCCGCCGAGGGCGCGGGCGGCCTCGTCCACGGAGGTGGCGCCGCCCATCCGGTCGGCGAGCGCGGTGTTGGCGACGGCGGCCAGGATCGCGGCGCCGAGCGCGCCGCCGCCGATCCTGAAGAAGACCACGCCGCCCGTGACCACGCCCCTGCGCTCCCAGCCGACCACGGACTGGGCGCCGACCAGCATCGACACCGACAGCAGGCCGAGGCCGCAGCCGTTGACGAAGGCGCACAGCCCCGCGTACAGGAGGGAGGAGTCCGGTGTGAGCCGGACGAACAGGACCACCGACACCGCGATGAGCGCCAGCCCGGCCAGGGCGGTGTCGCGGAAGCCGTACCTGAGGTAGAGCCTGGCGGAGAAGAACACGGTCATCGGCCAGCCGAGCGACTGCACCGCCAGCGCGAAGCCCGCGGCCACGGCGCCGGCCCCGAGCACGCCCTGGGCGTAGGTGGGCAGGTAGACGGTAGGGCCGACCAGGATCATGCCGACGACCGCGCTGCCGAGGAAGGAGCCGAGCAGTACTCTGTCGCGCCACATCCACGGCGGCAGCAGCGGCTCGGCGGCGCGCGTCTCCCACCAGGCGAACAGCACCAGCACCGCCACGCCCGCCGCGACCGGCCACGGCGAGCCGTTCTGCAGGCCGAGCATGACCGTCACCACGCCGGCGACCAGCAGCGCGGTGCCGAGCAGGTCGAGGCGGTGCCTGCCGCGCTCGACGTGCTCCTTCAGGAACAGGGCGATGATGGTCACCGCCACCGCGCCGACGGGCAGGTTGAGCAGGAAGATCCAGCGCCAGGTGGCGTACTCCGACAGCAGGCCGCCCAGCGCGGGCCCGACCAGGGCGGACACGCCCCATACGGAGGAGAGCAGCCCGCTGATCTTGCCGCGCTCCTCCAGCGGGTACAGGTCCGCGGCCACGACCTGGACGATCGACTGGATCGCGCCCGCGCCGACCCCCTGCACCGCCCTCGCCACGATCAGGGCCGGCATCGACCACGCCACGCCGGCCAGCAGGGAGCCGACGAGGAAGACGGCCATGCCGGTGAGCAGCATGGGCTTCCTGCCGAACAGGTCGGCCAGCCTGCCGTAGACGGGCGTGGAGACCGCCTGGGTGAGCATGTAGCCGGCGATCACCCAGGGGAACAGCGAGAACGAGCCGAGGTCGCGGACGATCGAGGGGACGGCGGTGGCGACGATGGTGCCGTCGATGGCGGCCAGTGCCATGGCCGCCATCAGCCCGGCGGAGATCGCCGCCCTGCGGCTGGTCACAGCGTCTCGGCCAGGCGCCTCGCCTCGTCGGCCCATCCGACCAGGAACATCATCGCCTGGCCTCGCTCGCGGTAGCGGCGGGCGGCCTCGACGGGCCTGGCGCCGCCGTAGTCGAGCTGCTCGCTGTCGACGGCGCGGAGCATGCCGGGGACGAGCCAGTCATACTTGATCGCCGAGGCGCAGACGGCCAGCCGGACGAGCCGCTCGTCGCCCCGCCAGCCCGCCTCGCGCAGGCCGCGCACGTAGGAGCCGTAGCAGGCGCGGTCGAGCGCGGGCAGGTCGGCGGCGGGCACGAAGAGGTCGAAGACGCTGTCGGGGATGTGGTTGCCGAGGTCCTCGCCGAGCGCGCCGTCGCCGACGAAGGCCCAGTCCAGCAGGACGGTGTCCGGGCCGGAGGACACCAGGTTGTTCGGCCAGAGGTCAAGGTGGCACAGCGCGCGCGGCAGCGACTCCGTCAGTTCGAGGAACCACTCGCGGTCCCTGTGCAGCCTGACCAGCTCGCCGCGCAGTCCCTCGGGGAAGTGGTCGCGCACCAGCGGGTGCCGCCAGGCCTCGCCGTCGTCGAGCAGCTCGTACGGCACCGCCTTCGAGCCGACGTAGCCGCGCAGGAACGACCTGCTCAGCCACGGCCGCTCGATCTCCGGCGTGCCGCCCTGGGCCCTGCCGAGCTGGAGCGCCATCAGCGCGTGCCTGTCGAGCGACCACGAGGCGCCGCCGTCCGAGACGTCCTCCAGGTAGAGGGCCACGTCGCCGTCGTCTCGCTCGACCACCGCCAGCGGCTCCGGCGCGCGCAGGCCGCTGTCCTTCCACAGGCGGGGCAGCCCTTCGGCGTAGACCTCGGCCTCCCTGCGCCAGTAGTTCCAGTGGCGCGGATCGTGGGAGGACTCCCAGCCCGGCCTGCCATTGTCCGAGCCCGTGAGCACCTTGAGTATCACCGGCCGGTCGGCCGTGATCCGCCAGATGCCTCTGGTCACCGCGTTCATGGCGTTGTGGGTCAGCGGCTCCGACGTCCATTCCGTCCAGCCGAGAACTCTCCGGATCTCGTCAGCGCTCACCTGGAGATCATAGGCACGGGGCGATCGGAGTCCGCGGCCGCCCGTCCTCGTCAGACCCAGGGCATCTCCCCCGTGGCCACCTTGGCGCCGAGCTCCAGGTTGACCAGCCCGCCGAGCGACGGATACCGCCTGGTCATCGCCCTGCGCAGGGTCCTGGCCTGGTCGTCGCGGCGTCGGGCCTCGTGCAACTCGGTCTCGAAGGCCACCAGGTAGTCGCGGGTGAAGCGGATCACCGAGCCGTCGAGCGGGCCGCCGGCGGCGGCGCGGTGGCCCGGCACGACGTACTCGGGATCGAGCGCGCTCATCTCGTCGAGGGTCCGCCGCCAGCCCTGGCGTTCCTCCGTGGTGCCGGTGTCGGCGGTCCACAGATGGACGCCGCCGAACAGGGCGGCCCCGCCGAGGATCGCCCGGCGATCGGCGTTCCACAGGTACTCGGTGCGCCACGCGATGGCGGGGTCGCCCCGCCTCACCTCGAACACGTGCTCCTCGAGTTCGAGACAGCAGCCGAGCAGCGGCTCGGGGACCACCACGTCGGTGGCGAGGTTGCCGCCAAGCTGCTTCCAGATCTCCAGCTTGGACCGCCACGTGGCCTCGATGCGCTCGACGGTCTCCGGCGTGGCGAGCACCCGCACGTTCGGGAACGCCTGCCTGATCACCTGCAGGCCGAAGTAGTAGTCGGGGTCGGCGGCGCTGACGAAGACCGTCGACAGGTGCTTGCCGCTGTCGATCACGTCGGCGAGGACGCGATGTTGCTCGGCCAGCGTGAACTGGCCGTCGATCAGCAGCGCCTGCTGCTCGCCTGCCACCAGGACGGACGTCTTTCCCAGGCCCGTCTCCCCT
The DNA here is from genome assembly GCF_040648355.1 of Nonomuraea sp. NPDC049152. Lineage (NCBI taxonomy): Bacteria > Bacillati > Actinomycetota > Actinomycetes > Streptosporangiales > Streptosporangiaceae > Nonomuraea > Nonomuraea sp. NPDC049152. The sequence continues at coordinate 31,660 of NZ_JBEZDO010000024.1, read as the reverse complement.
GCTGTGTGAACGCTGAAGCGCACGTTGGGCATGCCGGGATCTTTCCCGAGCGCGGTCAAGTGGTAAGGCTGGGTTTCGTCCAGACTTGGTGATTTCGCGGTGCCGGCTCCCCATGCTTTCGCGGCACCTTGGGGTAGGAGACGAAGCAACGCCTGTTTTCCGGCTTCCTGCACGAATCAGCGGAGGGTCGCCGTGGCCTAGCGTCGGACGACACCCCTGCGACGAAGTGGAGACACCATGAAGATCACCGGAGTGGAGCTGCGACGGATCGCCATGCCGTTGGTCGCACCCTTCCGCACGTCCTTCGGCACCGAGACCTCCCGAGACGTGCTCCTGGTCAGAGTGGTCACGCCGGAGGCCGAGGGGTGGGGCGAGTGCGTGGCGATGTCCGAGCCGCTCTACTCCTCCGAGTACGTCGACGGCGCGGTGGAGGTGATCCGCCGCTTCCTGCTGCCCGCCCTGCCCGACAACGTCGACGCCTACGGCGTGGGCAGGGCCATGGAGCCGATCAAGGGCCACCGCATGGCCAAGGCCGCGCTGGAGACGGCCGTGCTCGACGCCCAGCTGAGGGCGGCGGGCGAGTCGTTCGGCCGCTTCCTCGGCGCGGCCACGGACCGGGTCCCCTGCGGGGTGTCGGTCGGCATCATGGACTCCATCCCGCAGCTGCTCGACGCCGTGGAGGGCTACCTGGACGAGGGCTACGTCAGGATCAAGCTGAAGATCGAGCCGGGCTGGGACGTCGAGCCCGTGCGGGCGGTCAGGGAGCGGTTCGGCGACGACGTGCTCCTGCAGGTGGACGCGAACGCCGCCTACACGCTCGTCGACGCCCAACAGCTGGCCAGGCTGGACGACTTCGGGCTGCTGCTGATCGAGCAGCCGCTGGCCAACGACGACCTGGTGCAGCACGCCGAGCTGGCCAAGCGGCTGCGCACGCCGATCTGCCTCGACGAGTCGATCGAGTCGGCCGAGCACGCCGCCGCCGCCATCTCGCTCAAGGCCTGCTCGATCATCAACATCAAGCCCGGCAGGATCGGCGGCTATCTGGAGGCGCGACGCATCCACGACCTGTGCAGGGCGCACGGGATCGCGGTGTGGTGCGGCGGCATGCTGGAGACGGGCCTGGGCAGGGCCGCGAACGTCGCGCTCGCCGCCCTTCCCGGCTTCACGCTGCCCGGCGACACCTCCGCCTCGCGCCGCTACTACGCCACCGACATCACCGAGCCCTTCGAGCTGGACGGCGGCCACCTCGAGGTGCCCACGGGCCCAGGCCTCGGCGTCGAGCCGGTCAAGGACATCCTCGACGAGGTGACCACGTCGACCGAGTGGATCGGCCGCGGCTGAGGCGGTTGGGCTGCCGGACGAAGAACCGCCAGGGCTTGATAGTCCAGGACGAATTCCTCCGGCAGCCCTTGGCATACCGTCACGGACATGCCGCTAGATCTCCACCGCCGCGCCCTTGTCGCGGACACGCATAACGACCTCCTCATCGCCGTCGCCGCCCGCCCCCCGCAGCGCTGGGCCGCCTTCTTCCGCGATCAGTGGCTGCCGCAACTGCGCGAGGGCGGCGTCAAGCTGCAGGTTCTGCCGGTCTTCATCGACGACGCCTTCCGCCCCGAGGGCGCGCTGCGCGAGACGCTCAGGATGATCGAGTGCGCGCACGTCGTCGCCGAGGGCAACGCCGACGCCGTCGCGCTCTGCACCGACGCGGCCCAGATCGACGCCGCGCTCGCCGAGAACAGGATCGCGCTGGTCCTGGCCATGGAGAGCATGCCGGGACTGGACGCCAGCGTGGAGCTGATCCCCACTCTCCACCGGCTGGGCGTCAGGGTCGCCTCCATCGCGCACTGGGGCCGCACCCCGCTGGCCGACGGCAGCGGCGAGGACGCCACGGGCAGCGGCCTGACCTCGCACGGCGTCGCCGCGCTGAAGGAGATGGAACGGCTCGGCATCGTCTTCGACATCTCCCACCTGGGCGCCTCGGGCGTCGCGCACGTGCTGGAGCTGGCCACCAGGCCGCTCATGGCCACCCACTCCTCGGCCCGCGCCCTGCGCGACCACCACCGCAACCTCACCGACGACCAGCTGAGGGCGGTCGCCGCGACCGGCGGCGTCGTCTGCGTGAACTTCGTCCCCGACTTCCTGGCCGCCGACCCCGCCGACTTCACCCTCGACAGGCTCGTCGACCACGTCGAGCACATCGCCTCCGTCGCCGGCGTCGACCATGTCGGGCTCGGCCCCGACTTCGTCCGTGAGGTGCTCACGGACACCACCCCGCCCTGCTGCGAGGACCTCGGCTACGGCGAGATCGACCCCATGGCCGCCCTGCCGGGGCTGGAGGGCCCGCGCGGGCTGCCGCTCGTCACCGAGGCGCTGGTCGGCAGGGGTGTCCAGGAGAAGGACATCCTCAAGATCCTCGGTGGCAACGTGCACAGGCTCCTCGGCGAGGTGCTGCGGTGACCGAGATCAGGGAGCTGCGCACTCACGAGGAGTTCGACGAGGCCTTCGCGGTGTTCACCGGCATCTGGGGGTTCGAGCAGGGCAACCAGCCGATCAACCCCGAGCTGATGCGCGCCCTGTCGCACGCGGGCAACTACATCGCCGGCGCCTACGAGGGCGGCCGCATGGTGGGCGCCTCCGTGGCGTTCTTCGCCGAGGGACGGGCTCTCCACTCCCACATCACGGGGGCGCTCATCGGCAGGGGCATCGGGTTCGCGCTCAAGCAGCACCAGCGCGAGTGGGCGCTGGCCCGGGGGATCGATCGCATCACCTGGACCTACGACCCGCTGGTCCGCCGCAACGCGCACTTCAACCTGGCCAAGCTGGGCGCCAGGCCCGAGGAGTACCTGCGGAGTTTCTACGGCGTCATGGAGGACGCCGTCAACCGAGGGGACGAGTCGGACCGGCTGCTGGCGGTGTGGCGGCTGACCGAGCCGTGTGTGCCGTACGCGCTGGAGGGGGCGGGGGTGGCGTTGGAGGAGGAGGACGGCAGGCCGGTCGCGGGCGAGACCGACGCGAAAGTGCTGCTGGTCGCGGTGCCCGCCGATGTCGAGACGCTGCGCAGGCAGGATCCTGGGGCCGCGAAGGCCTGGCGGCACGCGGTTCGCGACGTGCTGGGAGGGCTGCTGCAGGACGGCGCCCGGGTAACAGGTTTCCATGCGAAGGCCCATTACGTGGTGGAGCGGCCCTGAGGGGCGCAGTATGGACGCGTACCTCTCTTGAGGAGGACGCGATGATTCCCGAAGGACCGCGCGTGGTCGTCGGTGTCGACGACTCACCCGCCTCACGCTGGGCGCTGATATGGGCGGTCGGGGCAGCCAGGCTGCGTTCGATGGCCCTGGTCGCCGTCCATGTCAGCAGGGCGCCCGTGCATCCGTTTCCTGAGGCGCTGCCGTACACGAACGCCGTCAGGCAGCTGGAGGAGGCCAGGAGCGTCGAGCTCATCCAGACCCTGTTCGACGACATGGCCGGCGGGGCCCCGCCCGACATCAGCACGCTCGCCATCGCCAGGCTCGGCGAGCCGGGACCTCTACTCGTGGAGCTGGCCAGGCCGATCGACCTGCTGGTCGTCGGCAGGGGGCGCAGGGGCGCGCTGGACCGGCTGCTGTTCCCGTCCACCCGCCGCTACTGCATCAGCCACGCCCGCTGCCCGCTGGTCATCGTGCCGGCCCCGCCGGCCACCGACACGATGACGGGAGCCGGTTCCGCCTCCCTTCCCGCGTGGATCCGCTGGCTGTCGCCGCGCCACCCCGCCGGGTGAGATCTCCCGGCGAGACCGCGCGGCGAGAGCGCGTCCCGAGAGGGCCCACCGGTACCGACCGTCGAGCCGTCCGGTGAGAGCGCCTCAGGAGGCGGGCAGGCGCGGCACGGCCGCCAGCAGGGCCCGGGTGTAGTCGTGCGCGGGCGCCTCCACCACCTGGTCGGTGGGGCCGTGCTCGACGAGCCTGCCGTGACGCATGACCGCGATGTCGTCGGCGACGTAGCGGACCACGGCCAGGTTGTGCGAGATGAACAGCATCGACAGGCCGAGCTCGGCGCGCAGCGAGCGCACCAGGTTGAGCACGGCGCCCTGCACCGACACGTCCAGCGCCGAGGTGATCTCGTCGGCGATCAGCAGGCGGGGTGAGGCGCCCAGCGCGCGGGCGATCGCGACGCGCTGGCGCTGCCCGCCCGACAGCTCGCGGGGGTAGCGGGCGGCCGTCTGCGGGGGCAGCGACACCAGGCCGAGCAGGCGTTCGACCTCGTGGGCGGAGGCACTGCGCAGGCCCTCCGCCACGGACGCGCCGACGGTCATCCGCGGGTTGAGCGAGGCGTAGGGATCCTGGAAGACCAGCTGGACGCCGCCGCCGTCCTCGATCAGCCCCGTGTACGGCACCAGCCCGCTGACCGCCCTGGCCAGCGTCGACTTGCCCGAGCCCGACTCTCCCACCAGGCCGACGACGCGTCCCTGCGGGATCTCCAGCGTGACGTCGTCGACGGCGGTGAAAGCGCCGAACCTGACCGTCAGTCCCTTGATGTTCACGAAACCTCCCAGCAGGCGACGCGGTGCGCCTTGCCGTGCTCTTCCAGTGGCGGGCGCTCGGCCGTACAGCGGCTGGTGGCCAGCGGGCACCTGCCGGCGAACGCGCAGCCCTCGCCGACCTCGGCGGGGGTGGGCTGGCGGCCTGGGATGCTGGCCAGCGGCTGTGATCTGTCGGTGGCCATGTCGGGCACCGAGGAGACCAGCGCGCGGGTGTAGGGGTGGGCGGCGGCGCCCAGCCGGTCGGCGGGCAACTCCTCGACCACGCGGCCCGCGTACATGACGACGACCCTGTCGCACAGCGAGCCGACGACCGCGATGTCGTGCGAGATGAACAGGGTCGCCGCCGAGGTCTCCTCGGTCACCTCGCGCAGCAGGCGCAGGATCTCCCCCTGCACGGTGACGTCGAGGCCGGTGGTCGGCTCGTCGGCGATGATGAGCCTGGGCGTGCCCATGAGCCCCATGGCGATGACCGCGCGCTGGCGCATGCCGCCGGAGAACTCGTGCGGGTGCTGGCGGGCGCGGCGCGCGGGGTCGGTGATCCGCACGTGGCCGAGCCGGTCGACGGCCCTGCGCCAGGCGTCGGCGCGGGTGGCGCGCTGGTGCACGGTGGCCACCTCGGCCAGCTGGCCGCCGACCTTCAGCGCCGGGTTGAGCGAGGCCATCGGGTCCTGGAAGACCATGGCGAGCGAGGTGCCGAGCACCTTCCTCCGCTCGCCTTCGGGCAGCGCGTGGACGTCCTGGCCGCACAGCAAGACTGGTCCGCCCCCGACCACGCCCGGGTACGGCACGAGCCCGCCGACGGCGTAGGCGGTCAGGCTCTTGCCGCTGCCCGACTCCCCCACGACGCCGACGATCTCGCCGGGCCCGACGGTCAGCGAGACGTCGCGCACGGGGGTGACGTCGCCGGGGAAGGTGACGGTGAGGTCCCTGACCTCCAGCACCGCCTCGGTGTCGCGCCGCTCGTCGTCCTCGCCCGCGGCCGGCCGCGGAGGAACGGCCGGTGCCGCCCCGTGGACGGCCGAGCGTGACGCGGTCCTGGCCAGCGCCTCGCCGACCAGGTTGAACCCGACGCCCGCCACCACGACCATCAGCGCGGGGCCCAGCGCCACGATCGGGCTGACGTAGATCCGGCCGAAACCGTCGAAGAGCAGCCGCCCCCAGTCGTAGCTCGGCGGTTGCACGCCGAGCCCGAGGAAGGACATCCCTGCGAGCCCGAGGAGGCTGCCGCCGATCATGGTGGTCAGGTTGAGGATGAGCGGCTCGGCGATGTTCGGCAGCACGTGCCTGGTCACGATCCTCGTCCGCGAGACGCCGAGGAGCCTGGCGGCTGCCACGTAGTCGGCTCCGGCCACGGAGGCGGCCAGCGTCTGGGTGAGCCTGGCGAATCCGGGCGCGACGGCGACGCCGATGCCGAGGACCGCCCCGCGCGCGCCGAGCCCCGCCACGACGGCGGTGAACATGGCCAGCAGCAGCCCGGGGAAGGCCACCAGGGCGTTGACGACGCCGCTGACGAGGCGTCCAGGCCTGCGGGGCAGCACGGAGGGCAGCGTGCCCAGCACCACCCCGATGGCGGCGCCGATGGCGGCGGCCAGCAGGGCAAGCAGCAGCGAGAACCTGGTGGCCACCAGCATCCTGGCCAGGATGTCGCGGCCGAGATTGTCGGTGCCCAGCGGATGCGCGGCCGACGCGCCCTGCAGCGCGGCGACCGGGTCGATGAGCTCGGCCCTGTCGCCCCAGATGGGCGGCCCGATGACGGCCAGCACCAGGAGGAGCGCGACGATGGCCGCTCCGGCCAGCCCTGAGAGGGTCCGCATCAGCTCTCCTTGAGGGTCGACTTGGGGTCGAGCAGGCCGAGCAGCAGGTCCACTGCCAGGTTGACGATGAGGACGATCGCGCCGTAGACGAGGATCACGCCCTGCGCGACGGGGAAGTCCTTCTGCGTGATCGCCTCCGTCATCCGCATGCCGAGTCCGGGCCAGGCGAAGACGTACTCGACGAGCACGCTGCCGGCGATGAGCCCGCCGAGCAGCAGGCCGCCGGTCGTCAACGTCGCGGTCAGCGCGTTGGGCAGCACGTGCCTGAGGTTGACCATGGCGGCGGGCAGCCGCTTGGCCCTGGCCAGCCTGACGTAGTCCATGCCGAGCTCGCGCATCGTCTCGACCCTGACCAGGCGGGCCACGAGGGCGGCGGGCCCGATCGCCAGCGCGGCGACCGGCAGCACGTACGACAGGGGGCCCTCCTTGCCCGCGGGAGGGAACCAGCCCAGCGTGATCGCGAAGACCACGACCAGCGCGATCGAGTAGAGGAACTCGGGGACGGCCACGGCCGCGCCGGTGCCGGAGGTGAAGCCGATCTCGGTGCCCCTGTGGCGGCCGTTCTCGGTGCGGATCGCCGCCCAGAGCCCGAGGGGCACCGCCACCAGCAGCGCGGCCAGGGTGGCGAGGACGGCCAGCGTCAGCGTGTTCGGCAGCCGGTCGGCGATGATCTGGCCGACCGGCTCCCCGGTGAGGAAGGAGGTGCCGAAGTCACCGCTGACGACGCCCTTGAGGTAGGTGGCGAACTGCTCCGGCAGCGGCTTGTCCAGGCCGAGCGCCGCGGTGCGGGTGGCGACCAGCTCGGCGGGGGCGGCGGGGCCGAGGGCCGCCCTGACGGGATCTCCGGGAATGAGGTGGATCATCGCGAACGTGGCGAGCATCAGGGCGGCCAGGCCCGCGGCGAACCTGGCCACGCGGCGCAGCACGAGCAATGGTCAGCCCGCCTTCGACATGCGGATGGTGGTGGGCCTGACCTGGCCGGCGACGACCTCCACGGTGGCGCCCTTCATCGCTTCCACCACGGTGTTCTCCACCACCGGCACCAGGTCGGAGGCCTCGAACAGGGCCGACTCGGCCGCCAGCCAGTCGGCGCAGCTCTCCTCGCCCGGCCTGGCCGAGGCCTTGGCGACCAGTTCGTTGTAGCGGGTGTTGTTCAGGTGGGCGAAGTTGGCGCCCTTGGGGGCGGCAGGCCCGCTGAGGAACCCGGTCAGCTGGGAGGGCAGCGTGACGCCGATCGGCAGCCACGCCGCGTCCCAGTCCTGGGTGACGTTGAGCGACTCGGCCAGCTTGGTGTCGATGACCCCTTGGAGGCGGACCTCGGCGCCCAGCTTCTTCCACGTGCTCGCCAGGTACTCGGCGGCGGCCAGCACGCCCTGCCCCCTGGTCGTGGCGTGCAGGAAGCGGATGGTCAGCCGCTTGCCGTCCTTGACCCTGACGCCGTCGGGGCCCGGCTTCCAGCCCGCGGCGTCCAGGGCGGCGGTCGCGGCCGCCGGGTCGTAGGCGGGCACGTGCCCGCTGACGCTGTCGCCCGGGCACGGACGGGGCTCCAGGACGAGGTTGGTGGCCTTCCTTCCGGCGCCCGCGGCGGCGATCGTGGCCAGCTCGGTCAGGTTGACGCCCTGGGTGAGCGCCTTGCGCACGACGGGGTCGGCGGTGGGACGGCCCTCGCCCTGGTGGTAGAAGTACTGGCCGTTGCTCGCGCCGAGGACGACCTTCTTGATGGAGGGGTCGGCCTCGACCCGCTTCCTGTCGGGGCCCTGGACGGAGGCGAGGTTGAGCCCTCCCGACATCAGCAGGTTGACCGCGGTCTGCTCGTTGGGCACGACCTTCACCACCGCCTTGGCCGGCAGTCCTGGGGTCTTGCCCGTCACTCCGCCTGGGCCCCAGCCGTAGTCCTTGCGCAGGGCGAAGGAGTAGTGGTCGCCTGAGACGACCTCGGTGAGCTGGAAGATGCCCGAGCCCGAGGTCTGCCTGGCCAGCAGGGAGCGGTCCTTCAGGCCCTTGCCGCAGACGATGTAGACGTTGGCGGCGCTCTCGACGATGAAGGAGAACGGCTGGGGCATCGCCAGCGTCACCGTTCCCGCGGCGTCGTCCGCCTTGGCGGTCATCCCCGCGGGCACCAGCACGCCGTAGATGGGCGATTTGGTGGCGGGGTCGGAGATGTGGGTGAAGTTCTCCGCCACGACCGACGGCGTCACCTTCGAGCCGTCGGCGCAGGTGACGTCCTTGCGCAGGGTGAAGGTCACCGAATCGGGCTTGACGTCCCACTTCTCGGCCAGGCCAGGGGTGAGCGTCCCGTCGAGGTTGGCGCCGACCAGGCTGTCGTAGGCGAAGGCCAGCACGTTGTTGGTGACGGCCAGGACGGCCGTCGCCGGGTCGAGGACACCGGGGTCGGAGGGGATGGCGGTGGTGAAGGTGGCGTTCTCGACGAGGCCACCACCTGGCGTGGACGGCGCCGCGCCGCAGGCGGCGGCGAGCAGTCCAGTGACGGCGAGCACGGTCACCGTGGTTCTGTTCATGCGAAGCTCCCGGCTGGTGGGGTGGCCTCACCCTCCTCTTTGGCCTCGCGGGATTCTTCGTGCGCCGCGACGAAAGGCGCCCGTCGACTAGTGCCGTCGTCCGAAGATGCGCATCATGAGGAGGGCGGCCAGCCGCGCGTCCGGGTCGGCGAGGTCGAGGCCGCTGATCTCGGTCAGGCGGCGCAGCCGGTACCTGAAGGTGTTGGAGTGCACGTGCACGGCCGCGGCGGCGGCGTTGACGTCGCCGAAGCTGTCGAGGTAGGCCTCGAGCGTGGCGGCCAGCTCGGTGCCGTGTTCGGCGTCGTAGCGCAGCAACCGGTGGTAGGGCCCCGTCGGCATCTGCGCCTCGGCCGCGGCCAGGTCGCCCAGCTGCAGCAGCAGCGACTCGAAGTGCACGTCGCTGTAGCCGGCCACCTGCCCCGAGCCGCCTCTTGAGCGCAGCACACGAAGCGCTCTGTCGGCGTCGGCCCGCGATCTGGCCACTTCGCCCAGGTCGGCGGCCAGCCTGCCGACTCCGATGTTGGCGGTGTGGCGCGGCCCCACCCTGGACAGGAAGCTCTGCGCGACCCGCACGGCCCGCGCCTCCTCCTCGCCGCTGGCGTGCAGCGGCAGGATGGCGTAGGCCACCGAGCCGACGAGGGCGGCGGCCGCCCTGGGATGGATGGCGCCGACGTGGAGGGCGAGCGCGTCGCAGAAGCGCTGCCTGTCGGATTCCGACTGGGCGGCGTCGGCCTGCGTCCCTGTGAGCTGCGCGGCCAGCACGCACAGTCGTTCGCTGGCCACGCCGAGGCGGCCGGCCGCCTCGGCGGCGTCCCTGCCGCCTTCCAGGATGGTGGACAGCAGGTCGGCCTGCAGCCGCCTTCGCGTGTCGGCGCCGACGCGCTGGCGCAGCAGGTGCAGCGCGACGATCTTGGCCGTGTCGGTGAGCGCCCACTCGCGCTGCTCGCTGAGCGGCTCGTGGACGGCGGCCCAGATGGAGCCGAGGATCTCGTCGCCCGACCGCACGGCGATCGCCACCCTCGGCAGCCCTTCGGGCAGGACGAGGTAGACGGGCCCGGGGCTCTGGTAGATCTTGCGGAACCAGCCCTGCTCGTCCAGCATGCGCTGGTACATCTCGGGCACCTGGCGGCCGAGCACGGTGGCGATCCTGCCGGGGTCGGCCTCGTCCTGGCGGCCCGAGTAGGCCAGCACGCGCGAGGAGCGGTCCTCGATGGTGACGGGCGCGTCCAGCAGCGCGCACAGCGCGTTGGCCAGTGAGAACAGGTCGTCGGCCGGCTGCTGCCCGCTCGCGGTGAGGTCGTCTTCGGCCAGCACGGAGCGCAGCAGCGCCGCCACCTGCGACCAGGAGGCGGCGCGGGTGAGGCCGAGCACGGCCACACCGGTCTCCAGCACCTTGGTCCGCACCCGCTCGTCGGCCGCCACGGGCTGCTTGACCACGATGCCTGAGCCGGCGCGGGCGGCGTCCAGCAGGTCGCAGATGCTCTCCGCGCCCTCGACCCCCACGCCGAGCAGCAGCCCGCCCGAGGGCAGCAGCAGTTCGTCGAGGGGGTCGTAGATGTGGACGCCTGTGACCTCGGCGTCGAGGTCGCCGGGCGAGGCGGCCACGTCGAGCACCGTGCTGCCCAGGTCGTCGAGGATCCGGCGCAGACTGGCCCGCGGCCGGTTCGTCATCTCCTCACGATAGTGGACGAAGACCGACATCAGGTGCGTAGCTCATCGACCGCCTCGCGGGCCGCCGCGCCGATGACGGCGTCCGCCTTGGGCACGCGGTAGCCGAGGGATCGCGGTCTGAGGTAGACCGCGACGGCGTAGCGTTTCCCGTCGGGGTACTCCACGACGCCCGCCTCGTTGCGGATGCCGAAGATCGTGCCGGTCTTGCCGGAGACTCTCACCTCGTCGCCGAAGCCCGACGACAGCCGATGCGGCCAGATCTGCCGTCCCATGATCTGCCTGACCTCGGCGCACGCCTGCGCGGGTCCCGCCTCGTCGCGCCAGATCGCGGCCAGCAGCGCGGTGGTCTCGCGCGGGGTGGAGGCGGAGGTCCTGGCGGGGTCGAGCACCGACAGCGTGCGCAGGATCTCCGGAGCGGTACCCTCCGCCTCCTCCCACGAGGTCACACCGAGGTCGGTCAGAACGGTGCCCAGCAGGACCCTGCAGTCGCCGATCAGGTGGGTGGACTTGAGGCCGAGCTCGGCGAGGGTGGCGTTGACCCGGTCCACCCCCACCTTCTCCAGCAGCACGTCGGTGGCGGCGTTGTCGCTCATCGACATCATGAAGTGGGCGAGGTCGCGCAGGGAGAGTTCGACCTCGTCGGCGCAGCCCGAGGTGCCGATGCCGCCGTCGCGGTGCTCCTTGGTCACGGGCAGCCGCTCAGTCCTGGAGATCAGGCCCGCCTCGGCCTGTCTGGCGTACTCCAGGACGATGGGGATCTTGAAGACGGAGGCGAGCACCACGGGGTCATCCGCCCCGTGGCACACCTCGCGGTCACCGTCGATCTCCCGCGCGTGCAGGAAGCCCTCGACGCCGGCGGCCTCGAACAGCTCACGCACGCGCCACCGCCCTGCCGCCGCCGTGGAGATAGAGGCGCCCGTTCCGCTCCAGGAAGGTGATCGTCCCCTTGCCCTCGACGTCGATGAAGGACCCGTCCGAGTGGCGGACGTACTTCTCGGTCGTGCGCTCCATGCCGGCGGTGCGCATGAACTCGCCGGGGATCGTGGTCAGCTCCAGGCCGCCGTCGACCGCCGCGACCTCTTGTACCGCGGCAGGCCCTGTGTAGGTGCCCGCGTACGCGGTGGCGTCGATCCGCTCGGGCCGTACCGGCACGGAAGGCAGCGGGGTGGGCGTCACCCCTGCCAGCTCGCTGATCACGGGGAAGCCGAGGTCCTTGATGACGCCGGCGGCGTCGCCGCCGTTGCAGGTCATCGCGATCGAGAAGTCGCTGCCGGGGACGATCCGCCAGAACGTGCTCTGCCCGACGGTGCCGCCGTCGTGGCCGTAGACGGGCGCGCCCCAGTCGAACAGCTCGAAGCCGAGCCCCCACCGGTCGGCCATCAGGCCCGGCACCCCTGGCACGTCCACCTGCGCGGTGGTCATCGCCGCGACAGTGCTCTCCTCCAGCACCCTCGTGCCGTCCTCGGCGACGCCGCCGTTCAGGAACATCCGCCCGAAGCGGACCAGCTCGCGCGGAGCCAGGCACAGGGTGGAGCCTGCCGGAGCGTTCGAGCGAGGCAGCTGCCAGTTCGGGTTGACCACGTTCTCCGGCCCGAGATGCCCCGCGGAGGCGCGGAACAGGATGGTCTCCTCGGCGAACAGTCCCGCGTGCGTGACGCCGAGCGGCCGCATCAGCCGCTCGCGCACGGCCCGCTCCCAGGTGCCGCCGGTGAGCCTGGCGGCCAGCGCGCCGAGCACGACGAAGCCCGAGTTGCAGTAGGAGAACATCGCGCCGGGCTCGAAGACCTGGGCCGCGCCGTGCAGGTAGTTCAGAAACAGGTCGAGGCAGTCGTCGCCACGCCCGGTGTCCTCGAACAGGTCGCCGGCGAACCCGCCGGTGTGGGTGAGCAGGTGCCTGACGGTGACGGTCTCGGCCGCGGCCGCGTCGGCCAGGCCGAACTCGGGCAGGTACTTCCGCACGGGCGCGTCGAGGTCGACCACGCCCTCCTCGACCAGGCGCATGACCAGCGCGGCCGTCCAGATCTTGGTCGTGGAGCCGACCTGGAACAGGCTGTCGGGGGTGGTCTCCACACCCGTGTCGCGGTTGACGACGCCGGTGGCGGCCTCGATCAGCTCGCCGCCCGCCCATACGGCGATGGCGGCTCCTGGCACCTTGTGGTCGCGGGCGACCTCGTCGAGGCGGCTCTGCAGGTCCATGCGTACTCCTCAGGCGATCTTGGGGGTGGCGCGGACGCCCAGGTGGACGTAGGGAGAGCCGTCGGCCAGCTCGTAGAAGACCGCCGACAGCCACTGCGGATCGTCGCGACGGCGGCCGACGAAGGTGACCTCGTCCACGGGGGTCAGGTCGATCTCGACCGGCTCATCGAGCCCGGCCAGCGCGCCCGTGGCCTCCATCAACAGCCGCAGACCGCCGTCGCGGTCGGTGACCTTGAGGCGCGCGCCGACCCGCTCGTACACGCCCGCGAAACGGCCCGCGTCGACCTCGACGGGCTGCTCGGGCGGTCCCAGCACCGGCGGTACGGCCACGCCGTCCGTCTCCAGGAACAGCTCGGTGGCCAGCTGGTGGAAGAAGGCGGCGCTGTGCCCGCCGTTGACCAGGGCGCACGCGATGGTGCCCGTGTCGGGCAGCATCCACAGCATCGCCGACTGGCCGATGGTGTTGCCGCCGTGGGAGACGACGCGGTGTCCCTCCCATTCGTCGAGGATCCAGCCGATGCCCCAGTGCGTGCCCAGCGTGTGCGGGTTGGGGATGGCGACCTGCGGCTCCCACATGGCCCGCGGGTCCTTGAGCAGGCCGCCTTCCAGGTGGGCGCGGGCGAAGGCGACGACGTCCGCGGGCCTGGCGGTGATCAGCCCCGCGGGGCCGCAGGAGCGCATGAGGCCCCAGGCCGGGCTGACCTCGCCGTCGACGTGGCCTACGGCGGCGCCGAAGCGCAGCACGTCCTCGGGCAGGGTCCAGGTGTGGGTGAGGCCGAGCGGCTCGATGACCTGCTCGCGTAGCGCCTGGTCCCACACCTTGCCCGTCAGGTGCTCGACGATCCTGCCCGCGATGATGAAGCCCGAGTTGCAGTAGGACTGGGAGGCGCCGAGGGGGTGGTTCTGGGCCAGGTCGGCGCAGGCGGCGACGTAGCGTTCGATGCAGTCGTCGCCCCGGCCCGTGTCGAGGAAGAGGTCGCCGTCGATGCCCGAGGTGTGGGTGAGCAGGTGACGGACGGTGACCTTCGCGGTCACCTCGGGGTCGGCCACCTTGAAGCCGGGCAGCAACTCGGCGACGGGGGTGTCGAGGGTGAGCGTGCCCTGCTCGACCAGGAGCATGAGCTGGGTGGCGGTCCACACCTTGGTGACCGAGCCGATCTGGAAGAGCGAGTCAGGTGTCACCTCCGCTCCCGTGTTCCGGTTGAGGACGCCTGCCGCGCTTTCGTGCACCTCTCCCTGGTGGAGATAGGCGAGGGCGGCTCCAGGCACGTCGTATTCGGCGATCAGCTCTCGGAGCCGATCACCCATTGCTCCAGCCACGCGACGATCCTTTCGTTGTAGTCGATCCTGTGAGACGGACGTCCGTTGAGGATGAACAGGTGCGAGCCGCCCGGGTAGCGCACGAGGCGGGTGGGGACGCCGCGCTCACGCAGCGCGGCGAACCACTGCTCGGCCTGCCCGACGGGGCAGCGGTCGTCGCGCTCGCCGTGCAGGACGAGAGTGGGGGCGGTCACCCCGGCGACGTGCGTGAGCGGGGACTGCGCGGCCAGGTCGCCGCAGCTCTCGAACATCTTCAGGTAGTACCCGGCGTCCGAGGTGCCCGACATGCTGGTCAGGTCGCTGACGCAGCCGCCGGGGATGGCGGCCTTGAACCTGTCGGTGGTGGCCGACAGCCAGCAGGTCATGTAGCCGCCGTAGCTGTAGCCGGTGACGGCCAGGCGGCCGGGGTCGGCGACGCCCTCCCTGACGAGGTCGTCGAGCGGGCTCAGGAAGTCGTCGGCGTCGGCCAGGCCCCAGGCGCCGATCGCCGCGGTGTAGAAGGCCTCGCCGTACCCGTCGCTGCCGCGGGGGTTGAGCGTGAGCACGCTCCAGCCGCGGGCGGCGAGGAGCTGGTGGTAGAGGTGGACGCCGTCGAAGACGGGCGCCCACGCGTTGTGCGGCCCGCCGTGCACGTCTAGCAGGAGCGGGCCCGGCTCCTTCAGCGCGGGATCGCACAGAAGGAAGCCCTCGACGGGGGTGCCGTCGGGCGCGGTGAACAGACGGCGCTCGAGCGGGAACAGCTCGAGGTCGGGCAGCGCGTGGTCGGTGAGCCGCTGGTCGTCGAGGTAGACGTCGCCGGGGCTGCCAGGGGTGGCGGCCACGTAGGCGAGGTGACCGCCCGCGGCGCTCACACCGAGGACGTTTCTCTCCCCTCCCACCCTGGTACGGCCGGGCGCCGCGAACAGGTGGGTGAGGCCGCCGTCGCGGGCGCAGAACAGCAGCGCGTCGCCGAGCACCGCGGGCGGGGCGCCGGGATAGCCGGGGGCGCCGACCATGACGTTGCGGTCCAGGCCCGTCTCGATCTCGGTGAGCCCTTCGGCTTCGAGCGTGAACAGGCGGGTGTGCCCGGTCGGGTCGCCCTTGAAGCCCGCCACCACGAGGCGCTCGCCGAGCCACCAGACGCCCGTGCAGATCACGCCGGGGTCGGTGAGCCGCTTGGGTTCCGCGCCGTCGAGATCGACGACGTAGACGGCGCCGTCGGGCGTCAGGTCCCTGTCGGGCTCCATGCTGGAGACGAAGGCGAGCTGCTGCCCGTCGGGCGACCAGGCGGGCTCTCCGGCGTGGAAGTCGCCGCCGGTCAGCCTGCGCCACTCGCCCGATTCCACGTCCACGACGACCACGTGGGCGCGCAGGTCGCGCAGCAGGCCGGCACCGTCCGCCTTGTACTCCAGGGTGTCGGTCACGACGGGCGCGTGCTGTTCCGCCTCTCCGTGCGGGGCGGTGAAGGCCAGGTGGCGGCCGTCCGGCGACCACACGGGCGGGCCCGCGCCCTCGGTGGTGACCACGCGCGGCTCGCCGCCGTCCATCGGCAGCAGGTGGATCTGCGGCTTGCCGTCCACGGGGCGGAGGAAGGCGAGCGTGCGCCCGTCGGGCGACCAGCGGGGCGTCTGGTCGCCGGGGCCGCTGGTCAGGCGGCGCGGTTCCCGGCCTGGCTCGGCCAGCCACAGCTCGCACCGGTTCTCGTCGGCGTCCCTGTCCGCGGTGGTCACCGTGTAGGCGACCGCGCCACCGTCAGGGCGCGCCTGCGGATCACCGGGTACGGCGATGCGGAAGAGGTCGTTCAGGGAGAGGCGGGACATGGTCGAACGGTAGGCCAGGTGTTTTCCGGCTTCTTCGGCCGCGCGGACGAAGCGGGAGCCGTTCGTTGTGCTGGCGGACACACCAGGACCGACGTCGCATGCCGAGCGGGCCTGCGGGCGCCGGCCGGGCCGGTACGGATCTCCAGCTCGCGGACGCCGGACATGCCGAGCCTGGCGTCGATCACCGGCTCGAGGTAGACCTTCTTCTCCTGCGGGCCGACCCGGATGATCGTGCCGGCGGGCAGGACGACCTTCTTGCCGAAGAAGCAGAAACCGGTGTCGCCGACCGCGTCGCGGTGCTCGGCCATGCGGCCACCGCGGCCCATTCCACGGCCCGCCTCACCAGGCTGCGCGTCCACCGCCGATGTTGATCATATGGATTATCGTGGGTGGATGCCGCAATTGATGCTCACCCACCAACACCTGCCTGGTGCCACGCTGATCAGCGTGGTGGGAGACCTGGACATCTCCACCTGCGGCCAGATGGACACCTACATTCAGCAGGCCCGCCAGGAACCAGGCGACCACCTGGTATTCGACATGACCCGGATGACGTTCATGGACAGCTCCGGCCTGCGCGTGCTCGTCAACACGCACTCCTTCAGCGTCCAGCAGGGCGGCAGCATGCGTCTGGCCGGTGTGCAGCGACTCCCGGCCCGCATCTTCGAGATCACCGGCGTGGACAGGCTGATCCCTGTCCATGCGACGGTCGCCGACGCTCTGGCGGCCCTGGAGCTCGACTAGCGGAACCGAGGAGAAGCAGGGCCGGTACGGCCTCAGCCCTGCCGCGGACGGCGGCGGGACCTGACCTTCACCACCGTCATGATCACCGCGAGCACCACGAACAGCCCCGCCGACCCGGCCACCAGGGGGTTGACGAAGCCGGGCACCAGTTCCGGCCCGCACGTGGTGTCGTGCAGCGGCCACATGCTCTGCGTCCCGCCGTCCGGACCGCGATAGCCGTAGCCGTAGGTTTCCGGTTGTGCCAGCGCACACCGGTCGTCGGGGTCGGTCCACGCCCCGAAGGTGGTCGCCACCAGCCCATACCCGTAGGCGGCGGTCGCCGTGCACACCGCCGCGGCGGTCAGCAGCCACCCCGCCCGCGTCAGCGTCCTGCCCCGCACGGCCATCCGGCCGGACCTGAGGCAGGTGAGCAGGGCCAGCGCCACCAGCACGAAGGCGGCCACCGCGAGCACCGGCCAGGCCAGCATCAGCAGGGCCAGCAGCAAGAGCACGGCGGCGAGGATGAAGTCCATGGGAGCGCAAACATACCGACAGCTCCGCTCACCCCGCCGGCGAAGGCTCCGCACGGCAGCGACCGACCGCTCACCGTGGGCTCATCGCCCGACCCGAGCGCTATCGCTGACGGACGTCGTGCTCCCACCACACCCGCAGCCACGACCGGCGATCCCATCGCGCTCTGGTCCCCTCCGGCTGGAACCGCTCCGGCGGCGGCCTGCGGCGATCCCAGTGGTAGATCGTGCCGTTGACCTTGTCGGAGGTGATCCATCGGTAGCCGCCGCGCGTACGGTACCGGTCAGGTAGCGACATCACCGCGATCAAGAACCGCATCAACGGAACGCATACCAGGGTGAAGAACGGGCCGTCGTAGTCGGGTCTTCGAGCGGATCGGTAACGAGTCCACGGGGGCCGCCTGCTCATCCAGCGATCACCACCCCTCCGGTCGCCACTCTAGACATGCGCTCTCGACCGGCGCCAGGGATCCGGCCGGAGCGCCGCGCGCCTGCCGTACCGGCGGCTTCGGCTGCCTGCCCGGCGCGGCTGAGACGTCCAGCGTGCCCCTCACGGCGGGCACGGTCGCCGACCGGCGTGGGGTGGAGCGCAGGTCGCGTCGGCGCGGAGCGCTCTCGTGGTTGCGCTCGCGCACGGAGAGGCGCGGAGCGGCCGGACCCGTGGGGGTCCGGCCGCCGTCGCGTGGCTGGTCGGGGGTTGCTAGTCGAGGACGGCCAGCACCGTGCCCGCGCCTACCGTCAGCCCGCCTTCGCGGATCGCGAAGCCAAGCCCGGGCTCCAGGGCCACCGCTCTGCCCAGCTCCACGACCGCCTCGAGCGTGTCTCCCGGCTCGGCCGCCTCGTCCATGACGATCTGGCCCGGCACGTCGGTCGTGCGGAGGTAGAACTGTGGCCGGTAGCCGCTGGCGATGGGCCTGCGACGCCCGCCCTCGGCCTCCGTGAGCAGGTAGATCCTCGCGGTGAGACGCCGGTGGGCGCTCTGCGAGCCGGGCGCGGCCAGCACCTGGCCCCGACGTACCTGCTCGCGCCGTACGCCGCGCAAGAGCACGGCGGCGTTGTCGCCGGCCTCGCCGCGGTCCATGGTCCGGCCGAAGGTCTCGACGCCGGTCACCACCGCGGTGAAGCCTTCGCCGAGACCGACGACCTCGACCGTGTCGCCGACCTTGACAGCGCCGCGCTCGATCGCGCCGGTGACGACCGTGCCGCGCCCGGTGACGGTGAGCACGTTCTCCACCGGCATGAGGAACGGCGCGTCGACGTAGCGGACCGGGACCGGGATGTGGTCGTCGACCGCCTGGAGCAGCGCCTCGATGGACGTCGTCCACTCGGGGTCGCCCTCCAGCGCCCGCAGCCCGGAAACCCTGACCATGGGCACGTCGTGGTAGCCGTGCTCGGCCAGCAGCTCGCCGAGCTCCAGCTCGACCAGGTCGGCCAGCTCGGGGTCGGCGCCGTCGGCCTTGTTGAGCGCGACGACCAGGTGCTCGACCCCTACCCGCTTCGCGAGCAGCACGTGCTCGCGCGTCTGCGGCATGATGCCGTCCTGCGCGGACACGACCAGGATCGCGCCGTCGAGCTGCGCCGCCCCCGTGATCATGTTCTTCACGTAGTCGGCGTGGCCTGGCATGTCCACGTGCGCGTAGTGGCGGGTGGCCGTCTCGTACTCAACGTGCGAGATATTGATCGTGATGCCCCGCTGCGCCTCCTCGGGCGTGCGGTCGATCCGCTCGAACGGCGTGTACGTCGCGCCGCCCCGCTCGGCGAGCACCTTCGTGATCGCGGCGGTCAGCGTGGTCTTGCCGTGGTCGACGTGTCCCATCGTGCCGATGTTGAGGTGCGGCTTGTTCCGCACGTAGGCCTGCTTGGCCATGATTGCTTTCCTTCGATGCTCGTCGCCTGGTGACCCGTCCGGCCGTCAACCCTTCCCCGCCGGGTCACGGTCGGACGCACGGGAAAGGGTCAGCGCTCCAGGCCGTCGCGGAGCATCGCGGCACGGCCCAGCGCGCCTGCTGCCGCAGGCGTGAGCTGAAGGACGTACCGGAACATGGTGACCATGATGGCGAGGGAAATGTCCGCAGGCAATGGATTTATTCCAGCGAGCCGTACCAGAGCCGGTCAGGACCCCGGCGGACCCGCCCGCTCATGACCGGGACGGGCCCGAGGTGACCTCATAGATGTAGATGACCAGGTTGGAGTATCCGGGCGTCTCGATGAGCAGCGCGAACCACGTGCGCGGTCGCGTCGGAACGTAGGAGCTCTCGGCGACGCTCACCTGGCCGGTGGAGCAGCAGGAGGTCTTGGGGTTCGGCCTCACGAACGGGACGGCTCGCACCGGTCCGACGCCGACCGAACGGGTGAAGCCGGCGTCCATCTCACGGCTCTCCGTCGCGTCGAACGGGTCGCCCATGCCGTTGGCGCCGACGACCTGTCCCGCACTACGCGCGCCCAGTTCCCCTTCGCACGGGGCGGCCATGGACTCCGTCCTGAACGTCATGTTCGCGGTGATCATGTCGCCGCTGCTGATCCGCCGGACGGGGCGGGTGAAGTTCCATCTGAATCGGAGCTTCTCCTTGCCGCCGGGGCAGAGCTGGTACTTGTCGCCCGGGACGTTGATCCGCATCTCACCGCCTCGAGCGTTGGGCGGGCGGACCTCCTCGAACGTGGAGGTCGGGTCGGTCTGATGGAAGCGGATCTCGGCCAGCCTCCATGTGGTGGGCTGCGGCTCCGCCGCGATCACGGGCCGAGCGCCGAGGAAGCCGAGCATAGCCGTGCCGACGGCGAGGAACATACGGATGCGGCTCATCGTGGCAGCCCCCTGTCCGGGCCGGGCGATGCTGATCACCAGGAGTGAAGCAGGCCTCCGTTCCACTGTCTCACCTGGTCAGAGCTCCTCTGAGGGCGGGCCGGCCTCCCGCGCCCGCGGCCTCGGTGACAGCGACGAGCTTCGCGAACGGCGACCACTGCGTACCGGCGGTTTCTCACCAGCGCTCCGCGGACCTGACCCGGGCCGGGCCGGCCGCATGGCCGGGCCCCTCGAAGGAGGGACCCGGCCGTCGCGCCTTCGGCTACACCGCGGAGAAGCGGAAGCCGAAGCGCGTCTCACTCGCCCGCAGCTCGTACCGCGGCAGCACGCCAGGGCCGCAGGCCGCGGTGCCGACGCCGTGCTGCGCGTGGTCGAGGTGCACGTGCACCCGATCCCCCGGCCGCAGGTCGGTCAGGTGGGCGGCGCGCTCCAGCTCGGCGGTGCTCCACCTGCGCACGGTCAGCCCGAAAGCGGGCTCGCCCGCGACCCTCACCCCCCTGCCCCGGTCGTCGACGAGCGTGGCCCAGCGCACGTCGGCGCGCTGCCCGTTCTCCTGTGGATACACGTACGGCGTCTGCAGCTCCTCGATCGTGGCTCCGAAGCCGCCCGTCACGGCCGCCATGCCCGTGTCGGGATACGCCTCACCCGGCCCCCTGCCGAACCAGCGGACCTCCGCGATGCTCTGCGGCAGCGTCATGGCGACGCCGAGCCTGGGCAGCGGCAGCGTCCACTCCCCTTCGGGGACCACGTGCACGTCGAGGGAGATTCCCGTCGCGTCGGCGGTCCATCGGTAGGTGACGCCGACGCCCAGGTCGCTGGCCGCGGGCGCGACCCGCGAGCGGACGGTCAGCGACCCGTCGGCGTGGGAGACGGACTCGACGCGGTGGGTGAGGCGGTGCAGGCCGAGGTTGCGCCAGTTCCAGTCGAGCCCGCCGAAGCGCTCGTTGTCGACGGGCGCCCGCCACAGGTCGAGCCTCGGGCCCTCGACGTCGAGCCCGAACAGCGTGGTCAGGCGCCCCGTCCTGACGTCGAACACCCCTCCGCCCAGCTCGATCGTCTCCCCGCGCACCACGAGCGCGGGCCCTTCTCCCCGCGAGGGCTCGGCCAGGCCCTCGTCCACCTTGAGCTCGCCCCCAGCGATCTCGTGCCCCGCCCCCGCCCACGGCAGGTCGTCCGCGAGGACCGCCCGCACGGCGAACCACACCTCGCCCGGCTCCCCCACCTCGGGCAGATCGGGGAGCTTCACCTCGGCCCGCTCCCCTTCGGGCACCTCAAGGACGCCCTCGGCGACGAGCACACCGCCCGCCGTCAACGCCCAGGGGAACTCCAGCGGGTACGGCACGGCCCGCGTCACCGTCACCGTCCCGTCCGAGAAGGTGATCTTGACAGGCTCGAACACCTTCTTCAGGTCCAGCAGGCCGGGCGAAGGCGTGCGGTCGGGGAAGACCAGGCCGTCCACGACGAAGTTGGAGTCGTGCAGCGGCTCGCCGTAGTCGCCGCCGTAGGCGTAGCCGTACTTCTCGTGGGTCAGCCCGTGGTCGATCCACTCCCAGATGAACCCGCCCGCGAGCCTGGGGTAGGCGTCGAACAGCTCCTGGTACTCCACGAGCCCGCCTGGCCCGTTGCCCATCGCGTGCGCGTACTCGCACTGCATGAACGGCATCGCCCTGCGCCGCGCGTCCAGCTCGGGGTCGTCGAGCGGGTCCTCCGTGCCGCGCCCGATCGCCTCGACCTCGGCGTGCGAGGCGTACATCCTGCTGTAGACGTCGACGTTGGCGCACGACAGGTCGCCCTCGTAGTGGATCGGCCTGGACGGGTCGCGCTCGCGCGTCCAGTCGGCCATGACGGCCAGGTTGGCGCCGACGCCCGCCTCGTTGCCGAGCGACCACATGACCACGCTCGGGTGGTTCTTGTCGCGTTCGACGGTCCGTCTCATCCTGTCGAGCAGCGCCTCGCTCCAGCGCGGGTCGTCGGTCGGGTTGCCCCGCCAGCCGACCTGTCCGAACCCGTGCGTCTCCAGGTCGCACTCGTCGACCACCCACAGGCCGTACTCGTCGCACAGGTCGAGGAACGCGGGATGCGGCGGGTAGTGGCTGGTGCGGACGGCGTTGACGTTGTGCCGCTTCATGAGCAGCACGTCCTCGACCATCGTCTCGTACGGCACCGCCCGCCCGTGGTCGGGGTGGAACTCGTGCCTGTTGACACCCTTGAAGACCAGCGGGACGCCGTTCGCCTTCAGCACGCCGTCCTCGATGGTGATCGTACGGAAGCCGACGCGCAGCCGTACGGTCTCCTCGGCGGTGGTGAACGTGGCCTCGTACAGGCGCGGGTTCTCGGCCGACCAGGGCTCCGCCGCGACGCGCACCTGCGTGCCGGGCGCCAGGTCGATCACGCCGAGCTCGGGGACGGACAGCAGCCCCTCGCCCTCGAAGCTCAGCGTGCCGTCGGCGGCGGCGTGCACGAACACGTCGGCGGTGGAGCGGGTGAGCGTCACCTCCCTGAAGATGCCGGGCAGCCACCACATGTCCTGGTCCTCCAGGTAGCTGGCGGCCGACCACTGGTGCACCCGCACCGCGAGCACGTTGCGTCCCTGCCTGAGGTACGGCCCCGCGTCGAACTCCACGGCGAGCCTGCTGCCCGTCGTGAAGCCGAGCTCGTGGCCGTTCAGCCAGACCCTGGCGCAGGAGTCGACGCCCTCGAACCGCAGCCGCCCGCCGTTCCAGCCCTCCGGCAGGTCGAACGCGCGCCGGTAGTCGCCGGTGGGATTCTCGTCGGGGACGTACGGCGGGTCGACGGGGAAGGGGTAGGCGACGTTGGTGTAGGCGGGCTTGCCGTAGCCGTGCAGCGGCCAGTGGGAGGGGACGGGCAGCGTGTCCCACGCGGCGTCGTCGAAGGCGGGCGCGGCGAAGTCGTCAGGCGCGTCGGCGGTGGCCGACAGGCGGAAGCGCCAGTCGCCGTTGAGGTCGATCGAAGGGGCGTCGGAGTGGAGCGCGGCGCGCGGGTCGAGTCGGCCCGCTCCCGGAGCGAATTCGGCGAAGTACACAAAAACCGATGTTTTCCCAATTAATCACACATGTCCAGACGGTTTCCCGACCTCCCAACGCAAGACCACCAGTCGCGACCCCGGTCGCCGGCATCGTCTCCCCCACCATCGAGCAGGTCCAGGTGGCTGGTCGACGTGGAGTGGAACACCGGCCGCACGGGCGTGATCGCGCCGCGCGCCGTGTTGGAGCCGGTCGAGCTCGACAGGACCGTTCAGCACGGCATGGCCCAGGCCATCCGGCTCGGCTACCGCATCGTTGACAGGGCCTGCGACGCCGAAGCGCTGGTGGCAGGCTACGTGGACTCTCGGGCGACAAGGGTGGCCGTCATCGGCGGCAAAGGTGGCGCGGTTCCAGTTTCGATGAGCTGGGTGAGCGTCTGCGCGATGAGCCGACTCGGCGGTACGTCGAGGCGTATCGAGGTGAGCCGAGGACGCTGCAGCCGCCCGAGGAGCAGATCGTCTGCCCCAACCATGGCCACCTCGCCGGGTACATCGATGCCGACATCCTGGAAGGCACGCATGAGGAGCGCAGCATATTCATCGTTGTAGGCGAAGACGGAATCGAGGCCGAGCTTCGACCAGCCATCGGCTAGATCCGCAGCTGCCTCCTCCGCGTAGTCCAGCGGCACCTCGGTAACGCTGGCCCCCCGCGCGACAGCAGCGCGTCTGACTCCTGTCAGGCGGGGCTTGGCAAAGACTTCCAGTCCTCGCTCTTGAGGCATGACCACACCGATGTTCCTGCGTCCACGGTCGACAAGGTGCTCGGCAGCCGCCGCACCGATCTCGGCATGATCGAACAGCACCGTATAAGCACCGGGCACAGGAGCAGCGGCGTACGTGAACAGAGCGCGAACTCCGGATCGCCGCAGAAGCTGCACCACTTCCGGCGTGAACCGCTCTTCCGCGAGAGCGAAGATCGCGGTGGGTCGCATCTCGGCCCAGGCGCGTGCGGCGGACTCGAGGTCAGCGAAGCGGCCACCGTGCATCACCACGGTGTAGCCCAGCCGATGCAACTCGCTATGCAGGTCTTCGAGCCAGCCGCTGACCAGTCGCCCGATCGCGGAGACAGACGTGGGCACGAGCACCAGATTGGTGTGCCCGGCGCGCAGCGAGCGAGCCACCGCATGCGGTACGTACTCGAGTTGTTCGGCTGCGGCCAGCACGCGCTCGCGAGTGCGCTGGCTGACCCGCTGCGGCTGAGTGGCGTTGAGCACAAAGGACACCGTGGCGCGCGACACGCCAGCCAGGCGCGCCACATCGGCACTCGTGGCCCGATGTGGCTCGGTCAGCTTGTCGTCAGCCATGGCGTCCCTCGCCCTCCCCTGAGGCAGGCAGCACGTCATCAATAAGTTACACGAGTTACCTACTCTTACACATGGCTTCAGCAAGAGCCAAGATCGCTAGAGAGCCCCAAGAACTCTTTACTCGACAGGGTCTGGCGCTCAATCAAAAGCGATGTTCAGACTAGTTACACGAGTAACGGTTACACGAGTAACTTCCCAGGTAGGCCGATCATGCACATTCCCACCGCGAGATTCTGCCGCTTCACGCTCGAGCCAGCGGGCACACGACGCAGCCATGAATGGCGTCTGTGCGAGAACCTTCCACGCCCCGCGCGTATGACCATCGCCGACCTGGCGTGTTCCGCAGCCGCCTGGCCAGCACAGCAGGAGGATCCGGTCGGTCCAGACGATCACTCGCTCGTTCACTGGACACTGCCGGCTGTAACCGCCACCGTTCCAGAGGCTCGGCGCCTGCTGCGTGATGTCCTGCATGGTTGGCAGATTCACAGTGACGTGGAGGACACGCTGCTCCTGATAGCCAGCGAGCTGGTGTCCAACAGTGTGGAGCACGCAGCACCGTTCTCCGATCAGGTTCGCGTGACGATGATCCTCGAAGACGGCGTGGTTCGCCTTGAGGTGGGCGACGACCACCCGTTCCTGCCGCCGCCCTTGACCGATGCGGACGCGGAGTCCGAGACGGGTCGCGGACTGCTCATCATCAAACTCCTGGTCGCCGCGCTCGGGCAGTTCCTTGGCCGTGTCCAGGCTTCGGCTGGACTCCTCGACGTGCTCGACGTAGTTGAGCCCGACACCAATGATCTTTCCGGGCCGCAGAGGGGCGTGGAGCGTCACCTGCCCAAGGGGGCGGAGTGCCTCTGACGCTTCGGCCAGGTCCCGCTCCAGCAGCGTCTGGGCCCTGTCGAATACCGGACGTCCGGCTTGGATGAACGAAAGCAGGTCCGAGGGCAATTCGGTGCCGGCCTCAGCGGCCAGCAGAGCCAGGTCGACCACGTGGGCGTCCTTCTGGACGCCGAGCCGCCGCGTGTTGTCGGACAGAGAATAGGTGATCAGTCGCATGTGTGTTCCTCAGGCGGCGGGCTGGTGCCCGTCGTTGTCGGTGTGGGCCTCTTCCCGGTAGAACCCGAGGGAGTTCATGACCGGGAAGTCGTTGAAAGAGAACAGGCAGGCGTCTTCTGACTGGTCGAGGTTGGCGTGCTCGTGCCAGGCCCAGGACGGCACGCAGAAGATGTCGCCCTGCTTCCACTCGAACCGCTGCCCGGCGATCACCGAGTAGCCCCGGCCCTTGGCCACGGTGTAGATGACCGAGCCGGTGTGGCGGTGCGCCTTGGTCGCCTGACCGGGGCGGAGTAGCTGCATGTGCGCGCCCATGGTGGGCATCACCGAGCCACCGGTGACGGGGTTGGTGTACTCCATGATCACGCCGTCGTACGGCGAGCCCTCGGTGGTCTTGGCGAAGCCGAGCAGCGCCTCGTAGATCGCCTCCCAGGGGTAGGCCAACAGCGGGGAGTACGGCCGGGTCCACTTCTCCATGGCGTAGGGCAGGAGGCTGCCCCCGTATGCCAGCAGCGAGGAGTTGATCACTTGGCCGTACTCCTGACGAAGGTCAGGGTGAACCTCGTAGAAGCCGGCGTCCAGGGCGTTGACCAGCGGGATGTCCAGCCCGTCCTGCCAGATGACGGGATCGTCGCCGGACTCGTTGCCGTGCTCGTGCCAGGTGTTGTTGGGCGTGATGGCGAAGTCACGGGGGCCTACGCGCAGCTTCTGTCCGTCCACGACGGTCCAGGCGCCGGTGCCCTCGATGACGAAGCGGAGGGCCGCGGCCTGGTGGCGGTGGGCGGTCATCGACTCTCCCGGGCCCATGATCTGCAGGCCGGTGTACAGCAGGCCGACGGCGGCGCTGACGTCTCTCCTGCCGGGGTTGACGAGCATCACCACGCGACGCCCGGCGTCGTCGGCCTTGACCATGGCCAGCGCCTTGCGCACCAGCGGGGCGCTTTGATCTCGCTGCTCGTCGGCGGCGGCATGGAGTCTCCATCGCGCACCCGATCGTCTGCTGACCAGCAGGTGGAGCCGCCCGTCGGCCAGGTCGCCCGATGCCGCCGCCCACACCCACGAATGCTGCAAGAGGTCTTGCGAGATTGCCGAAATGCGGGGTCGCCGCGCGCAAGATATGGCTCTCCAGCTTCTGCAGTGATTGGGGTGGAAATGCTGAGTCGCAGGAAGTTACTCACGCTCGGGGGAGTCGCAGGGGCGGCGGTCGTCTTGCCCAAGGCGATGGACTCGTTGGCCGTGACCCAGGAAACCCCGCCCAGCCCCGGCCACACGCACGGTTCGACCTCCCCCAAAGCCGTCACCTCCACCCGGGCGCCGGTGGCCCCCTTCTCTGTGCGCATGCCCGTGCCGCCGGTGCTGCGGCCGATCGCCCAGCTGCCCGAAGCCGACGTCTACGAGCTGGCCATCCGCCAGATCGAGGCGGAGATCCTGCCCGGTGTCCGGACTCCCGTGCTCACCTACGGCAACCAATTCGTCGGTCCGACCATTCGCGCCAAGAGTGCGCGCCGTACCCTGATCACCTTCCGCAACCACCTGCAGGCGCCCTCCAACGTGCACCTGCACGGAGGGCACGTACCGGCCGTCAGCGACGGCCACCCCATGGACCTCATCCAGCCCGGGGGGGCCAGGCTCTACAGCTATCCCAACCGGCAGCAGGGCGCGACGCTGTGGTACCACGATCACAGCCACCACACCGAGGCCGAGCACGTCTTCCGTGGCCTGCACGGTGCCTACCTGCTGGAAGATGACAGCGAGCGGCATCTGGGGCTGCCCGGCGGCGAGTACGACATCCCGATCCTGCTGCGCGACGCCGCCTTCGACGAGTCCGGGGCCCTCGTCTTCGCCGAGCCTGAGTACCGCACCACCCTCCTGGCCAACGGCAAGCCCTCGCCGTACTTCCCTGTCGCGGCACGCAAGTACCGCCTGCGCCTGCTCAACGTCTCCACCCACCGCGACTTCACCCTCAGCCTGGGCGGAGTCGAGATGACGCAGATCGCCACCGACGGCGGCCTGCTGCCCGCCCCTGTGCCGAGGACCACGCTGCTGATCAGCCCCGGCGAGCGCATCGAGATCGTGGTCGACTTCTCCCGCCATCCCCTGGGCACCCAGCTGGTGCTGGCCGACACGACCGGGCCGGTGCTCCGCTTCGACGTCGTACGGCGGGCGCGCGACAACAGCCGAGTACCCGACCGGCTGCGCGAGCTGCCTCCCCTGCCGGAGGCGACCGCCACCCGCGAGGTCGTGCTCGCATTCGGGTTCGTCGGCGACGTGCCGATGGGCCTGATCAACGGCCGGCCGTTCGACCCGAACCGCATCGACGCGAAGGTCAAGCTGGGCACCACCGAGATCTGGCGCATCACCAACGGCGACGTCCAGTACCAGGTGCCGCACAACTTCCACACCCACCTGGTGCAGTTCCGGGTGCTGGACCGCGACGGCAACCCGCCGCTGCCGGGCGAGACGGGCCGCAAGGACACCGTGCACGTCCGGCCCGGGGAATCGGTTCGGGTGCAGGCCACCTTCGGCGACTACACCGGGCGCTTCCTCTACCACTGCCACCTGCTCGAACACTCCCAAATGGGCATGATGGCCCAAATGGAGATCACCCGGTAGGTGCGGCGTACAGTTCAGGATCAAGAACGTGGGCTGGCACCGGCACGCACTGTCGGTCAGAGGGCCCGGAGTCCGCAGCACCTCCGCGGTCATCGAGCCCGGAGAAAGGACAACGCTCACAGTCGCCCTGAAGAAGGGCCGATATCTGCTGTGGTGCCCGGTGGGCCACCACCGCCAAAGGGGCATGTGGACCTGGATCTGGGCGAGGTAGCACACCTGTAACGCCCACCATCCGATGGAGGGCCGAGCCACCGGCACCGACGACGTCAAGGACGAACGCCGTTCCCGCCTGGTGGGCGCCGCCGCCGACCTGATCGACTGCGGCACCGCCGCCTCCTCGAGCTCGCCCACCGCAACCGAAGTGGCCTTGCGATCCTGCGTATGGCGTCTTCTACTGGGCCAGCCCTGCGGGGCCAGCGTCGGAGTCCCGTGACAACTGGCTGGCCGCCTTGGGGACAGGAGAAGACGACCGCGGCGGCGCTCGCCGAGCACGAGCGCCGCCTCGCGGCCGCCACCGGCGAAATCCGACGCCTGGCCGCCGAGCTCGACCGGTGCCACGCCGATGTCGGAACTTTTCTTGGCTTCGAGATCACCTCGTGACGGCGGAACGACAGGATTCCTCCGTATGAAGCGCCTAGCACTCGTAGCCGCCGCGACCATGGTCGCCGCGCTCTTAACCGGTGGTGGTCAAGCGCAAGCTTCCGCGCCCACGGACCCGGTCAAGGCCTTGAAGAAGCAGTTCGCCCCTGGGCGCGGTGTCCGGGTCTCCGAGACGAACCGGACGGTCGTCAGCGGGATCAAGGGCGCCATCCCCACCCGGACCACCGGTGTGATCGGATTCGGGAAGTCCGCGGCCGTGGACTACGACCTCATCTCGAGGACGACGCTCACCGACGAACAGAAGGCAGACCTCTTGGGAAGCCTCGATTATGAGCTGACGCCCCTCCACGCGATCAAGGTGGGCCGCTACACCTTCGTCAAGGGCTTCCACTGGGGAACCATGCCCGAAGGCAAGCATTGGATCCGGTTCGGCGGCAGCGCCTCATGGGGCGACGACGGGCAGCGCGGCGACCAGCATGTCGACGTCCTCGACCCGGCGATTCTGAAGACGGTGATCTCGAAGGCGGCCATTGTCAAGTCCGGCGAGTACCGCGGCACCCTTACCGCCGAGGAACTGTACAAGGAGAAGTACGGTCACGAGGTGCGCAAGATCTCCTTCAGGCTCTTCGTCAACCGTGATCAGTTGCCTGTCCGACTGATCACGGAGTACACCCGCAAAGCCGAGGTGCCCGACAAGGATGGCAAGCTGGTCAAGGAGACCGAGCACAACGTCATTGACACGCGCTACAGCGACTGGGGCGCGAAGGTGACGATCTCGGCGCCGCCGGCCGACGAGGTCATCGACTTCGACGACGTGAAGTGGCCCTCCAACGAAGAGACCCCGACCGGCACCGTCACCGACCGCCTGCAGGACGCGGCGCCGACGAAAGACTGAATGGGCACTGCCGAAAGTCGTGGACGGATGGCCCGATCAACGGCATGACGCGTAGCAGGCGGCATGGCCGCATCGGCCGGTCCCGGCGTGTTCCGGCGTTCGCTTCGCGGCGTGCGAGAGCGAACACGAACCAGGCGATGGTGCAGGCGGCGGCCGACAGCAGCAGGGCCCATGCGGTGCCGGCGGCGTATCGCGCTGTGAGCATTTCGATGGCGCGCTGTGCGTCGGTGACCGCCTCGGCGGACGCCTCGGCCGGGAGGAATCCAGCAATCGCTGGGCCACCCAGGTGTCGGTGGCATCTGCCCCAAGATGAGCATGTAGCCGCACCGGTCATAGATCTGCGTGCATGCCTTCAGCAGGGCGGAGCCGACGCCGTGGCGGCGGGCTGTCTCGGTGACGGCGTCGTCGGGGCAGGCCACGAACTGCTCGGCCATGTGTCGGAGGAAGCCGTCGTCGCGTCGCCCTGCCCGCAGGGCCGCGCCGCTGAGGCCGGACCGTTCCGCGGTGGCCACCACGTCATCCAGCCTGACGCCGGCAATCGGCGCCAGGGCCCGCGACGCCCTCCATATCCTGCTGGGAGAAGGCGTGTCGTGCTGTGGCTGCGGGTAGTCGCGACCTGACAGGTGGAGTGACAGGCTGCGGGATGGACCCATGACCCCACGAGACACCGAGAGGCTCGTCCACGCGGCGGTCCGGGCCGGGGTCACCGACGACGCCGTGCTGGACGCGGTCAGGGCCGTGCCTCGATCCGCGTTCGTGCCGCCCGAGCGCGCCGCGGAAGCCTACCGGGACGCGCCCCTGCCCATCCCCCGCGGGATGGTGACCAGCCAGCCCTCGCTCATCGCCAGGATGGTCGCGGCCCTCGGCCTGACCGGCGTCGAGCACGTGCTGGAGGTCGGCACGGGATACGGATACCAGACCGCACTCCTCGCCTATCTTGCCGGCCACGTGGTCAGCATCGAACGCTGGCCGGAGCTGGCGGCCCGGGCCCGCGCCAACCTCGCCGCGCAGGGGATCGCCAACGTCGAGGTGATCGTGGGCGACGGGACCGAGGGCGTGCCGGAGCACGCGCCGTACGACGCTGTGCTGGTCTCGGCCGCCTTTCCCAAGGTGCCCGAACCGCTCGTCGAGCAGCTCCAGGTCGGCGGGCGGCTGGTCCAGCCCATCGGACCAGGCGGACTCGATGACGTCACGGTGTTTCAGCGCACTCCCGTCGGACTGGCCCGCCTGGGCCACGTCTGTCCCGCCAACTTCGTGCGGCTGTACGGCAGGCACGGCTACCACTGACCGCAGCGCGTGAGGCGGTGTTGATCGGGGTGGCCGTAAGAACCATTTCGGCAAATCGCGCCCTGTGACACAAGGGACGAGCAGGGCACTACGGTTGCGAAGCCGGTGGTGACCTTGGAGCATCTCCTTACCGACGCGTGCGACGTTCCGGGAGTGCCCTGTGATCATCGAGGATCTGTTCGAGCCGGAACTCGCCCTCTGGGAGGCGTTTCCCGCAGCGCGTCCTGTAGATCTTCCCGGCACCTCCGTTCGGGCTGCGGTCATCGCAAGGATGCTGCTCGGCGCCCGGGAACGCCTTCCAGGGCATACGCCTGGGATGCACCTGTCCGGAGCCAGGATCATCGGCCGGTTGGACCTGTCGTACGCCGAGGTTCAACACCCTCTGATCTTGACTGAGTGCGATTTCGAGGAAGCGCCGGTCTTCACCGGAGCCCGCACCGGCCTGGTCGACCTCGCGGCTTTGCGCCGCTGATGGAGATCGGCAGCGGGCTGCGAGCCACACCGGGCTTCGTGGCGACCGGAGAGGTCTTCCTGGACTCGACGCAGGTCCGCGGATCGGTCAACGTCGACGGCGGGAGGCTGTCCAACCCGGGTGCGACGGCGCTTTCACTGCGGCGGCTGGGGGTCACCGGCAGGCTCAGCTGTGGCGAGGGCTTCAGTGCCGATGGGGAGATCGTGCTCATCAACGCCAGAGTCGAGGGCGGCGTGGAGTTTCACGGTGCTGCCCTCAGCAATCCCGAGGGTCGGGTTCTGGCCCTGTGGGAGGTGATCGCGGGCGGTGGCATCGACTGCTGCGAAGGCTTCACGGCCAAGGGAGCCCTCTCGATCAGAGATTCCCGGATCGCCGCCACACTGTGCTTGCGGAGACCACCATCGACGGGCGCCCGCCTGCTCGGCCTCCGCGATGATCTCGTCGACCCGCGCCTCGCTACGGACGACGTAGGTGAGGACCAGCCCGCTGAAGCCGCTGCCTT